>DATMSG010000001.1:0-3893 GCA_035565515.1 Devosia sp.
CCGACAGTCGCAAAGAGGGTCGCGAAGGCGACCAGAAAAGCCGAAGTGTCCACAAAAACCCCCGCAAACCCCAAAGCTGACACTTACGGGATTTGCGGGGTGCCGCCAAGTTTTGCCTAAGCGCGGCGCTTCTCGATGGCGTCCCAGATGAGGACGGCAATGTCGGGACCGCCGAAACGCTTGATTTCGCGGATGCCGGTGGGGGAGGTGACGTTGATCTCGGTGAGATAGTCGCCGATGACGTCGATGCCGACAAAGATCATGTCGCGCTCCTTCAGCGCCGGGGCGATGGCGGCGCAGATTTCCCTTTCGCGCGCGGTAAGCGGGGAGAGTTCGGGGCGGCCGCCGACATGCATATTGGAGCGCGCTTCGCCCTCGGCCGGGATACGATTGAGGCCGGCGACGGGTTCGCCGTCGATGATGATGATGCGCTTGTCGCCCTTGCGCACGTCCGGGAGATATTTCTGGATCATGAACGGCTCGGGATAGTTCTGTTCGAACAGTTCAATGAGCGAATTGAGATTGTGGTCGCCTTCCTGGATGAAGAAGACGCCGGCCCCGCCATTGCCGTAAAGCGGCTTGACGATGATATTGCCGTGCTCCTTGCGGAAGGCGTGGATTTCAGCCCGGTCACGCGTCACCAGCGTCGGCGGCATCAGCTGCGGGAAATCGGTCACGAGGATTTTTTCCGGCGCATTGCGCACCGCGGCGGGCGGGTTCACCACCAGCGTCCTGGGGTGCAGACGCTCCAGGATATGGGTGATGGTGATATAGTTCATGTCAAAGGGCGGATCCTGACGCATCAGGATCACGTCCTGGGTCGACAGATCGACGCGCTTTGCTTCCCCGAGGGCAAAATGCTGGCCCTTTTCGGCGTCGGTCACCGTGATCGGCTGGGCCAGGGCCGTTACGACATTATCGCGCAGGGACAGGGTGTCGGCGGTGTAATGCAGCAGGTCGTGGCCGCGCGCCTGGGCCTCGAGCATCATGGCGAAGGTCGAATCGCCGCGCGGATTGATGGTGGAAACGTGGTCCATCTGGACGGCGACTTTGAGCGACATTTTTGTCCCTTTATTTAGCGGGGTCAGACTGAGATGGCGATCAGCCGCCCGCATCGAACGCGTTGATGAGATGGCGCGGCCAGCGACGGGGTGCAAGGAAAATAATGTCGAAGCGGCAGGTCTTTTCCGCCTCGCGCGGGTGCCGCGAAAGCCAATGCTCGGCGGCGCGGACGATGCGCGACGTGTTTACCGCCTCCAGCGCCTCGGCTTCGAGCCGGTGATGGGCGCGCGTTTTGACTTCCACAAAGGCGATGGTGCCATGGCGCTCGACAACGAGGTCGATTTCCCCCATCGGGGTTTTGTAGCGGCGATGGCGGATGCGGTAGAGTTTCAGTTGCAGGAAAAGCGCCGCCAGCGCTTCACCGCGCTGGCCGCCGCGCTCGGCGATTTGCCTTTTATTGCTGGGCCTTGAGGGCGAGCGCGGCATCGTAGACCTCTTTGCGTTTCAGGCCATAACGGGCGGCGATTTCATCGACGGCGCTGCGCATCGGCTGGCCGGCCATGGCTTCCGAGAGCGCGGCCTGCCAGTCCTCGGCGGCGGGGGCGCTGGGTTCGGCGGCGCCGGCAAGGACGATGACGGCCTCGCCCCTGGTTTCTTCGCCAGCGAACTTTTCCGCCAGTTCTACCAGCGAACCGCGAAAAGTGCGTTCAAAGCGCTTGGTCAGTTCGAGACTCACGGCGGCCTGGCGCGGGCCGAAGACGTCCGCCATGGCGGCGAGCGTGTCATCAAGGCGGCGGGGCGACTCGTAAAAGACCAGTGTTTCACGTGAATCCACCAGCTTTGCCAATGCGTTAGCGCGGGCGCCGGCTTTGGGCGGCAAAAAACCGTGAAAGGCAAAGGCGTCTGTCGGCAGGCCCGCCACGACAAGGGCCGACAAAAGGGCAGAGGCGCCGGGGATGGGGAAGACGGGGAGATTGGCCTCGGCGAGGGCCCGGATGAGGGGAAAGCCCGGATCGGAAAGAAGGGGAGTGCCGGCGTCGGAAATCAGGGCGATGGCTTCGCCGGCGGCGATGCGGGAGACGATCTCCTCGGCCCGGGCGCGCTCGTTATGTTCATGTAATGGCTGGCGTTTTCCGCGAATGCCAAAATGGTCGAGAAGCTTTGCGGAGGTTCTGGTGTCCTCGCAAAGCACGATACTGGCGGCAGCGAGGGTCTCGAGCGCGCGAATGGTGATGTCGCGCAGATTGCCGATGGGGGTCGAGACGACATAGAGGCCAGGGGCCAGCGGCGGGGCGCTAAAGGGCGAGCCGGCAATGAAATATTCCATATTCCTGTCCATCGCGCCTGAAGCTCCCCCGGGTTGAGACTTGCTTAACGAAATGGGGGGAGTTTGTTAACAGACTGTGAGCATTTCGGACCTCTTTCATGGTTTTGGGTCATACAAGTGCCAATTGGCGGCGCGGCGCCCTGACGCTGGCGCTGATGATGGTTTTGGCATCCTGCGCGCCGGGCAGTTTTCAGATCGGTTCGCGGACATTGGGCTGGGGTGAACCGGCGGGCAATGGCGGGGGCGGGAACAGCGGAACCCTGACGCCGGTGGCCATGCCGCAAACGGGCGGCGAAGTGTTCGGGCGCGGGCCGGTGCCGGTGGCGCTGCTTTTGCCGCTTTCGGGCGATCAAACCCTTGCCGCGGTCGGAAGATCGCTCGCCAATGCATCGAAACTGGCGATCGCCTTTGTGGAAGCCAATCCCAATATTGCGGAAAATATCACCATCACGCTGCGCGATACCGGGGATAGTCCGGCCGGTGCGATCAATGCGGCCAATGCGGCGGTGGCGAGCGGGGCGAGGCTGATCCTGGGGCCGCTCAAGGGCGATCAGGTGATGGCGGCGGCCAATGTGGCGCGGGGCGCCGGGGTGCCGCTGATCGGTTTTTCCAACAATGCCGCTGCGGCGGGGCAGGGGGTCTATCTGCTCTCGGTCTTGCCCGAGATGGAGATGAAGCGATCCATTACCTTTGTGAAGGCCGAGGGGCGGCGCGGGCTGGCGGGGGCCTTTCCGGCGACGCCCTATGGCGAGGCGCTGGCGACAGCGTTCCGGCAACAGGCTGTGGTGGCAGGGTTCGGGCCGCCGGCGGTTTACACCTTTTCGGCATCGAACGAGGCGGCGCAGATCGTGGCGCAGGCCAAGCAACAGATCGATCGCGGGATGATCGATACCTTTTTCATTCCCGAGCGGGCGAGTGCGCCGGCATTTGCGGCGGCGCTGGCGAGTGCGGGCGTAACCGGGGATGCGGTGCAGATCGTGGGGTCGGCGGATTGGGCGGGCGATGCCACGATCTCTGCGACGCCGGGGTTGGCGGGGGCGATTTATCCGGCGGTCGATGAGGCCGGATTTGCAGCCATTGCCGGGGATTATCAGGCCAAGTTCGGATCGCGGCCGCATCCGCTGGCGACGATTGCCTATACGGCGACGATTTTGGCCAATGTGAACACGCTCTCCATGGCGAGCCCGCCCTATAATCCGGCGCTGCTGACCGGGGCTTCGGGGTTCAATGGGCGGGATGGGGCGTTCCGGTTCCTCGCCAATGGGCGGGCGGAATATGCGCTGGTGGTGAAGAAGGTGGGGGCTGGCGGGGCGACGACCGTGGATGGGGCGAAGCTTTAGATCATTTCTCTTTTGCTCTGAAACGCCAATCCAGGAGGCCTCATGGTGGGGCGCTTTGCGAAGCAAAGCCTTGAACCACGAGGACGAGCGCGTGGCGGCTTCGTGCCACGCCCTCGTCCTTCGAGGCTGCGCTGCGCTTCGCGCCTCAGGATGAGGTCTACTTTTGTTTCAGTTCTTGAGTGAAACGACCTAGAGATTTCGGAAAGGTCCACTCACCCCAACCG
>DATMSG010000002.1:0-6141 GCA_035565515.1 Devosia sp.
CCATGGTATTTCGCCCGACAAGCCCACCCTCGCCATGGTGACGGGCATCGGCCTCCTGTTCTTTTCCGTCATGCTCTCGCAGGCGCTCGAATCCATCACCCGCGTCTATTACGCCCGCTCCGACCTCGATCTGATCCTCTCGTCCCCCGCCTCGACACGCACCCTTTTTGCCGTCCGCACCGGGGCCGTGGCCCTCTCCACAGCCTTGTTGAGCGCGCTCCTCGCCAGCCCTATCCTCAACATGCTCGCTTTTTTCGCCGGCCCTCGCTGGCTCTGGACCTATCTCGTCCTCCCGGCCTTCTCCGCGCTCGCCGTCGCCATCGCCATGGCCCTCACCATGGGCCTCTTTCGCCTCGTCGGCCCCAAGCGCACGCGCCTCATCGCCCAAATCCTGGCAGCCATTGTCGGCGCCGGTTTCGTCATAGGCATTCAGGCCGTCGCCATTCTGTCCTTCGACAGCTATTCCCGCTTCGCCCTCTTCAGCTCACCCGATCTGCTCGCCGCGCTTCCGCCACCGGATCGCTGGTTCTGGCTCCCCGCCCGCGCCGTTATGGGCGATGCCGTTTCGGCCGCGCCCGTCATCGTCAGCTTCCTTGCGGCCCTCGCCCTCGCAATGGTGTTCTTTTCTCCCAGCTACGGCCGCCTCGCTGTCGCCGCGGCCAGCATCGGCCAGACGAGCCGCCATAGCGCCAGAACTGGCGCCCATTTCACCGGCCGCAGTCAGGCCCAGGTCTTGCGCCGCAAGGAATGGCGCCTGCTCCAACGCGATCCCTGGCTTCTGTCGCAAACCCTGATGCAGATGCTTTATCTGCTGCCACCCGCCCTGCTGCTCTGGGTCAATTACGGCGAAGGCGCCGGCGCCTTCATCGTCATCGTACCCGTTCTGGTCATGGCATCCGGCCAATTGGCGGGCGGTCTTGCCTGGCTGGCGCTGTCCGGTGAAGACGCCTACGACCTCGTCGCCACCGCCCCTATCGCGGCCCGCAACATTCTCCGCGCCAAGATCGAAGCCGTTCTCGCTGTCGTCGCCGCCATCCTCGCGCCGCTGCTAATCCTCCTGGCGCTCAATAGCTGGACCATGGCCCTCGCGACCGGCGTCTGCGCCATTCTGTCCGCCGCCTCGGCCACGGCCATTCAGGTCTGGTTCCGCATTCCCATGCGCCGCGCCATGTTCCGCCGCCGCCAGGTCGCCTCCCGCGCCGCCACCATTGCCGAGGCTTTTGCCTCCATCACCTGGGCAGGCACAGGCGCGCTTCTCACCGTCGGTTCCTGGGCTGCCGGCCTCACTGCCATCATTGCCCTCATTGTGCTAGGAATCGCGCGCTCCCTTTCGCCACACCGAAGCTGACATGCCCGATCTCATCTACCGCGACGCCCGGCCCGAAGACGTGCCTACAATTCTCATTCTCGGTCACGCCGGAGACGCCCGCGGCGCCGATACGCCGCCCCTCGATCCGGCAACCTTGACCGATCCGCGCTATCGCGCTGCCTTTGACGAAATATCGGCCGATCCCAAGCACAGGCTCATCGTCGTCGAACGGAACAACGAGATCGTCGGCACGCTGCAGATCAGTGTCCTGCCGGGCCTGCCGCGCTTCGGCATGAAGCGTGGCATCCTCGAAAACGTCCACATCCGCGCGGATCAGCGCGGCCAGGGCCTCGGCTCGGAAATGGTGCAATGGGCAATAGAGCGCTGCCGCGAAGCCGGCTGCGGTATCGTCCAGCTGACATCCAATAAGGTTCGTCTCGACGCACACCGCTTCTATCGCAAGCTCGGCTTCGAGCAGTCCCATGAAGGCTTCAAGCTGTTCCTCTAAAACAGGACGACCAGCCCCATCAGGATCATTAGCATCATCAGGCCGATGCCGATCAGCATCAGCACGAAGATGATCTTGGCCAGGCCCGCCGCGCCTGCAGCGATACCGGTAAAGCCCATCGCCCCGGCCACCACGGCCACGACAATGAGAATGAGCAGGAGCTGGAACATGACGCTTCTCGCAAAAGTCACGATGCGAGAAGAACGTCAGGCTCTGCGCAGGGTTCCGGGCAAGTCTTAGGGCTTGAGCCCCACCGGAACCGGCGGCGCCGTGCGCAATACCGTGATCTTCACGCGCTCATTGGCCGCCATATAGGGGTCGTTGGGAAAGAACGGTTCATCCGAGGCGCGCCCGGACACCGACTTGATGCGATCGTCGGTCACCCCGAATTCGCCCAGCGTCGATCGCACCACATTGGCGCGGTCGGCCGAAAGCTCCCAGGCGCCGTAGCGCGGGTTTTCATAACGTCCCCCCGCGGCCGTATGGCCCGAAATCGTCATCTGCGAATTGAGCTGCTGCAGGAAAGGCGCCATGGCGGCGATAGCCAGCCGGGTCGGCTCCAGCGGGTATTTCGAACCCTCGGGGAACATGCGCTTGCCCTGCTGATCGACGATCTGAATATCGAGGCCGTCTTCGGTTTCCTCCACGATCAGATTGTCGATGAAGGGCGTCAGTTCCGGCATTGATTGCCAGGCCTGGCGAATGCTGGCGGCCGCCGAGTGGAATTCCTGCGCATCGACGGCTTCGAGGTTGAATTCGGAATCGCTCGAGGCGTCCACTTCGCTGCCATTGTCGCGTGCCACGCCACCGACGGAAAGGTCCGCTTCCCCCGTCACCGCTTCGGCCGCGGCGGCCGGTTCCCTGGCGGTGATGTCCGAGGCGGAGCCGGACATGCTCGATCCCGCATTGTCCATGGCCTGCCCACCCATGACCCCGCCCGCGCCGCTATCCGATAGGCTGACGGAGGGTGGCGAGAAATAGTCGGCCAGCCCCTGCTTCTGCTCGGCCGTCGTCATGTTGATCAGCCACATCAGCAGGAAGAAGGCCATCATCGCCGTCACGAAGTCGGCATAGGCGATCTTCCACGCGCCGCCATGGTGGGGGTGCTTGTGCTTCTTCCCCCGCTTGATGATGATCGGCTGTTCGAAATTCGCCATGACGTGCCCCCTGGCAGCGTTTGGGCCGCCCGATCCCCAGGGAGACCGCGCGGCCCGCTAGAAACTTGAAAACTTAGGTGGCAGACGGCAGAGCTGCGGTTGCTTCTTCGACTTCGTTGAAGGTCGGGCGCACGTCGCTCATCAGCGCCTTGCGGGCGAACTCGACAGCCATCACCGGCGGCTGGCCGCTGATATGTGCAAGAAGGCCAACCTTCATCGAGAGGAAATACTTGGATTCGGCTTCAAAAATGCCGCGCAGCGACTGTGCCATCGGGCCGAAGAAGCCATAGGCGACGAACACGCCAAAAAAGGTCCCCACAAGCGCGCCACCGATCAGGTGGCCCAGAACTTCCGGCGGCTCGGTGATGGCGCCCATAGTCTTGATCACGCCGAGCACGGCGGCCACGATACCCAGGGCGGGCGTACCATCGGCAAGGGCCTGCACGGCGCCGACCAGCTGTTCCTGCTCCTGGTGATGCGTTTCCAGTTCCTCGTCCATCAGCGCTTCCATCTCATGGGCATTATTGGTGCCCATGGTGACCATGCGGAGATAGTCGCAGAGAAATTCCACCGCATGGTGGTTCTTGGCGAAGGTGGGGAAACGGTTGAACAGTTCGGATTCGTGCGGGTTTTCGATATGCGCTTCGATAGCCAGCACGCCCTTGGCCTGGATCAGCTTATAGAGGCTGAATTGCAGGCCGAGCAGCTCGACATAAGCGGCCTTGTTATAGCGCGGCCCCTTGAACAGCGTGGCAAAGATGCCGACCGTCGATTTGAGCACCCGGCCACTATTGCCGATGATATAGGCGCCGATGGCGGCACCCAGAATGATGACGAATTCGAACGGCTGCCAGAGAACTTCGACGTGCCCACCCATGGCCGCATAACCGCCGAGCACGCAGGCAAAAACGAAAATAACACCGATAATGAGACGCATCGAACCCGACCTGACGCAATACTAAAAACAAAAGCAGGGGGAGCAGACCCAGCTCGTCTTCTCCAGCGCCCTCATAATGCGGGGCCCGACTTAACGGCGGGTATATTTTGCCTTACGTCTTGCGCTTGCCACGATTTGCCTGAACCCTCCGGCACCCGCCTCAAGGCGCCCGGAGGATTGTCCCATGCTGCGCTACGCCGCGACCGCCTTGTTCGCCCTGTCTCTGATCGCCCCCGCGCTCGCGAGCGAAGAAGACGTCTACGCCAATATTGAAGCCATTCACGGCGATGCCGATGGTTTCTTCGAAATCCTGGCCGGCATTCAGGACGCCACCATGTTCAATCCGGTCGATATCACCGGCTACGCCATCTATCCGCTGACCATCAATGCCAATGGCGAGACCTATGACATCCTCGAAGAACAGGATTTCATCGACAATTTCGACAGCCTGGTCTCGCCCGAAACCCTCGACGCCATCGGTTCGCAGGATGTCGGCGACCTCATCGTCACCTCCGAAGGCGTCGGCCTCGCCAACGGCGCCATGTGGATCACCAATGTCTGCCTCGATGACGCCTGCAACCAGACCCAATGGGGCATTCTATCGATCAATAACTGATAGAGCCTCCGGGCAAGCTCTGCCCCTCACGCTCATTGCTGGGCTCGTCCCGGCAATCCATCTCCTCCGCTGGGGCTTCTCAGACAGGCGAATGCCCCTCGACACCATTGCCCCATTCCCTTGACCCGGCTAGTGCTGGCAGATGACCGCCAGCTTCCCCATCTACCTCGTCTCGACCCCCGGCCTCGAAGCCCCACTTTGCGCCGAAGCCCTCGAACAGGGTTTTGCCGGCGCCACCGTCGTCGATGGCGGCGTCGCCTTCTCCGGCACCTGGTCCGACGTCTGGCGGGCCAATCTCGTCCTCCGCGGCGCCACGCGCATCCTTGCCCGTTTCGGCGAGTTTCGCGCCATGCATCTTGCCCAACTCGACAAGCGCTCGCGCAAAATCCCCTGGAGCGACTTTCTCGACAAAAGCGTACCCCTTCGCGTCGAGGCCAGCTGCAAGCGCTCGCGTATCTATCACGCCGGCGCCGCCGCCCAGCGTGTCGCGACCGCTATCAGGGAAGAATTCGGCGCGCCGATCACCGAGGACGCCCCCCTTCGCATCATGGTCCGCATCGAAGACGATCTCATCACCCTCAGCATCGACACCACCGGCGAGTCCCTCCACAAGCGAGGCTTCAAGGAAGCCGTCAACAAGGCCCCCATGCGCGAAACCATGGCCGCCATGTTCCTCCGCCAATGCGGCTATACCGGCACCGAACCCGTCCTCGACCCCATGTGCGGCTCCGGCACCTTCGTCATCGAAGCCGCCGAAATCGCCCTCGGCCTGCCGCCGGGCCGCGAGCGCAGTTTTAGCTTCGAAAGCCTCCCCTCCTTCGATGCCAAAGCCTGGCAATCCCTCCGCAGTTCCATCAAGCCCAAGACCACGGACCTTCATTTCCACGGCTCGGACAAGGACCCCGGCGCCGTCCGCATGGCCGGCGAAAACGCCACCCGTTCCGGCGTTTCCGCCCTCACCCATTTCGATCAGAAATCCGTCGAAGACCTGGAGCCCCCTCCCGGCCCGCCCGGCCTCGTCATCCTCAATCCGCCCTATGGCACCCGCATCGGCGACAAGGCTCCCCTCGTCACCCTGCACCGCACCCTCGGCACGGTGTTGAAAACCCGCTTCAAAGGCTGGCGCGTCGGCATCGTCACCGCCGACAAGAATCTCGCCGGCGCCACCGGCCTCAAATTCCAGCCCGCCTTGCCCCCGGTTCTCCACGGCGGCATTCGTGTCGGCCTCTATCGCGCCCAACTTTGAAGCCGCGCCGTGCGCACAATTTTAGCAAAATCCTAACCATCCCCGCAGCTATGTGCCTGCCGCATGCAACGCCCGGCCTCAAAATCGCTTCCCCTTCCGACCGCGCAAAATGGGGAAGCCCGATGTCGAAAATTTCCAAAATCCTGGTCGTTGAAGACAACCCGCTCTTGCTGCTCGACCTCTGCGATCAACTGACCCGCCTCGGCTACACGCCGATGCCCGCCACCAGTGCCGGGGCCGGCGCGCACCTGCTCGATGACACGGTGACGGCCCTCATTACCGATATCGAACTCGGCACCGGACCCGACGGCCTCGCTCTGGCACGCCTCGCAGCGCGCACCCTGCCCGGCCTGCCGATTGCCGTCGTC
>DATMSG010000003.1:0-3000 GCA_035565515.1 Devosia sp.
AAACCGCTGACCCCTCCAGTAAGAAAGCCTTACTTTTCAGAGGCGACCATAGACTTGTTGATTTTGGACTTCAACACGTTGCTGGGTTTGAACACAAGAACCTGCCGGGGAAGGATGGGCACCTCCTCGCCGGTCTTGGGATTGCGGCCGATACGCTCGTTCTTGGAGCGCACCTGAAAGGAGCCGAATGAGGAGAGTTTCACATTGGCGCCGGTAATCAGCGCGTCGGTGATGAGTTCGAGAACACGTTCGACCAGTTCGGCCGACTCGGTTCGCGACAGGCCGACAGAACCATAAACAGCTTCCGCCAGGTCTGCCCGCGTTACCGTCTTCTGCGTCATTCGCACCCCCGTGGTTCAGGACTGGCTTCCCGGGCCAGCGTGATATTTTTTCTTCGCCATCGCCAGACCGCCTCCGCAGTTTGGCAGGAAAACCTTCCCTCGATCGACGCGGCCAGTCAATTTTTCGCCTGGCCTCAACGTCGGGCTCCTCCACCCGGCAGAACACTAACGCCTTGAAACGCTTGAGGTCAATCGGCTCAATGCCCGCTACCAGCGAATGAGCGAGGCCCCCCAGGTGAATCCGCCGCCCATGGCTTCGAGCATGACGAGATCGCCTTGCTTGATGCGGCCATCGGCCACGGCAACGCTCAGAGCGAGCGGCACGGAGGCGGCGGAGGTATTGGCGTGGATATCGACCGTGGTCACCACCTTTTCGGGCGGCAGGCCGAGCTTGGCCCCTGCCCCGTCGATGATGCGCTTATTGGCCTGATGGGGCACGAACCAGTCGAGGTCATCGACGGTATAGCCGCCCTGTTCGAGCGCTTTGTAAACGACATCGGTGATCTTGCCGACGGCATGACGGAAGACCTCGGCGCCGGCCATGTGCACATGGCCGGTGGTGCCGGTAGAGGACGGGCCGCCATCGACATAGAGTTTTTGCCAGTGGTGACCATCGGAGCGCAGAGCCGACGAAAGGACGCCGCGTTCGGGCTCACCATCGGCGAGTTCCGCCCGCTCGAGAATCATGGCGCCCGCGCCATCGCCGAAGAGCACGCAGGTGGTGCGGTCGGTCCAGTCGAGGAGGCGGGTAAAGGTTTCCGCGCCAATGACGAGGACGCGGTTGGCGAGGCCGTTCTTGATATAGCTGTCGGCCGTGGTGACGGCATAGACGAAGCCCGAGCAGACCGCCTGGATGTCGAAGGCGAAGCCGTGATGCATGCCCAGCTTCATCTGCACCAGCGTGGCGGCGGCCGGGAAGGTATAGTCGGGCGTGGTGGTGGCGACGATGATGAGATCGATGTCGTCGGGTGTCAGGCCCGCATTGTCGAGAGCGGCGCGGCCGGCGGCGACGGCAAGATCGGAGGTGAACTCGCCTTCGGCCGCAACATGGCGCTCCTTGATGCCGACGCGCTGCTGGATCCACTCGTCGGATGTATCGACGGTTTTGGCCAATTCGGCATTGGTCAGGATCTTCTGGGGAAGGTAGCTGCCGACCCCGCGGACAATTGAACGAATTCTGGTCACGCCGACTTGGCCTCGGAATCGGTAGGCAGCTCGGGAGCTGCAACGTTAACTGGGAAGCGACGAACGCTGTCGCTGATCTTGTCGATCAGGCGACTGCGCGCCATTTCGTAAGCAAGACCTAGGGCGCTCTTATAGCCGACCTCGTCGGTGCCGCCATGGGATTTGATAACAATGCCATTGAGACCCATGAAAACGCCGCCATTGACGGTGCGCGGGTCCATCTTGCGGCGGAGCGCCTTGAGGGCCGAGGAGGCGAAAAAGGCGCCCAGCATGCTGATCCAATTGGCCTTGAGCGCGGTGCGCAGATAGGTGGCGACCTGCCGGGCGGTGCCTTCGGCGGTTTTCAGCGCAACATTGCCGACAAAGCCTTCGGTAACGACGACATCGACGGTACCCTTGCCGATGTCATCGCCTTCGACAAAGCCGTGATAGGTGAAGCCGGCGCCGGAGGCCTGCTGCAGGATCTTGCTGGCTTCCTTGATGTAGTCGAGGCCCTTCATCTCTTCGGTGCCGATATTGAGCAGGCCCACGGTGGGCTTTTCGGAATCAAAGAGCGAGCGGGCGAGCGCGGAGCCAAGGATGGCGTAATCGACCAGCTGGCGGGCATCGGCGCCGATGGTCGCGCCCATATCGAGCACGATGATGTCGGAGCGCACGGTGGGCCAGATGGCGGCGATGCCGGGGCGGGAAATGCCTTCCATGGGGCGGAGGCAGAAGGTGGCCATGGCCATCAGCGCGCCGGTATTGCCGCCGGATATGGCGACATCGGCCTCGCCGTCCTTGACCGCCTGGATCGCCATCCACATGGAGGAGACGTTCCGGCCCTTTCTCAGGGCCTGAGCGGGCTTTTCGTCCATGGCGATCACTTCTTCGCAGTGACGCACCGTGCACGCGGCCTTGAGTTTGGGGAATTCTTCCAGGAGCGGATCGATCTGCTCCTTACGGCCATGGAAGATGAAACGGGTGTTCTTGCGCTCGCGCAGGGCGAGGTCGGCGCCGTGAATGACCGCGCGCGGGGCGTGGTCGCCCCCCATGGCATCCACGGAAATCGTTATATATTCGGTCATTTCAGCCCGTTTTTCGGCCCGCTTGGGCAGGCATTCCAACATATCCCATAGGGAAGTGGGTGCAAGCCCCGCCCCGGAAGGTTCAGGTTTCGCCCTTGTCCTTGAGCTGACGTAGCGCCGCAAAGGGACCGCTATCGTCTTCGGCGGCATTGATCCCCAGCGTTGAGAGGTCTTCGCCCTCCCGCCGCGGATAGGGATCGATGGCCAGAGCCAGGGTTTCGATCAGGAGAGCGCTCAAGTCGACCTCCGGCCCATCGATATGATCGGGAAAATCGTCATCTTCAAGATCGATGAAAATTTCCTCGGCGCCGGGGGGCGGCGCATGGGCGGTCTGGCCGACGGGCAGGAAGACGCGATCGACGTCCTCGTCGATATTCTGGAAGACCGGCTCGAAACTGACGACGGAG
>DATMSG010000004.1:0-3979 GCA_035565515.1 Devosia sp.
ATCAAAGGTGCGGAACCCGAAGTTAAGGAGTAGTCTCCGTTCCGAGGGTTGGCCTTCCTGCGATGGAGACGCGAGATGTCTGGCCAAACGATGCAGTTCGTCGACGGCAAAAGCTACGAAACGATGATGGGCCTCTGGAGCGCGGAGGTCGGAAACGCCTTTCTTGACTGGCTCGATGTACCCGCCGGCAAACGCTGGGTCGATGTCGGCTGCGGCAATGGCGCCTCTACTGAACTGCTGGTTAGGCGCGTGGCGCCGGCCCAGATCGAAGCGCTGGACCCGTCTGCCCAGCAACTCGACTTCGCCCGGCAGCGCCACACGTCAGGCGTCGCCAATTTCCGAATAGGTACGGCCGACGACCTGCCCTTTTCGGACGATGAATTCGACGTGGCCCTCATGGCCCTCGTGATCTTCTTCGTGCCCGATGCCAAAGCGGCGGTGGACGAAATGGTTCGCGTCGTGCGGCAAGGAGGCAAGGTCACGGCCTATGCGTGGGATATTTTGGGCGGTGGCTTTCCCTATGAAGCGATCCACAGGGCCATGTCCGCGACAGGCATAACGCCCATTCTGCCGCCCCATCCGGAGGCAGCCGATCTCGCTGTTCTGGAAAAGCTGTGGACTGCTGCCGGCCTTGCTGATGTCGCCACCAAAACGATCCACGTATCGCGCGTCTACCCAACCTTCGATGAATATTGGGCTGTGAGTACGTCTGCGCCGGGCATAAGCCAGGTGCTCAACCAGTTGGGCGCGCAAGACGTGGCGGGCATCCGCAGTAGGGCGCAGAGATGACAGGCCAAGGCCCGATCACGGTCAAGGCCCATTCCCACGCCATCAAGGGAACGGTTGCTCACTAGACGCGGTCGCGCGCTTCGTCATGTCGGAGAGGAGGAACGCAAGGTGGAAGACCTTGCCGGCAGCGCTTATGATCGATCTCGATCACTGCTCGACCGCCGAGACTAGCCGTCATCCCGATATCATGATCACGGCCGACATGCGCCTCTACGCCGCCAAGCGCTCCGGCGGCGATCGCACCGTCTGGTGTGACGCCGATCAGCGCCGCCACGTCGGCTGAGAGCACCTTCCTGCCTGCAATCGCTCCGCTGCGCCGTTTCTTTGTCCAATTTCCGGTCCAACCGGCTAAAAGACAAAGAGCACCGACTCGCAGCGAGGCAAAAATGGCCCATACCGATGCCCTTCTCACGCCTCAGGAAATGGCCCTGGCCGATCGTTTCGCCATCGAGGGTGGCGTCCGCTCGTTCCGCCTGATGGAGGCCGCGGGCAAAGCGGTGGCCGAAGCCATTATCGAGCGCTATTACCAGCGCTCCGTGCTCGTCCTCTGCGGCACCGGCAACAATGGCGGAGACGGCTTCATTGTCGCCCGCCTCCTGCAGCAGCGCGGCTGGCCGGTGCAGGTGCGGCTTCTGGGCGAGCGCGAGGCTCTCCGCGGCGATGCGCTCGTGGCCGCCGAACAATGGACTGGCCGCATCGATGCGCCGGACAAAAAGGACATCGAAGACGCCGATCTTGTCGTCGACGCCATTCTCGGGGCCGGGCTCGATCGCGATGTCGAAGGCGCGATTGCCGACATCATCGCTACGGTCAACAATTCGACCCTGCCGGTCGTCAGCGTCGATGTGCCCAGCGGCATCGATGGTGCCAGCGGCGCCGTCCGCGGCATCGCCATGATCGCCGACATGACCGTCACTTTTTTCCGCCTGAAACCGGGACATGTGCTGTTGCCCGGCCGCCAGCATTGCGGCGAAGTCGTCCTGGCCGATATCGGCATTCCCGATTCGGTGCTCGAGCGCGTCCAGCCCCACGCCTGGCAGAATACGCGCGAACTATGGACCCTTCCGACCACCATGGCCGATGGTCACAAATATGATCGCGGCCATGTCGTCGTCGTCTCCGGCGGCGAGTTCGAAACCGGCGGCGCCCGCCTTGCCGCGCATGGCGCCTTTCGCGTCGGGGCAGGGGTCGTGTCCCTGGCAGGGGAAACCGCCGCGTTACGCGTTCATGCCGCCCAGGTCACGGCCATCATGCTCAAACCGGCCGAAAATGCCGGCGAACTGGCCGATCTTCTCGAAGACAAGCGGATCAATGCCGTGGTCCTCGGCCCGGCAGGCGGCGTCGGCCAGCCGATGCGGGACAGGGTGCTGGCAGTGCTTGCCTCCGGCGCCGCCGCTGTCCTCGACGCCGATGCCATCACCAGTTTCGCCACCGAAGGCGAAACCCTCTTCGCCGCCATCAAGGCCAATGCAGATCGCCCCGTCGTGCTCACCCCCCATGAGGGCGAATTCGCGCGCCTGTTCGGCAATGTGCCCGGTGGCAAGCTTGAACGCGCCCGCGCCGCCGCCCAGCACTCCGGCGCCATCATTCTGCTCAAGGGCAGCGATACGGTCATTGCCGCGCCCGATGGCCGTGCTGCCATCAATGCCAATGCGCCGAGCTGGCTGGGCACTGCCGGCTCCGGCGACGTGCTCGCCGGCATTATCGGCGGCCTCCTGGCTCAAGGCATGCGCGGCTTCGACGCCGCCTGCGCCGGCGCCTGGCTCCATGCCGAAGCCGCCAATCGCTTCGGCGGCCCCGGCATGATCAGCGAAGACATCCCGCCACTGCTCCCCGGCGTGTTGGCTGCGCTTTAGTTCCAGCGCACCATGAGCTTTTCCAGCCCATGGAAATGGAACACATCGTTGTAAAGCGGCGCTTCAGCCAGCCGCAGTTTCGGCAGCCGCTGGAACAGCACCGACATGGCCTCCTGTAATTCGATCCGCGCCAGCGGCGCGCCGATGCAGAAGTGAATGCCCGCGCCAAAACTGACATTGGCGCCATCCGTCCGGAACGGATCAAACCGCCCGGCATCGGTAAACCGGCTGGGATCGCGATTGGCCGCCCCCAGCATCAGCCCGATCACGTCACCCTTGCGCAGTGGAATGCCTTCGACCTCCATGTCCATCAGCGCATAGCGCGTAAAAAGATGCAGCGGCGCGTCGAAGCGCAAACACTCCTCCACGGTCGCCTCGGTCTGCTCCGGCGTTGCAAACAGTGCCCTTGGGTCGAGCCCGCTTTCGAGAATGGATTTCACCCCATTTCCCGTCGTATGCACCGTCGCCTCATGCCCCGCATTGAGCAACAGGATGGCGGTGGACATCACCTCATCGTCGCTGAGTTTCTCGCCGCCCTGTTCGGCGGTGAGCATGTGGGTCAGCAGGTCCTCCCGCGGCACCCGTCGGCGCTCGGCGATCACATCGCGCAGATAGGTCATGAAATCAGCCGACGCCTTGTTGGCGTCGAGCTCGGTCTCATAGGTCACCCCATACATGTACATGGTGACCATGCGGTTGGACCAATTGAGTAATTGCGGCGCAGCCTCCGCCGGCAACCCGATCATTTCGGCAATGATGATTGCGGGCAGGGGCGCGGCAAAAGCCTTGATCAGATCGACGCTCTCTTCGCCCTCGAGCCCGTCGATGATCTCATTGGCCAATTGCCGGATTCGCGGCCGCAACTGCTCTACCTGTCGCGACACGAAAGCCCGGTTGACCAGCATGCGCAGCCGAGTATGCCCCGGCGGTTCGAGGTTCAGCAGCGAGTATTTCTCGGTCAGGTCGAAATCGGCCACATGCGGCTTCGGCGCGGGCAGGCCGATTTCCTCACGCGTCGCCACATGCAGGATTTCCCGCCCAAAGCGCTTGTCGCGTAACAAGGTGCTGACGGATTTGAAATCGGCAAAGCACCAATGCCCATACTCTTCCCAAAAGAATGCCGGATTGCCCGCATGCCGCTCGGCATAAAAGGCATAGGGGTTCTGGAAAAATTCGGGATCGCGCGGTGCGGCACTGGCGCGGCGGTCAGCGGGAACGTCGGTAATCGGCTTGACTTGGACAATGGCGGCCATGGGTATCCGTAGGGCTTATTTTGCCCCACCTTAGGCGGTGTCGCAGGCTCTGCAAATGCCGCTGGCGGGTCCGCGAAAAAA
>DATMSG010000005.1:0-3028 GCA_035565515.1 Devosia sp.
AATCATGGCAAATGGCAACAGCACGAATAGCCGGCGCGCCACCACTGCAGCAGCGAACGCGCTTCGCAGCGACGCTAAAGCGCTTTTGTCATCATGGGTTAGCGGCCAGGTCTGAAGTCTTTTTGGAGCTTTCTTCGGCCGCGCCTTCGCACGTTCCAGCGCCGTTCTTGGCTCAAGTGTTTCTGCCCCTAGCACCCGCCTAGCCCCCGCCCTTGCGCTCGTGCCCCTCTATGGTACACACGGCTCGCAAATTCGTCCAAACTTTCCGGTCGCCATGTCTCAGGTTGTCACCCGCTTCGCTCCTTCGCCCACCGGCTATCTACACATTGGCGGTGCCCGCACGGCGCTGTTCAATTGGGCCTATGCCCGCAAGACCGGCGGCAAGATGCTCCTGCGCATCGAAGATACCGATCGGGAACGTTCCACCGAAGCCGCAGTCGTGGCGCTGATCGATGGCCTGACCTGGCTCGGCCTCACCTGGGAAGGCGAGCCGATCAGCCAGTTCGGCCGCGCCGCGCGCCACGCCGAAGTGGCGCATGAACTGGTGAAAATGGGCCATGCCTATTATTGCTATTGCTCGCCCGCAGAGCTCGACCAGATGCGTGAAGAGGCCCGCGCTGCCGGCAAGCCGCCGCGCTACAATGGCTATTGGCGCGACCGCGACTCCAAGGAGGCGCCGGCCGGCGTCGAGCCCGTCATCCGCATCAAGGCCCCGCTCACCGGCGAGATCGTCGTCGACGATCACGTGCAGGGCAAGGTCGTGTTCAAGACCGAGAACCTGGATGATTTCATCATCCTGCGTTCCGACGGCACGCCGACCTACATGCATGCCGTGGTGGTGGACGATCACGATATGGGCGTCACCCACATCATTCGTGGCGACGACCACCTGACCAATGCCGCCCGCCAGATCGTCATCTACAATGCCATGGGCTGGACCGTGCCGGAGATGTCGCACATCCCCCTGATCCATGGCCCTGATGGTGCCAAGCTCTCCAAGCGCCACGGCGCGCTGGGCGTCGAGGCCTATCGCCAGATGGGTTATCTGCCCGAGGCCTTGCGCAATTATCTCGCTCGCCTGGGCTGGAGCCATGACGACGACGAGATTTTCTCCACCGAGCAGATGGTGGAATGGTTCAGCCTCGAAGGCCTCAACAAGGGTGCCGCTCGCTTCGACTTCGTCAAGCTCGAGAGCATCAATGGCCATTATATCCGCGAGGCCAAGCCGGAATACCTCTACGACATCATGATCGCGACGGCCGAGGAAGTCGGCCGCCTGACGGATCTCGAAGGCCTCGTCGCCAACAAGGCAACTGCGCTGGCTGCCCTGCCCGAGCTGCAGCCGCGCGCCAAGACCATTCTCGAGCTGATCGATCTGGCCCAGTTCATCTATGCGTCACGTCCGCTTGCTATCGACGCAGCGGCATCGGCTTTGTTGACCCCTGATGCCCGTGGCGTGTTAGCCGACATGGAAGAGACCCTGCGCGGCCTCAACGAGTGGAGCGTGCCGGCCATCGACGCGGCCATGCGCGCATTGGCAGAAACCAAGGGCCTCAAGCTGGGCAAGCTCGCCCAGCCGCTGCGCGCCGCCCTCACCGGCCGCACCGTATCGCCGGGTATTTTCGAGGTCATGGTGTTGATCGGCCGCGACGAAAGCATGGCCCGCCTGGCCGACCAGACCGCTGCTCACTAGAGCGCGAGGAGGGTAAGCGCTGCTTACCTATCGATTGCATCGCGGGGGCGAAAACTGATACCTCTCCCGCATGCTGCTACGCAGATTTGCCGGCCCAGCCCAACCGAAATTCCTTCCCTTCGGGCGCGCGGCCAACGAGGAGAGCTGAATGACCGATAAAGTCGCCAAACTCGTCATCGGGGACCAGACTTACGAATTTCCGGTACTGGCCGGATCCGTTGGGCCTGAAGTAATCGACATCCGATCTTTGTACGCCAAAACCGGGCTGTTCACCTACGATCCCGGCTTCACCTCGACCGCAGCCTGTGACAGCGCGATTACCTATATCGACGGCGACAAGGGTGAATTGCTCTATCGCGGCTACCCGATCGACCAGCTCGCCGCCAAGAGCAACTACCTCGAAGTCTGCTATCTGCTGCTTTACGGCGAACTGCCCAGCAAGGCTCAGATGGCCGAATTCGAAGAGCTGGTGACCCGCCACACCATGGTGCATGAACAGATGCACTATTTCTACCGTGGCTTCCGTCGCGACGCTCACCCGATGGCCGTCATGACCGGCGTGGTCGGCGCCATGGCTGCCTTCTATCACGACTCGACCGACATCAACGATCCGCAGCAGCGCGAGATCGCCTCGATCCGCATGATCGCCAAAATGCCGACGATCGCCGCCATGGCCTACAAATATTCGATAGGCCAACCCTTCGTCTATCCGCGCAATGATCTCGATTACGCGGCCAATTTCCTGCATATGTGCTTTGCCGTGCCGGCCGAGGAATACAAGGTCGATCCCCGCATCGCCCGCGCCATGGACCTGATCTTCACGCTCCATGCCGATCACGAGCAGAATGCCTCGACCTCGACCGTGCGCCTCTCCGGCTCGTCCGATGCCAATCCCTTTGCCTGTATCGCCGCCGGCGTTGCCTGCCTGTGGGGCCCGGCGCATGGCGGTGCCAATGAAGCCGCGCTCAACATGCTCAAGGAAATCGGCACTGTCGACCGCATCCCCGAATTCATTGCTCGGGCCAAGGACAAGAACGATCCGTTCCGCCTGATGGGTTTTGGTCACCGCGTCTACAAGAACTTCGACCCGCGCGCGACGGTGATGCAGGCGACAGCCAAGGAAGTGCTTGACATTCTGGGCGTGCACAATAACCCGACGCTGCAGGTCGCCCAGGAACTCGAAAAGATCGCGCTCGAGGATCCCTATTTCATCGATCGCAAGCTCTATCCGAACGTCGATTTCTATTCCGGCGTCATTCTGGAAGCCATCGGCTTCCCTACCTCGATGTTCACCGTGCTGTTCGCCGTCGCGCGCACCGTCGGCTGGATTTCGCA
>DATMSG010000006.1:0-18252 GCA_035565515.1 Devosia sp.
CCATAAGCGGGCCAGTCCGCGCCCGTTTCGAGCGTTACATAAGCCGGCCCGGCTGGTGCGGCCGACAGGTCGGGCGCTGCCTCGGCCGGGGGGGTGGCGGGCTCCGGTGTAGGTTGGGCGGGTTCTTCCACCTCCTGCGCCAGCGATGTTTGAACCCCATGATTGGCAATGCCGGCAACCCCGAGGGCGCCGGCCAGGACGAGACCAGCCGCCGCGGCCTGTCCGAACCGCCGGACCGGACCGCGCAGCATGGGCGCTGTCGTCAGCACCAGTATCAGCACGATGGTCGGCGCCAGCAGCCGCGGCACCTGCGCCCAGCCATCAAGGCCGGCCTCCCAGAGCGCCCAGATCACGGTCGCCACATAGGTGACCAGATAAATCCAAAGCGCATTGAGGCTGCGCTGGAACAGGAACCAGGCGGTCAGCAGCAGGCCGATGCCGGCGGGCAGGTAATACCATGAGCCGCCCAGGGTTATGAGCCAGAGCCCGCCTGCGGCAATTGGCAGCCCGAAAACCAGCAAGACGACGCCCACCAGCATGGTCCACCAGAATCCCAAACCCTTCCGCTCCGAACTGCCGTAACCGCCCATAAGACAACCCTCCTTCTTTGTTGCTCTGGTTCGCAACGCCATAAGCGGGTCACGGTTCCGGGTGCCGGCTCGGGGCAAGTTGAGGGAACGTCTCGCCGCTTTGCCACGTTGGCCGACCCAAAGAGGAGTTCCCGATGGCCGACCGTTTCACCATGCAAGACCCGCGATACCAGTTTCCCGCCCCGCCCTTTCCCCAGCAGCCCCAGTCGCCTCCGGGCCTGGTCAGCAAGATGCGGCCGGCGCCGGATCATGGCGAGGAAAGCTATTCCGGCTTCGGTCGCCTGCTGGGACGCAAGGCGTTCATCACCGGCGGGGATTCCGGCATTGGCCGGGCGGCGGCGATCGCCTATGCCCGCGAAGGCGCCGATGTCGCCATCAACTTCCTGCCCTCGGAGAAAAGCGACGCCGAAGAGGTGCTGGGCTATATCGAAAAGGCCGGTACCAAAGGGGTGGCCCTGCCCGGCGATGTCTCTGACGAGACGGTCTGCAAGGCCCTGATCGAGGACGCCGTCAAGCAGCTGGATGGCCTCGATATCCTCGTCATCAATGCCGCGCGGCAACAGGCGCGAAAATCGGTTGCGGAGGTTTCGAGCGAAGACTTCGACCGCACGCTCAAGACCAATCTTTATGCCCTGCACTGGCTCGCCCAGGCCGCCGTTCCCCATTTGCCGCCCGGCGCCGCAATCATCACGACAGCCTCGATCCAGGCCTATGAGCCATCGGCGCATCTGCTCGATTATGCGACTACCAAAGCCGGCATCGTGGCTTATACCAAGGCGCTGTCCACCCAGCTCATCGAAAAGGGAATCCGGGTGAACGCAGTTGCCCCGGGTCCGTTCTGGACGGTGCTGCAGCCGAGCGGCGGGCAATTTCCCGAAAAGGTCGAAACGTTCGGCAAGGACAGCGCCTTCGGCCGCCCCGGGCAGCCGGTCGAACTGGCTCCGGTCTATGTCCTGCTGGCTTCGCAAGAGGCAAGTTTTATCACCGGGGAGGTTTTCGGGGTCACCGGTGGCAAGGGCATTGCTTGAACCAGCCCCGCTTCCCGGGGCGATCACGTTTATTTGCCTCGATCACTTCATCGGAACATGCCCCGCCCCCGTCCGTTCCCCACACGCCGGGCTTTCAGGTCCGGCGAACCGAAGGAGGAGCTCTCATGCCCAACGACAACGACAAACAGAACTTCGATCGCAATCGCCAGGGATCCCAGGGCGGCCAGCAATCGGGCCAGAACCAGCAGGGTCAGCAAGGCGGCCAGCAGGGCCAGCAAAACAACCAGCGCGAGGACGCGGACATGGACCGCAAGCGCCAGGGCGGGACCGGCGGACAGCAGTCCGGCCAGAACCAGCAGGGCCGGCAGGGCAATGACCAGTTCCGCAAGGAACAGAACCGTCCGGATCAGGACGACCTCGATCGCTAGCAGCGTGACAAGTGGCGGTGGCGGCCAGGCCGCCTCCGCGCCAGCCTGAAAGGGGATCGTAAATTGGATAAACGCGAGTCAGATCTGAATGATCTGCTGCCCCTTTGGCAGCGAAAATTCGCGAACCGCCTCGACAAGTCCATAGTCCACAGCCTGCACGGGCGAGATGTAGATTTCGCTGTGACGTCGCGCCGCCAATACGTTTTCGGGGATCCGACTGCGCTCACGCAGGATATTGTCAGTGCGATCATCGTCCGCCAGCGCCGCATCCAGCGTTGATTGCAGGCGCCGGGCCGTCAGCCCTTCGGATTGCCCCATGGTCGTGGGGTGGATCATGAACATGCCGTGGGCCGAACAGAACCGCTGTTGCGCCCCGAGGAAGACCGAAACTGCGATCGAACTCACCGATCCGGTATTGTAGATCACCAGTTGCAGCGGCAAGGCCCTGATGTGGTTGTAAAGATAAACCCCATCGGCGACATAACCGCCGCTTGAGCTGAAGGCGAGGTGGACGAGCGAAACGCCGCCATTGACGGCCGAATTCAGCGCTCCTGCGAGCCTGCCGACGCCAGCGGGCTCGATCGGGCCGGTAAACCCGAAATAGGCGGCTCCATCAGCTTCATCCATTGCGCTTCCTCCCGGTCTCGAACGGGCGCGGCCGGAATGTGGTTCCCTGGCCTCTCGTTACGCGGATGGGGCGGCCGTCATAGCTGCTTGAGCAGGAGGTCACGCGCCTGATTGATCTTGGCCGCAAGATAGCTCGAGCCCCCGCGATCGGGATGGATTGCCTTCATCAAATCGCGATGGGCCGCCCTGATCTCGTCCCCGCTGGCGCCCGGTTTCAAGCCAAGAATATCATAGGCTTCGGCCACGGGATCGTTCCCCGGCCCCGCCTCGGTTCCCGCATCCTGGTCAGCAAAATATTCCCGCCAGCCGGCCCGATTGGCATCCAGCCAGCTTTCGAGGAGGCTCAGGCTATCCGCATCGTTTTCCACTTCGGCCAGGAGAAGCCGGGTGTCCATCTCGCCCAAATCCATCAGGTCCATGCCGGCAAACTGCCCGTTGAGCACGCGGCCGGAGACGGCACCGGTGTCGTGATCCAGCTCCATGGCGAAACGGAAGCTCTGCACCTTTGAAATATTGCCCGCGTCCACGGCCGGCCCCTCAAATGAGATCGGCCCCAGCCTGCCGGTGCGCAACACCGCGACGGCGGCGGCGCCCACAAAGAGGGCGAGATCGAACCGGCGTGCAACAAGCAGGCCCAGCGCAATCAAAACGCCAAGCCCGCCGACCACCCGGCGCAATCCGCGCATCAGGATACGCCGGTCGAGCTTGAGCAGGTAATTGCCGAGGGCAAGCGAGGCCAGAAGCGCCAATGCGCCGAGAAAAATATAGTTCACGGCGGCAACTGGGCCAGCAGTGCCCGGGCCGCGCCGCTGGTCTGCAGTTTCAGCATGGTCTTGCCGCCGCTGGCATAGGCCGCCACCGCCTTGAGGAGGGCTGCCAATTCCTGCGGCGCCGAGGCATCGAACCGCGCATAGGCGCCCTTGCTCAATCTAGCAAAGCCGCGAAAGGCCGCTTCGACCTGGGCATCCCGGCCTTCCTGAAAGACGAATATGGGCAGGCCGAGCAAGCCGAGTTGTCCTGCCTGCTCGGACAGCAGATCGACATTTTCCTCGATGGCGTCGCCAACATAGATCACCGCATTGATCCGCCGCTTCGCATGCTCGGCCCGGGCGTGGGAGAAAACCTTGGCGATCTGAGTATTCCCTCCGCGGCAGTCGATGCCGCTCATGAGCTTTGCCAGCGCGTCGCCATCGAGCACCCATTTGCTGGCCCGGCATTCGCCAAAACCGCGAAAATAGAGCAATTGCACCTGCAAGGCGCTTGGCTTGGGAATGGCGCGAAACATTTCTGCCTGTAGCGAGCAGGCAATATCCCAGGTCGGCTGGCGGCTCATCGTCGCATCGAGCGCAAACAATAGCCGCCCGTCCTGCGCAGCATTGGGACGCCCGAGCGCGCCAACTTTTTTCACGAAAGCCGCGATGTCGCCGCTCACCCCGCCCTTATCGGGCAATCCCGACACTTTTCCTGGATCGATGTCCCTTTTCACCATTCCATCAATATGTGAGACCGCGCCAATAGCCGCAAGACCCGAGAGCCCCGGCATTGGCGCTAATCGACGGCGGCACGACCTAGACGACCAGGGTTTTGTCCAGCCATAGGGCGAAGCCGCCCTTGAAGGCATTGGCATTGTCGCCGCGGCGGGCATTGGGCGGCAATTTGTCGAGCCTGGCGACATTGCCGCCGCCGATGACCACATAGTCCGGCTCCACAGCCGCCGTGAGTTGCGCGACCGCATCGAAGACGTATTTTTGCCATTTGTCGTGGCCGCGTTTTTCGAGGCTCGCTTCGCCCAGATAATCCTCGAATGTGCGGCCCTTGCGATAGGGCAGGTGCGCCAGTTCCATGGGATGGGCGACATTCTCGACGATCATGGCCGCGGCCAGACCCGTGCCGAGGCCGAGGAAAAGCATGCGCCCGCCCTGATAGCTGCCGACGGCCTGTATCAGCGCGTCGTTAACGATCCGCACCGGTTTGTCGAAACGTTTGGCGAAATCGAAACCGACCCAGCCCGGCGCCAGATTATGCGGATCGCTGATGATCTTGCCGTGCACGACCGGGCCGGGATAGCCCATGGCGATGACGTCGAAGGGGATGCCATCGGCCAATTTCTCGACGATGTCGGCCATTGCGGCGGCATCCATGCCGGGGCCGGAAACGGCCTTGCGCTCCTCGCCGCCGGCGCTCGACCGGATCTTGACATGCGAGCCGCCGATGTCGATGGCAAGAACCACGGGCGCCTTATTTTCCATGCACGATGACTCCGTCCCGCCCGGGATCGACCCAGCCGCCGGGGGGCTCGAAACCCTCCATCGCGGCGAGCGGTCCCCAGCTGCCGGGGGCATAAGGCGCCGGCTCGGCCTTGCGGGCAAGGACGGGATCGACGACCCGCCAGGCGAGTTCGGACGCATCCTGGCGGGTGAAAAGTTGCCGCTTGCCGTCCATGGCGTCGCCGATCAGGCGCTCATAGGGCATCATGTCATCGGTGGTGTCATCGACGGCATCGAGTTCGACGGGCTCGCCCACCATATCGCTGCCGGGCGCCTTGCGGCGCGCGCCGATGCCGATCATCACCTGCGGGCCGACGCGGAAACGCACATAGTTGGCGGCGGCGTCTTCCACATCGTCGAAGAGGGCGACGGGCGGTTTGCGGAAGCGCACCACGACTTCGGTGGCACGAACCGGCAATTGCTTGCCGGCGCGAATGTAGAAGGGCACGCCTTTCCAGCGCCAGGTGTCGACGAAAAGGCGCACGGCGGCGAAGGTTTCGGCCCGCGAATCCGGCGCGACACCGGGCTCGTCGCGATAGCCGTCGAACTGACCACGGACCACATCGGCTTCGGTCAATGGCCGCATGGCCTTGAGTATCTGTACCTTTTCATCGCTGAGATCGTCCGACGCACTGGTGACGGGCGGCTCCATGGCGAGCAGCAGCAGCACATTGACCAGATGGTTCTGGATCACGTCGCGAATGCAGCCGACCTCGTCATAGAACTTGCCGCGGCCGGCAATGCCGAAATCCTCGGCCATGGTGATCTGCACGCTTTCCACATAGGTGCGGTTCCACACCGGCTCGAGAAAGCCATTGGCGAAGCGGAAATATAGAAGGTTCTGCACCGCCTCCTTGCCCAGGAAATGGTCGATGCGAAACACCGCTTCTTCGGGAAAGGCACGATGCAGCACGGCGTTGAGCGCCTGGGCCGAGGACAGGTCATGGCCGAAGGGCTTTTCAACCATGAGCCGGGACTTCTTGGCGATGCCCGCGGCCTTCAATGCATCGATCACCGTGCCGAAGAGCGACGGCGGGATGGCGAGGTAATAGAGCGGGTGGGTGGCGCCGCCGAGCGCGCTGCGCAGCTTGTCGAAGGTCTCGGCGTTTTTGTAGTCGCCGCTGACATAGCGCAACTGCGCCTTGAAACGGGCAAAGACGGCCTCATCGACACTGCCGAATTGCTTCACAATGCCGTCGCGGGCGCGCTCGGCCAGTTTGTCGATGTCCCAATCATCGAAAGCGACGCCGACAATGGGTTCGCCGAGGTGACCACGGCGCACCATCTGGTAGAGCGATGGCAGGATCATCTTGTGCGCGAGATCGCCGGTGGCGCCGAAAACCACCAGCGCGTCGGAGCGGCCGTCCGAATTCTTTGCTGCGCTCATTTTTCTTCGTGCCCGCCGAATGAATAGCGCATGGCCGAAAGCAGCTTGTTGGCGAATTCGTCGTTGTCGCGCGAGGCGAAGCGGTTGAAGAGCGCGGAGGAGAGGACGGGGGCGGGAACACCGGTTTCGATGGCCGCCTGCAGGGTCCAGCGGCCTTCCCCCGAATCCGACACCTTGCCGCCGAAGCGCGACAGGGTTGCATCGTCCTTGAGGGTCTCTGCGGTCAGGTCGAGGAGCCAGGAACCGATGACGCTGCCATGGCGCCAGACTTCGGTGACGGCGGCAAGATCGATGTCGAAGCGGTAATATTCGGGATTGTGCAGTGGCGCGGTCTCGGCGTCGGCGGCGCGCTTTTCATTGCCGGCATTGGCGGCCTTGAGGATATTCAGACCCTCGGCATAGGCGGCCATGATGCCGTATTCGATGCCGTTATGGACCATTTTGACGAAATGCCCGGCGCCGGGCGGGCCGCAATGGAGATAGCCCTGGCTTGCCGTGTCCGCCATGCCCGGCGTGCCGCCGGAGCCATCTCGGCCGGGGGCGAGCGAAGCAAGGATGGGGTCGAGCGTTTTGACGGCCTCGGGCACGCCGCCGACCATGAGACTATAGCCGCGCTGCAGGCCCCAGACCCCGCCGCTGGTGCCGACATCGACATAGGAAATACCGCTGGGGGCGAGTTCGGCGGCAAGGTCAACCGCGTCGCGATAATTGGAATTGCCGCCATCGATGAGGATGTCGCCGGGCGCCATCTGGCTGGCGATCTGGCGAGCGACCCGCCCGGTGATGGCGGCCGGAAGCATCAGCCAGACGGCGCGGGGTTTTTGCAGCTTGCCCAATAGGTCGGCGATGTCGGCCGCCCCGATGGCGCCTTCGGCAACCAGCGCCGCAACGCTTTGCGGGTTGAGATCGTGTACCACGCATTGATGGCCCGCCTGCATCAGGCGCCGGACCATATTGGCCCCCATGCGACCCAGACCGATCATTCCCAACTGCATAGGCTTGGCTCCTGTTTCCAACGCTTAATCGCCGACGACCTGAACCCTGAACTCGGATGCGTCCCAGCGCTCGCCGTCGAGCCAGAGGAAGGTGAAGACCACCGCCCTGCCCGGCTCCAACCCGGATATGTCGAGATCGGCCACATGGGTTCCGAGGCCACTCTCTCTTGTTTTCGTGTCACTTGCTGCCTGCCAGTCGTCGAGGCCCCAATGAACCAGAGCCGGCTCGGTCAGTTCGAGTCGCAGCGTTTTGCCGGAGGGCAGGTGGGTGATGGCATTGTTGAGCCGCCAGATGCGCAGATGCGACGGCGCCTTGTTCGCGATATAGCGCTCATGCGTCTGAGGCGGTTTGTCGAAAACGGCGCCGTCCGCGAGCGAGCGCAAGAGCTTGATATGCTCGGCATGGGCCCAGACCAGCGGCATGGCGCTGCCCGAGGCGCGGCCGCGAAAAAGCTCGCGGTCCGGAATGTCGTCGGCGTCCCAGCTTTGCTCGGGCAGCAGGCCCTCGACGCTTGCCGAAGCTTCGAGCACCTTTAGCAGCTTTTCCGCCTCATCCTTCCGGCCGGCACAAAGTTCGTAATGGGCGCGTTCGCCGGCCAGCAAAGGCCAGACACGCCCCTGCCCCGTCCCGTCGAACGCGGAGCCATCATCGTGCTCGCCATAGCCATCGCCGGTATAGCGATACCAGAGCGACCCCTGCGGCAGGTTCACCTTGAGGGTCGCATCGATCATCCTGACGGTATCGAGGATGCGCGGATCGTCCGCCGCCCGCAGGCCGAAGCGCACCAAAGCCAGGGCGTCGGGGCTCAACACCTGGCGTGTGGGCAGTTCGGATTTACCGATGACCTGGTTGCGGATAACGGTTGTGCCGGACCCTGCACCGGCAAGATCGGTCGCCAGATCATTGCCCACACGGACATAATAGCCCGCAACCCCCAGACTGGGATCGGGATCGCCGACATAGGTCCAGTTTTCGATCTGCTCGTTCCAGCAATCGGCGGTTTCGCGCAGATGCTGCCCGGCCTTTTCCTCGCCCAGAAGATCGGCCGCGGCCAGAAGCGCTGATATCTCGACCGCGAGCGTGAAGGGGCTATAGCCTCCATCCTCCTCCCAACGGTCCTGCCGGCTGGCCGGACCATTGGCGATGACATAGCCGGCGGCGGCCCGGACCATGGGCAGATAGCGCTGCAACGCCTGGCCCTTGAGCACGCCCTCGCGCCGTAGCAGGTCGGCAAGAAGGATCGGGAAGGCGCATTCGTCCATCTGCACGCCGCGCCAATAGGGTCGGCCATCGAGCCACATATTCTGGGCCCAATGGCCGGAGGCCAATTGCACCTCGCGCAGATATTCGAGGATGTTCAAGGCTTCGCGATGATCGCCCGCCGCCAAAAAACCGCCTGCCGTTTCAACGAGATCGCGCGGCCAGACGAGATGATAGCCGCCCATATCGTCGTCGCCCTTGTTCGTCCCCCAGGGAATGGAGAGGCTTGCGACCACGGCCCCCGGCCGATCGACAGCGCGATGGCTGGCAAGCACCGCGGCCGATACGCGATAGGCATTGACCTTGCCCGGCGCGGGCCGGTCGAGAGGACGCAGACCCCCCTGCCATTCCCGCCAATTCCGGCAATAACCGGCAAGGGCGCCGTCCCAGCCGCTTCGAAGGCTTGCCAAAACATTGGCGCCGGCTTCGGTCTCGGACTGGCCGAAGCCCAGAACCAGATCGACCACATTCTGCTCGCCAAAGCCGATCTCGGCGGTGATGGCGACATTGCCCTCGTCGGCGCGCTGATATTGCGGATCGAGCCGGCCGGTCCGGGTCAATTGCTGGAAACCATCCGATTGCCCGACAAAGCCGACCGAATTGCTCCGCCAGGGCAGCGAACTGCCAAGGGCCAGATAACGGGAGCGCCCGCTGGCATAAAGCAGCGTCACGTCGCGCTGCGCGCTGATCCAGGCGGAATTGCCCATGCCCGCATTGACGAGATGCGGAGCGAGCAGCGCATAGACGCGATAATCGGCCAGCGTTCCGACCAGCGGGAAAAAACTGATCCGCTGGATGAGACCGGGACGGTCTGGATCGGTGATGATCTGCTTTTCGATCCGATAGCGCCCGTCTCGTGCCATATTGACGATGTGGAAGGCCGGCACGCCCTCTTCGAGATGGGTAGTCGTGCTTTGGCAGTCGCGCTTCTCTTCGGAGAGATAGCCGTCCGGCCCGGTGACGAGTAGTTCGAAGTCGCGCGTACAGGCGCTATCGACCCTTGGGTAATAGACCTCGTTCAGAACGCCATGACTGAGGGTGAACCACACCGGAGACTTGCGCGACAGGGCCGTACCGACCCCGCTCTTGGCGCTGGACGTCCAGCGGGGCGTGATGCCCGGCGCGCCGGGAGCAAAGTCAAGCAGGTCGACTTTCGACAGTGTCATGGCAGAGCCTCGCGGACCCACAACCGGCAGCGCTTCGCCGAAGCGCCACCGAAAATGCGTGGCCATTGCGTAGTTTATGGCTCCGGCGGGCGCTGCCCGCAAGGCCTGCCATACGAGCAGAGCGGCTAGGTGGGGTGGGGCGAGCCCCCGCCTAGCCGGCCTCCGGAACCCTTACCGGGGCCGCCTTGGCCCCGGTCATGAAGGCGACGGCATCCGACATCGTATAGTCCTTGGGGTCGATGACGCAGAGGCGCCGCCCCAGGCGATGAACATGAATGCGGTCGGCGACCTCGAAGACATGGGGCATATTATGACTGATCAGGATGATCGGAATGCCGCGGGCCCGCACGTCCTGGATCAATTCCAGCACGCGGCGGGATTCCTTGACGCCCAGGGCCGCGGTCGGCTCGTCGAGAATGATCACCTTGGAGCCGAACGCCGCAGCCCGCGCCACCGCAACGCCCTGCCGCTGCCCACCGGACAGGGTTTCGACCGCCTGATTGATGTTCTGGATCGTCATCAGGCCGAGATCGGAGAGTTTTTCCCGCGCGATCCGCTCCATGGCGGGCCGGTCGAGCTGGCGCATCACCTTGCCCATGAAGCCGGGTTTGCGCAATTCGCGCCCCATGAACATATTGTCGGCGATGGAGAGGGCCGGCGACATGGCGAGCGTCTGATAGACGGTTTCGACACCCGCCTGACGGGCAGCAATCGGCGAGGGAAAGCTGACCTGGCGACCCTCGAGGAAGACCTCGCCGCTATCGGGCTGGATGGCGCCCGAGAGCACCTTGATCAGCGAGGATTTTCCCGCGCCATTGTCCCCGATGACGGCGAGGATTTCGCCGGGCATGAGATCGAAATCGCAATTGTCGAGCGCGGTGACCTTGCCATAACGCTTGTTGAGGCCACGGGCATAAAGAACCGGTTGGGTCATGCCGACACCTTTCTGATCCACTGATCGACCGCCACGGCGGCGATGATGAGGACGCCGATAAGAAGATAGGTCCATTGCGCATCGGCCCCGAGAAGGCGCAGGCCGAGCGAGAACACGCCCACGATGAGCGCGCCGAACAGCATGCCCATGATCGAGCCGCGGCCGCCGAACAGCGAAATACCGCCGATCACCACGGCCGTGATGCTTTCGATATTGGCGGTCTGGCCCGAGGTTGGAGACACCGAGCCGATGCGGCCAATCAGAACCCAGCCGGCAAAGGCGCAGATGAGGCCCGAAAGCATATAGACCGAGATCAGCACCGAGCGCGTATTGACGCCGGCAAGCTTGGCCGCTTCCGCATCATCGCCCACCGCATAAACGTGCCGCCCCCAGGCGGTGTGCCGCAAGACATAGGCCAGCACTAGGACGATGGCGATGAAGGCAAGAACGCCATAGGTGAAGACAGCACCGCCCACCGAGAAGGACTGCCCGAAAAACTGCAGCAATGGCGCCTGGGTTTCGATCTCCTGGGCACGGATGGTCTCATTGCCCGAATAGAGAAAATTACTGGCGAGCGCGATCTGCCAGACGCCCAGCGTCACGATGAAGGGCGGCAGTTTTACGCGCGCGATCAGCCAGCCATTGACGAAGCCGATAAAAGTACCGAGCACGAGGCCGCAGGCGATGGCAACCGCCGGAGGCATGCCGAGGCGGAAGGTGAACTGGCCCATCACCACCGAACTCAGGACCATGATGGCCCCGACCGAGAGATCGATGCCGGCGGTGAGAATGACCAGCGATTGCGCCGCCCCCACAATGCCGACAATGGCCACCTGCTGCAGGATCAGCGTCAGCGCGAAGGACGAGAAGAATTTTCCGCCCAAGAGAGCCCCGAAGACCACGATGGACAGCACCAATACGATCAGCGGCACCAAAGCGGGATTGCTGTGCAGGGCATGCTGCAAGCGTGAGAGCAAGGTTATCTGTTGGTCAAAACTCGCAATCGACTCGTCGCGCCGGGCAAGGCCCGTTTCGGCCTCGGTTTGATTGGTCATTAGCTTCCTCCACGCCCGAATTCCTTGATGGTCCGGGGCGGCGGGGACCGCCCCGGACCAATTATACGTCCTATTGGCCCATCAGCCCCAGCACAGCTCGGTGCCTTTGGCGGTATCGACGGAATCGAGACCGGCGACAGGCTGATCGGTCACGAGTTTGACGCCGGTATCGAAGAAGTCCTTGCCTTCGGTCGGGGCCGGCTTGGTGCCGTTATCGGCCCAGGCCTTGATCGCCTCGACGCCGAGCGCCGCCATTTGCAGGGGATATTGCTGCGAGGTCGCGCCGATGACGCCGTCCTTCACATTGGCAACGCCCGGGCAGCCGCCATCGACGGAAACGATGGTGACGTCCTTTTCCCGGCCGATGGACTTCAGCGCTTCATAAGCGCCGGCCGCGGAGGGTTCGTTGATGGTATAAACGACATTGATCATCGGGTCCTTGGCGAGAAGGTTTTCCATGGCCTTGCGGCCGCCTTCCTCATTGCCGGCCGTCACGTCATGGCCGACGATGCGCGGATCGCTTTCATCGCCCCACTTGTTGGGGTCGCCCAATTCGATGCCGAAGCCGGACAGAAAACCCTGGTCGCGCAACACATCGACGCTGGGCTGGCTGACGGCGAGATCGAGCATGGCGATCTTGGCATTGGCAGCCTCGGCGCCAAGCTTGCCCGCAGCCCATTTGCCGATGAGTTCACCGGCAAGGAAATTGTCGGTGGCAAAGGTGGCATCGGCGGCATCAACCGGGTTGAGCGGGGTATCGAGCGCGATGACGAGCAGCCCCGCATCGCGCGCCTTCTGCACCGATTGCACGATGGCCGAAGTATCGGATGCGGCGATGAGAATGCCCTTGGCGCCATCGGCGATGCAGGTTTCGATGGCCGCAACCTGGGTTTCGTGATCGCCATCGATCTTGCCGGCAAAAGCCTTGAGCGTCACGCCCAGTTCCTGCGCCTTGGCCTCGGCGCCTTCCTTCATCTTGACGAAGAAGGGGTTGGTATCGGTTTTGGTGATGAGGCACGCGCTGACGGTCTCCTGCGCCAGAGCGGCCGACGACATGACGGCAAGGCTCAATGCCGTGCCAATAAGCAGCTTCTTCACGGATTCTCTCCCTTGAACCGGTACCAGCCAAAGCGGCTCCTCCACAGGCTGGAGCCCGGTCCCATGTGTTTTCACCCCCTCATGGTTGCGCGTCCGCGACCACCCGTCAATATATAAATCTAATTTATTTATTTATTCGAGACGCGCTATCTTCCGCTTCGAAAAAGCTCCCACTATGGTGCCCGTCATGACTACGGCAAACATCAGAAGCGTCAGCAGCGGGGTCAATCAGAGTGGTGTTCGGGATCATAACGAACGGCTGCTGCTGACCCTGTTGCAGCGCCATGGAGCCCTGGCCGGCAGCGACCTGGCGCGCCTCGCAAACCTCTCTCCGCAAACGGTTTCGATCATTCTGCGCGAGATGGAGGCCGAGGGGCTTCTAGCGCGTGGCGCCCCGGTCAAGGGCAAGGTCGGCAAGCCATCCGTGCCAATGAGCCTTGCCGAGGGTGGCGTTCTCTCCATCGGCTGCAAAATCGGCCGGCGCAGCGCGGTATTGCTGCTCGCCGATTTCCGCGGCGCCGTCCGCCAGCAATTGCAGATCACCTATCCCTATCCCCTGCCCGAGCACATCTTCGCCTTTCTGCGCGAGGGAATGACGCAGATTCTGGCTTCCTGCTCGCCGGACGAACGCACCCGTATCTGCGGCATCGGCATCGGCGTGCCGTTCGAACTCTGGAAGTGGAATGAACTGGTCGGCGCACCGGCCGACGAATTCGCACTCTGGAAAGATGTCGATTTCGCAAGGGAGCTGGCCGACTTCACCGACCTGCCCGTCAGCCTCGTCAATGACGCCACGGCGGGCTGCCAGGCCGAGCATGTCTATGGTCGCGGCAAGGAATTTCGCGACTACGCCTATTTTTTCGTCGGCGCCTTTATCGGCGGCGGCATCGTGCTCAACAATACCGTCTATCAGGGCCATCGTGGCAATGCGGGCGCGCTCGGCTCCCTGCGCAGTTTTGGACCGCAGGGCGAAAGCCAGCAATTGATCGACGCCGCTTCGATCCATCTGCTCGAAACCCGCCTGATCGAAAATGGGCTCGATGCCGCCGCGCTGTGGACGCTGCCGCAGGACTGGAGCCGCTTCTCCCGTTTCGTCGATCCCTGGATCGGCCGCACCGCGCAGGAACTGGCGCGCGCCAGCCTTTCGGTCTGCGCCGTTATCGACTTCGAGGCCATCTTGATCGACGGGGCTTTCCCGGAGACGGTGAAGCGCGAGCTCGTCGACCGCACGCGCCGCTACCTCGTCAATCAGGACATGCGCGGCCTCATCGCCCCACGCATCGAGGTCGCAACCGTCGGCTTCAATGCCCGGGCCATCGGCGCGGCCACCAGCCCCCTCTTTGATCGCTATTTCCTCAACGGCAATATCCGCCTGTCGGCCTGAGGCAGGGCGGCCGGATCGCAAATGTCGCTTGCGATCCGGGGTTTCGTCACGGCGACCGGGACGATCGCCGCTTTCGGCAGCAGCGCCGTTTACTGCATGGCGCCTGCCTGACGGGGCAACCACAGCACGAGGTCGGGGATATAGGTGATCATGAACAGTACCGCGATCAGCAGCAGCAGATGCGGCCACAGCTCCTTGATCATGGCGGCGATGGGGATGCCGTTCACTGCCTTGATGACGAAGAGCAGCATGCCCATGGGCGGGGTGATGAGGCCGATCATCATGTTGAGCACCAGCACTACGCCCAGGTGCACAAGATCGATCCCCAGTGCGAGAGCCGTGGGAATGAACAGCGGCACGATGACGAGCTGGATGGTGGAAACATCGAGCACGCAGCCCAGGAGCAGGAAGAGGATGTTCAGCAGCAAGAGGAACAGCCAGGCTTCCATCTGATAATAGGCAAAGAACTCGTAGACCATCTGCGGGATGCGCTCGACGGCGATCACGTAGTTGAAGATGAAGGCGCCGCAGAGCACGATGCTCACGATGGCAGTGGTCTTGACCGTTGCGTAGACCACCGCGGTAAACGTCTTGAAATCAAGCGTGCGATAGGCAAACAGCGCCAGCATCAGAGCGTAGAAGGCCGAGACGGCCGCAGCCTCGGTGGGCGTGAACACACCGGTATAGATGCCGCCCAGAAGGATGACCGGCATCAGCAACGCCGGTAGCGCCCGCAAGAAGATCGCCGGGAATTGGCGGAACGGAATGGCTTCTTCGACCGGAAAGCCACGGCGCTTGGCGGTGATGAAAGCCGCTACCATCTGGAAGCCGACGATGAGCAGGGCCGGAACTACGCCGCCGAGGAACAGGGCGCCGATGGAGGCCGAGGACACAAGGGCATAATAGACCATCGGGATGGATGGTGGGAAAATCGGGCCAACCACCGCCGTCGCCGCCGTCAGCGCGCCGGCATAACCCGGCGGATAGCGGTTTTCGCGGGTCATCATGTCGTTGACGACCTTGCCTACGCCCGCAGCGTCGGAAATGGCGGAGCCGCTCATGCCCGAGAAGACAAGACTGGTGAGAATGTTCACCTGTGCCATGCCGCCGGGGCTACGGCCGACAAGCGCCAGACAGAAATTCAGCAGCTTGTCGGATATCTTGCCCGCATCCATGATGTTGGCGGCGAAGATGAAGAGCGGCACCGCGACGGCGGCAAAGTTTCCGAAGATGCCGTTGAGCACCATTTCCGCGCCGAGACCCACGTCGCGGCCCGAAATGAAGAGATAGAGAACGCTCGAGGCGATCATGGCAATGCCCATGGGCAGGCCGGCAATCGTGGTCACGATGAGAACCACGAGCATGATGGGAAGGGCGTATTCAGCCAGCATTATGAACCTCGCGCGGCGCTAGATCTGCCTGCCCCAATCGGGCGTGAACAGGCGCCATAGCCGCACCGCGGCCTGGATGGTGAAATTGACCACGAACAGCAGATAGCAGCCGTAAACCCAGGTCATGGAAATGCGCAGAACCGGGCTGCGCTTGCGCAATAGAAATTCGAGATAGTCCCAGGTGGCGGGGATCAGCAGCAGGAAGGTGCCGATGAGCACGACCATCGAGAAGATGGCCATGATCCGCTTCACCTGCGGCGACATTACCTCGTAGACGACGTCGAAGGACACGTGCTCGCGGATATTGACCATGAAGGCGGCCGCCCAGAACACGGTCCAGACGAAGGCGATCATCGTCACTTCTTCCGTCCACAGGATCGGGCGATTGACGACGTAGCGGAAGAAAATCTGGACGATGAAGCCGAGAAAGGCAGTGGTGAAGAGAAGGACGCCGATGAGATCGGCGCCCTCCTTGAGTACCCGCAGCCATGTCGGCATCCGCCTCACGGATGCGGTGTAGTCAGTCATGTCTTACTCGGCAGCAAGGGCGTTGATCTTGTCGACCCAGCCTTCCGGCCACGAAGCGGCGCGATCGGAGGTCAGGTAAAATTCCTGCACGTGGCTGCGGAAAGCGTCCACGTCCGGCGTCGTGATCGTCAGACCCTTTTCTTCGAAGAAGGACACGAGGCGGGCTTCGTCTGCCAAGCGCTTCTCGTTGTTCCAATCGCACGACGCCACGGCGGCTTCCGTCAGGGCGGCCTGTTCTTCGTCGGTCAGCTGTTCCCAGGTCTGGTTGTTGACGGCAACGTTAATGGCGTCGACCAGATGGCTGGTCAGAACGATCTGCTTGGTGACTTCGTAGAACTTGGCCGCTTCCACGGAGGGCAGCGGGTTGTCCTGGCCGTCGATGGTGCCGGCCTGAAGGCCGAGATAGACTTCGCCGAACGGCAGCGGCGTCGGATTGGCACCAAGGGCCTGGCCGAGGAACAGCCAGGCATCCGAAGATGGCATACGCAGCTTGACGCCGGCGAGATCGGCCGGAGTCTTTACGTCGCGCGCTTCGCGCAGATTGATCTGGCGCGTGCCGAGATAGCAGGCATCGAGCAGCTGGATGCCCATTTCGTCGGACACGCGCTGCTTGAATTCGGCGCCGATGTCGCTGGCGAGGAAGGCGCGATAGTGCTGCGGGCTCTGGAACAGATAGCCGGCGGTCAGCAGACCATATTCGGGAATGGCATCCGCGATGAGCTGGTAGGACACATAGGTCATTTCAGCATTGCCGCGCTGCAAAGCATCAAGGTCCGCGCCCTGGGCAAACAGCGAGCCCGAATCGTAGAGCTGGATGTCGTAACGGCCGGGCGACAGCTCTTCGAGCTTGTCGGCAAAGACCTTCATGGCTTGGGTGTGGAGGTCCGTGGGGACGCTCGGCACGGTATATTTCAATTCGAGCTTGTCCTGGGCCAGGGCGGCACCAGTGAGCGCGAGAACGGAGACCGCCGCGAGGGCAAGCGAGGTAAGACGGGTCATGGATCCCTCCTCCAAAGGGTGTAACGGACCGACTGGCGCCCTAGCCTCCCAGACCATTGGCGCACTTGAATGGTAGTACCTTGCATAAACGTCATACTCATGTAAACAGTGATTTATCGATTGATGTGCTGACTGATTGTATCAGTTACGCAATGAGGAGAATTCTTGTGGCTGCCGCAGACCTTAGAGGCGTAATCACCGCGTCCATCACCCCCTTCGCCGAAAATCTCAGCGTGGACGTGAAGCGCCTAGCCGCCCATTCGGCAAACCTGCTCGCGGCCGGCTGCAGCTTTGTTTCGACCTTTGGCACGACGGGGGAAGGCGCTTCGCTTTCGACCCGCGAGAAGGTTGCGGCCCTCAATGCGCTCAAGGCTGCCGGCGCGGACATGTCGCGCCAGCTTCCCGGCGTCATGACGCCGACGCTCGACGATGCCGCCGAAATGGTCGTGGGTATCGCCAATGCCGGCTGCCGCGCTGCCCTGGTGCTGCCACCCTATTATTATGGCACGAGCGAAGCGGGCATTGCCGGCTGGTACGACGCGCTGATCGAGCGCACGAAGTCCGCCACCAATATCGATCTTCTGCTCTACAATATCCCACAACTGAGCCGCATCCGCTTCACGGCCGATCTCGTCAAGTCGATTGTCGCGCGCCACGGCACACGCATTGTCGGCATCAAGGATTCGACCGGCGACGTTGAAAATGGCGTCATGCTGGCCAGGACTTTCCCGGAGCTTTCGGTGTTTACGGGCGACGATCGCGTTGTGCCGACCCTGCTCGCCAATGGCGGTGCCGGCATGATCGGGGGCATGCCCAATGTCTTCGCGCGTGACCTCGTCGCGCTCTATAACGATCCGAAAAACACCGACCTCCTTGCCAAGCAGACGACCCGGATTCTCGCCGTGGACAAGCATGGCTCGCTGGTGGCCCTCAAGGCGGCATTGGCAGAATATACGGGCGACGAAAATTACGCCCGCGTGCTGCCCCCGCTCAAACCGCTCGAAGGGCAAGGACGTGCCGATCTGCTCGCCACCTTCGCGCAAAGCGGTTTTGTCGCTGCCGCCTGATTTTGGCTTGCGCCAGACACGCTTATAGTGGGTCGGGGGACGGAGGGATTCGATCATGACGGACAGCGACGGCGCCATTGCCGAAC
>DATMSG010000007.1:0-41669 GCA_035565515.1 Devosia sp.
GGAAATCGACTGGGAGCCCAGGCGCTTGGAAAAGCCCTGGCCGGCGGCGTCGGTGAGGAGATTATGGTGGGCGAAGGTCGGGACCGCGCCGCCGAGGGCTTCGATGATCTCGATCTGGGTGCCGGTATTGGAGACGTGGTCTTCGCCGCGGATGACATGGGTGATGCCGAGGTCGATGTCGTCGACCACCGAGGGCAAGGTGTAGAGATAGGAACCATCGGCGCGGATGAGCACCGGGTCGGACATGGAGGCGGTATTGACCGTCTGCTGGCCCTTGATGAGATCGTTGAAATGCACCGGGCGGCCATCGAGCTTGAAGCGCCAGTGCGGCTTGCGACCCTCGGCTTCGTATCTGGCCTTGTCTTCGGCCGAAAGGCTGAGGGCGGCCCTGTCGTAGATCGGGGGCTTGCCGAGGAGGCGGGCGCGGGCGCGTTTGCGGTCGAGCTCTTCCTCGGTTTCGTAGGCGGGATAGAGCCGGCCGGCAGCGATGAGCTTGTCACGGGCAGCGTCATAGAGCGCGGTGCGTTCGGACTGGCGGACGAGGAGATCGGGCGTGACGCCGAGCCAGGCGAGATCGACCTCGATGCCGTCGGCAAACGCGCGGGTGGAACGGGCCAGGTCGGTGTCGTCCATGCGCAGGACATAGCGGCCGCCGGTGCGACGGGCGAAGAACCAGTTGAGCAGCGCCGGGCGGGCATTGCCGAGATGGATGCGGCCCGTGGGAGACGGGGCCCAGCGAACGACGGTCATCCGACGGTCACGTCCTTATAGCCATTGGTGATGGGATATTTGCGGCCAAGGCCGAAGGCGCGCGGGGTCAGTTTCGGACCCGGAGCGGACTGGCGGCGCTTGTATTCGGCAATGTTGAGCAGGCGTTCGATGCGCTTGACGAGGGCAGGATCGTGCCCGCGGGCGACGACATCGCCAAGGCTCATTTCTTCCTCGACAATGGAGCGCAGGATGTCGTCCAGCACCGGATAGGGCGGGAGACTGTCCTGGTCGGTCTGGTTGGGGCGCAGTTCGGCCGAGGGCGCCTTGTCGATGATCGAGCGGGGGATGACCTCGCCCGAGGGACCGAGGCAATCGCCGGGCATGTGCTTGTTGCGCCAATCGGCCAGGGCATAGACTTCCATCTTGAACATGTCTTTCAGCGGATTGTAACCGCCGTTCATGTCGCCATAGATGGTGGCGTAGCCGACGCCCATTTCGGACTTGTTGCCCGTGGTGAGCAGCATGGAGCCGAGCTTGTTGGAGACGGCCATGAGCACGACGCCGCGCATGCGCGACTGGATGTTTTCTTCGGCGGTATCGACGGGGCGGTTGCCGAAAATGGGCTGGAGTTCGTTGAGGGCGTCATCGACCGGATTGCCGATGGCGACGACATCATAGCGTACGCCGAGCCGCTCGGCGCAATCCTTGGCGTCCTTGAGGCTCTCGTCCGAGGTGTAGTGATAGGGCAGCATGATGCAGTGGACCTTTTCGGGTCCGAAGGCATCGACGGCCATGGCGGCGACGACGGCGCTGTCGATGCCGCCGGAAAGACCGAGGACGACGTGGTTGAAGCCGTTCTTGTGGACGTAGTCGCGAAGACCGAGAACGGCGGCGCGCCAGGGGGCTTCTTCCACCGAGGTCAGTTCTTCGATGCGGCCATTGGTGGAGGTCCAGATCTCGCCTTCACGGTGCCAGTCCGAGATCAGGAAATCGGTCTCGAAGCTCTTGCCCTGCAGCACCAGCTTGTCGCCGGGGGCGATGGCGAAGGAGGCGCCATCGAAGACCAGTTCGTCCTGACCGCCGACCTGGTTGAGATAGATCAGGGGCACGTCGTGTTCCACGGCGTGCTTGCGCACCAGTTCCTTGCGGATGTGCTGCTTGTTGGTCCAATAGGGCGAGCCATTGGGGCAGAGAAGGATTTCGGCGCCTTCGCGCACCAGATGCTCGCAGACCCAGGGATGCCAGATGTCTTCGCAGATCGGGATGCCGACCGAAACGCCCTTGATGGTCACCGGCAGGGCCAGCGGACCGGGGGAAAAATAGCGCTTTTCGTAGAAAACGTCGTCATTGGGCAGCTCGCGCTTGAAGCGCAGGGCGAAGATATGGCCGTTTTCGGCGACGATGACGGCGTTGTGGAGACCGGTCTGGTCCTTCCAGATGGTGGGAAGGACGAGGACCACTTCAGTGCCGGCGGTTTCGGCGGCCAGGGTCTGGGCCGCAGCCATGGCGTCGGTGACGAACTGGGGCTTGAAGAGCAGATCGTCCGGGAAATAGCCCGTCAGGAACAGCTCGGAAAACATCAGGATGTCGGCCTTGGCAGCAACCGCATCGGCAAGGGCTTTTTTGGCCAGTGCGAGATTGCCGGGAAGGTCGCCAACCTTGGGATTGAGCTGGGCGAGCGCAATTCTGAGCTGGTCGGTCACGGAAGAAGCCTAAGCAAATGGACGGACCGCCCGGCCGGCGGCCGGACGCGGGCAAGACTTAGCCTCTGGGCCGGGGGAGAGCAAGCGCCTGGGAGAGACGCCCTGCCCTAGAAGCGGCCGGCGACTTCGAGCAGAGCGCCGTAGCGGAGCATGGAAAAGGGGTTGTTATTCTGGATATAGCGCTGGCGCTGCACTGCCGATCCGGACACGCGTACCTCATCCCAGGTCGCATCATATTGACCGGTGAGATAGGAGGCGCGGCCGCCGACGCGGATGGAGAGATTTTCCGTGGGCCTGAAGCCGACCATCAGCTTGCCGCTCGCGCCATAGGCGTGGCCGTTGACGGCGACGGCAGATGCCTGCGCCTGGGTGGGGGTGAAGGGTTGGGCCTCGTAGGCGCCATAGGTCCCGGTGATCCAGGAATAGGGAATTGCGGCGGCTTCGCCGAAGACATCGAAACTGCCGAAGTCCATCTTGCCGGCCAGGCCGAGCTTGGCGCTGTGGATCTCGAAATTATTGATCGCGCTATTGCCGCCGCCCGCCAGTTCGAAGGTGCCGCCGCCCAGATCGACGGTGCTGCTCGCCGTCGAGAAGTTGGCGCGGCCGGTGTCCGGTGAATCGTTCATATATTGATAGCCGGTGACCATGCCGAAATTGAACTGGTCGCTGCCGAGGGGAAGCCAGCCGAAGTCGAGGCCGGCATAGCCGAGGCGCGCAGCCGGCAATGTCGCAGGCGCCGCGCCATTGGTGGAAAAAGTGCCTTCGTGGGCGACGCCATAGCCGCCGAACGCCTCAAGGAAGGAGTTGGTGGAATCGTCGTTGACGCGGGCATAGGCTTCGCCCGTATGGCTGCGGGTTTCCATGGTCTGGGAAAAGGTGCCGATCGAATGGTCCTGCTTGCCGATCGAATACCAGTAGCGCACGCCGACATCGAAGCTGAGGGGATCGCCCTCTTCGGGCTGCCATTGATCGGGATAGGATGGGCGCAGGCCGGGCCAGGCGCCATAGTCCGCAGCAAGCACTTGCTGGGTTGCGGCGCTCGAAACAAGCACAAGGGCGCTCAATGCAAGTTGCTTCATCACACACTCCCAATCGGCTCTGGCGTCAAACGTGGTGGATTGTTTGTGAATGATTAGGGTTAATGTTCCGCTAAGTTAGCGCAGGGGGCAATTGGCGCTTTGGTAACCTCCTTGGCCGAAAATGCCGATTGCAGGCCTCCATTGTCCGGTGCGCATGCAACCGAGGCCGTCAGTGGGGAGTTTGTGGTTGCAATGAAATTTTCTCAGAAGCCAGTTTTGTGATGCCGTGCCGTATTCTTATCGTTGAGGACGAGATTTTCGTCGCCTCGGAAATCGAGCAGATCGTTGCCGAGATGGGACACGATCCGGTGGCCATTGCCGCCGACAAGAAAAGCGCGCTGCGTTTTGCCAGCGATACGGAACTCGCCCTTGTCGACCTCAACCTTCGCGATGGCCCGACCGGAATGGAGATCGGCAAAATCCTGGCGCAAACCCATGGCGCCAGCGTCATTTTCATTACCGCCAACCCGGCCCAGCTCGGCACCGGCGTGCCGGGCACGATCGGGGTATTGTCAAAGCCGGTGGCGGAGCGCGATCTGCGCGATGTCGTCAACTATGCGGTGGCGCGGCGCCGGGCGGCAGAAGCCGAGCCTCCGCGCCGTCTCAAGCTCTTCGACTGGTCCGACAACAGCCCGCTTGCGACCTGAATACCGGCCTCAGGCCCTTTCGGCCGGGCGCAACCGGCTCGAACGGGTAAGCGCGGCGTGCGGCAGCGAGAGTTCGACCCGCAACCCATCCTTTTCCCAGAAGCGCTCGATTTCCCCGCGCAATTGGCCGCTGACCGACAGTTCTATCAGTTTTGAGCCAAAGCCGGAGAGCGAGCCGGGGTCACCGATCTCGGGGCCGCCGTGTTCTTTCCAGGTGAGATGAAACTGAGCGCCTTCGCTGCGTCCGGCAAGGCTTGTCCAGCCCTCGGGACGGCTGAGTGCGCCATATTTGGCGGCATTGGTCGCAAGCTCGTGGAAGAGAAGCGCCAGCGGTGTCGCGGCCGCATCGTCGATGGTCGTATCCTCGCCCGAATAGCGGACGCGGCTTTCCCCATTCTCACGATCATAGGGGTGCATGAGGCGGGTGACGAGCGCGGAAAGGGTCCCCTGCCCCGCCTGGCCGGCCGACAGGTAATTTTGCGGCCGGACGAAATCGTGAGCCTCCCCGAGCGCGAAGATGCGCTGCCGCAACTGGTCGGCAAAGGGTTTTACCTCGGGCTGGCCGCGGGCCGAGAGCGAGACGATGCCGGTGAGAACGGCAAAGATATTCTTTATGCGATGGCTCAGTTCCTGGGCCACCAGTTCGCGTTCCTCGGCGGCAAGGCGCGAATCGTGGATGTCGGTGCAGGTGCCGATCCAGCGCAGGATGGTGCCGGAGGCATCGCGGATGGGAAGCGCGCGCCCGAGGGTCCAGCGATATTCCCCGCTGTGATGACGGAGACGATATTCGACCTGATAGGGTTCGCCCGTTGCCAGGGAATGGCGCCAAAGGCCCCAGGCGTGTTCCCGATCATCGGGGTGGAACATGTCATTCCAGCCTTCGCCATCGGTCGCGCCCTGGGGAACGCCGGTGAAGTCATACCAGCGGGCATTGTAATAGTCGTGAAAACCGTCGGGCCGTGCGGCCCAGACCATTTGCGGCATGGTGTCGGCGAGGGTGCGAAATTCGAGCTCGCTCTTGGCGAGCGCCTCGGCGGCGTGGCGCTGTTCGGTAATGTCGATGGCGACGCCGGGAAAGCGATAGACCCGGCCATTGGCGTCCTTGCGGGGACGGCCCGAAACCATCAGCCAGCGACGAACGCCATCCTCGCCAACGACGCGATATTCGCTGCGGAACTCCGTTCCGTCGTGGACGGCCTGCTGCAATTCGGCATTCACGCGAGGGAGGTCTTCGTGCTCGATGGCCAGCAGATATTGTTCGAGCGGGGCCCCGAGGCCGGCGGTCTGGGAATCGATATTATAGAGACGGGCAAACTGATCGTCGGCGGTGACGATATTGTTGAGGACGTCCCAATCCCAGGTACCGACAAGGGCAGAGCTTGAAAGGGCGAGGGTCAGGCGCTCTTCGCTGCGGGCCAGGGCGCTCTCGGTCAGAATGCGGTCGGTGGTTTCATGGACGATGCAGAGCGTGCCCATGGAAAGACCATCGTCGCCGGCAATGGGGCTGTAGTGCAAATCCATCCAGCCCGATTCAAGCTGGCCGTGGCGATTGAGTACCAGCTCCTTATCGCGCAGCAGCCAAGATTCGCCGTTAAGGCCGCGCTCGATGGTGCCGGCATTGAATTCGGCGATTTCGGGCCAGGCTTCTTCGACGGGCATGCCGAAAATGGCAGGGTGGCGCTGACCGGCGAAACGGGCATAGGCGTCGTTGTAGATAAGGATGCCCTCTTCGCCCACCATCATGACCATGGGGGTGGAGGCCGTTATGACAAGACGCACCGCGCCCTTGAGGCTGTCGGGCCAGTCCGGGATCGGACCGAGGGGGGTCTGTGTCCAATCATAGTCGTTGAGTAATTTGACTGTCGGGTCTCGTTCAAGCGCAGCTCGCGTTTCGGGCGCAGCATTGGGAAACAGAGATCTCGGCATTACTTACTCACCTTGCAGCCCACCATTGTGTGCTCCGATGCGGGCAAAGAAAAGGCCGCGCAGCCCATTATGAACGCGCGGCCCCTGATTGGGTTCACCTGGATGCAAGGACTATTCGCCGGCGGCACGACGCTGCACGGGCGGCTTTTGGGAATGCACTTCCTCGGCGACGAGGAAGGCCAGTTCCAGCGCCTGGCTGGCATTGAGGCGGGGATCGCAATAGGTGTTGTAGCGGTCCGCCAGCGTCGTTTCTGTAACGGCCGAAAGACCGCCGACGCATTCGGTGACATCGTCGCCGGTCATCTCGATGTGGACGCCGCCAGCATAGGTGCCCATTTCGCGATGCACGTCGAAGAAGTTGCGCACTTCGGTGAGGACGCGATCGAAGGGGCGGGTCTTGTAGCCGGTGGACGCCTTGATGGTGTTGCCATGCATGGGATCGCAGCACCAGACGACGGTACGGCCGGCCTTCTGCACGGTTTCGACGAGGCGCGGCAGATGCTCGTGGACCTTATCGGCGCCGAAGCGCGAGATCAGGGTGATGCGGCCGGCTTCATCGGTCGGGTTCAGCCGATCGAGCAGGCGCAGGAGATCGTCATTGGCAAGGCTCGGGCCGCACTTGATGCCGATGGGATTGTGAATGCCGGCAAAATATTCGACATGGGCCGAATCCGGCTGGCGGGTGCGATCGCCGATCCAGAGCATATGGCCGGAGGTGGCGTACCAATTGTTGGAAATGGAATCCCGGCGGGTCAGCGCTTCCTCATAGCCCAGAAGCAGGGCCTCGTGGCTGGTATAAAAGCTCGTCTGCTTGAGGGCCGGGGTATTTTCCGGATTGAGGCCGAGGGCCGCCATGAAGGTGATGGCGTCATCGATCTTCTTGGCGACTTCCTCGAAGCGGACGTTCCAGTTGGACCCCTTCATGAAGCCCATGGTCCATTCGTGGATGCGCGTCAGTTCGGCATAGCCGCCCATGGAGAAGGCGCGCAGCAGGTTGAGCGTGGCCGCCGACTGGCGATAGGCCTGCAACATGCGGTCCGGATCGGGCACGCGGGCGGCCTCGTTGAACTCGATGGCATTGATGATGTCGCCGCGATAGCTCGGCAGCTCGACGCCATCGATGATCTCGGTATCGGCGGAGCGCGGCTTGGCGAACTGGCCGGCGACACGGCCGACCTTGACCACCGGCTTGGAGGCGCCATGGGTCAGGACAACGGCCATTTGCAGGAAGACGCGGAAGAAGTCGCGGATATGGTCCGCGCCATGTTCGGCAAAGCTTTCTGCGCAATCGCCGCCCTGAAGCAGGAAGGCTTCGCCGCGGGCTACGGCGGAGAGACGGCTCTTGAGTTCACGGGCTTCGCCGGCAAAGACCAGCGGGGGAAAGGTCGAGAGCTGGCGTTCGGCTTCGGCGAGGGCCGCCGGATCGGGATAGGCAGGAACCTGCTTGATCGGCTTTTCGCGCCAGCTATTGGGGGTCCACGTGGTCATGGTCATCTCGCTCACCCGGGGGCATCCTAGGGTGCGGGCGGTCTACCAAGCCACGCGGGCCCTGCCAAGGCCTAAGCAGGCCTAAGACGTCTTCTTGCCGTTCCGATAGGTGTAGCTGGGCGCCTTGAAGGTCACGAGTTCTTCGGCAGCGCTCGGATGCAAGGCGATGGTGCGATCGAAATCGGCCTTGGTGGCGCCCATGCCGACGGCGATGCCGACCAGCTGGATCATTTCGGCAGCACTCGGCCCCAGGATATGGACGCCGAGCACCTTGCCCTCGTCCTTCTCGGTGATGAGTTTGAGGACCATGCGCTCGGTTCTGGTGGACAGCGTGTTCTGCATCGGGCGGAAACGGGCGACATAGACGTCGATGTCGCCATGGGTCGCCGCTTCTTCCTCGTTGAGGCCGACAACGCCGATTTCGGGCTCGCTGAAGACGGCCGTCGGGATGATCGAGTGGTCAACCGCCTGCGGCTTGTTGTTGTAGACCGTCTCGGCGAAATACCAGCCCTCGCGAATGGCGACGGGGGTGAGCTGGGCACGGCCGGTGACATCACCGACAGCGTAAATAGAGGGCGCCGAACTCTGCGAATAGGCATCGACGGCGACGCTGCCATCCTCGTTGAGCGTGACGCCTGCGGTTTCAAGACCCAGGCCCGAGGTATTGGCGCGGCGGCCGGTGGCGAACATGACCGCATCATAGGGGGCGGTGACGCCATCGCTAAAGGTGGCATGGACGGCGTCGCCCATCTTGGCGAGAGAGGCGATGGTGGTCTGATAGATCAGCCGCACGCCGCGGCTCGTCAGGCCCGCCTCAAGGCCGATGCGCATGTCTTCATCGAACCCGCGGAGCACCCGCTCGCCGCGATAGATCAGCGTCGTATCGACGCCGAGCCCGGCAAAGATGGTGGCGAATTCCACCGCGATATAACCGCCGCCCTCGATGAGCACGGTCTTGGGCAGGGCGGGCAGATCGAAGGCCTCGTTGGAGGTGATGCCGAATTCGGCGCCCGGAATGTGGGGAATATAGGGATGCGAGCCGGTGGCAATCAGCAGCCGCTCGGCCGTCAGTTCGCGGCCCGACCCCAGGAGCTTGATGCTGTGGGGGCCGGTGACGACGGCACGCTCCTTGATGATCTCGACGCCGGGCTTTTCGAGATTGGCGGTATAGGCCAGCTCAAGCCGGGTGATTTCCTTTTCCTTGGCGGCGACCAAAGTCGGCCAGTCGAAACTGGCATCGACCTGCCAGCCGAAGCTGCGCGCCAGATCGAATTGATCGGCAAAGCGGGAGGCATAGACATAGAGCTTTTTGGGGACGCAGCCGCGAATGACGCAGGTGCCGCCGACGCGGAACTCTTCGATGACGGCCACCTTGGCGCCATAGGTCGCCGACATGCGTGCCGCGCGCACGCCGCCCGAGCCGGCGCCGATCACCAGGAGGTCGTAGTCGTAAGCCATGGAAGTCCCCAAATCGTTCATCGTCGTTTGACGATATATCTAGGCGCCTGTAGCGCACAAAAAAAGACCCCGCACGCTGGCGGGGTCAATGGCTGATGGAAACGGCCGATCAGATCTGGACGTTCTGGGCGCGCAGCTCGGCGCGGACCTTGGCGAAGAATTCGCGCCGGAGGTTATTGGTAAAGACCTGCATGACACGCTGGAGATCGGTGTTGATCTCGGCATTGGCCTGGGCGAGCTTCTGCCCGGTGGGGGATTCATAGAAGGTCACGATGGTCTGCAGCTCTTCCATGGAGAAGCGCAGGGCGTAGACGCGGGCGAACTGGTCGAGCAGTTCACCCTTGCGGCCGCGATATTCCTCGATGACCTTGGTGATCGCCGCATTGGTCTGCTCGATGATTTCGGGATTCTGGGTGACGATCTGCTGCATGGTCTGCACGCCGGTTTCCACGATCGTCACTTCGTAGATCGCGCTGCGGTCAGTCAGATCGACATATTTGCGCGCCAGCGCCAGTTGCTCGGGCGGCACTTCCTGGGCAAAGGCAGGGGCCGCGAGGCCGATCATGCTGGCAGTCACCACGGCCGCGAAGATCGCCTTGGCGCCGCGCATAAAATCCCTGTTCATCCGGTTCCCCATCTGTGTGTTGCGGGCTGACGTCATTTGCCCTTGAGAAATGTTTTTACGCCATCGGGCGCTGCCACATAAGCTTTGCTGCACATATTGAGAAAAAGTCCGTGCTGGACCACTCCCGGAATGTCGAGCAGATCGCGTGACAGCGCTTCTGGCTGCGAAATGCGGCCAAAAAAAGCATCGAGGATCAGGTGTCCGCCATCGGTAACGAAGACTTCGCCCTGCTCTTCGCCGCGCAGCTTGAGCCCGCCCTCGGCCCCATGCGCGGAGATCACCGCATTGACCATATGGCGCGTTGCCGCGAGGCCAAAGCGGTTGACTTCGATGGGCAGCGGGAAACGGCCGAGGGTTTCGACCACCTTGGTGCTGTCGGCAATAACGATCATCGTGTCGGAGGCCGCAGCGACGATCTTTTCACGCAGGAGCGCGCCCCCGCCGCCCTTGATCAGATTGAGATCGGCATCGAGCTCGTCGGCGCCATCGACCGTCAAATCCAGCCGGCCGAGACGATCGAGGTCGGAAAGGGGAATGCCGAGGCCTTCAGCCTGGCGCGCCGTAACCTCGGAGGTCGGCACGCAGATCACGTCGAGACCCTGGGCCACCTTGCTGCCCAGCAGATCGACGAAATGCCGGGCCGTCGAGCCGGTGCCAAGACCGAGGCGCATGCCGGGGCGAACATCTTCGATGGCTCGTGCCGCCGCTTCGCGCTTGAGATCGTCAGACATGAACACCTCGCTAACATGCAAGGGTGATGCAGGGTCTCGGACCATGCTGTCAAGCCTCGCGGGCCCAGCGGTTCACGCATTGGTGAATGGTGACTGTAGCGGCCCCGCAACACAATAAGGCACGGGTGTCACTGATGTGGCGAAAAGGTGACTGTTAACTCTTCTCGGCTAAATTGGGGAAATGTAAATAGCGGCATTACTTGCGGCAACCCGAATCATTGGACCGCATTCATTCAGAGGCCTGGAAGAGCATGAAGTTGATGAAAGCGGCTATGGCCGTGGTGCTGTCGATCTTGTTGGCGGTGGGTATGGCCGTGCCAAGCCAGGCCGCCCGCGTCTACAATCCCGACACCAATACCTGGGAAGAACCCTCAGTCGTCGCGACGCGCAGCCGCGGCGGCAGCCCGGTCAAGAAGCAGATCGTCGACTACAGCACCAATTATGCAGTCGGCACGATCGTCGTCGAGACCGGCGAACGCCGCCTCTATCTGGTGCTCGAAGGCGGCAAGGCCATGCGCTACGGTATCGGTGTGGGCCGCGACGGCTTCACCTGGTCCGGTACGCACCGCATCACGCGCAAGGCCGAGTGGCCCGGCTGGACCCCTCCCCCGCAGATGCGCAAGCGCGTTCCCGATCTGCCGGCCTATATGCCCGGCGGCCCGGACAATCCGCTCGGCGCCCGCGCCCTCTATATCGGCTCGACGCTTTACCGCGTGCATGGCACGTCGGAACCCTGGTCCATCGGCCAGGCCGTTTCCTCGGGCTGCATCCGTCTCACCAATGACGATGTCACCGACCTTTATGAACGCGTGAAGGTCGGCGCCCGCATCGTCGTCAATCACTGAGACCATTTTCAGCAACGAATTTGAAGGGGTCGCTTCGGCGGCCCCTTTCCATTTGTGCCGGCAACGCCTTAGAATGCGGATATGAACGCGCCTTTCATTCCGTCTCGTCCACTGATCGACCGCTATGGGCGGACCATCAGCTATTTGCGCATTTCGGTGACGGATCGCTGTGATTTCCGCTGTGTCTATTGCATGGCGGAAGACATGGTCTTTCTGCCCAAGAAGGACGTGTTGAGCTTTGAGGAAGTCGAGACCATCGCTTCCGCCTTCGTCGCGCGGGGGACGACCAAGATTCGGCTGACCGGCGGCGAGCCGCTGGTGCGGCGCGATATCATGGAGCTAGTGCGGACCCTTGGCAGCAAGATCGGCACGGGCCTTGAAGAGCTGACCATCACCACCAATGGCAGCCAATTGGCCAAGCATGCCGAAGGCCTGTTCGCCGCCGGCGTGCGGCGGATCAATGTTTCGCTCGATACGCTCGATGAAGAACGATTCCGCGCCATTACTCGCCGGGGGCGCCTGCCCGACGTGCTGGCGGGGATCGAGGCCGCGCAGGCGGCGGGGCTGGCGATCAAGATCAATATGGTGGCGATGCGCGGCGTTAATGACGACGAGATCGAGCCGATGATGGCCTGGGCCCATGGCAAGGGCATGGGGCTGACGCTGATCGAAGGCATGCCGCTCGGTGAAGTGGGGATCGACCGCGTCGATAGCTACCTGCCCCTGCGTGAACTGCATGAGCGGCTATCGCGGCGCTACACGCTTACCCGCCTCGACAAGCGCACCGGCGGCCCCGCGCGCTATGTACATGTTGCCGAAACGGGCGGAGTTTTGGGCTTCATCACCCCGATGAGCCACAATTTCTGCGAAAGCTGCAACCGCGTGCGCCTGACGGCGACCGGGCAGCTTTTCCTGTGCCTGGGGCAGGACGACCAGGTGAACCTGCGCGACGCCCTGCGCGATGGCGGACCGGAAGCGCTCGATGCGGCACTCGACCAGGCCATGCTGATCAAGCCCAAGGGGCACGATTTCGTGCTCGACCGCGGCAGCAGCGGCGCACCGGCCGTGGCGCGCCATATGAGTGTGACCGGCGGCTGATGTCGGGGAATAAACCACGGCTGACGGCGGAGGACGCCGTTGCCTTCCTCACCAGTGCATTCGGCGAAATCCAGGATTTTCATGCCCTGAGCGAAGGCGAAGAATCCCGCGCTTTCGGATTTACCAGGGACGGCGAGCCCCTCGTTCTGCGCGTCAATATTTCGCGACATGGCTTTGAAATGGATCGGATGGCTCGGGAACGCTTCGGGCCCGCGGGTCTGCCTGTTCCCGCGATCGGGCTGATTGCGCCCCTGGGCCCATATCACGCCTGTGTATCAGAGAGAGCCTCGGGAACAACCTTGCAGGGCCTGGCCGCGGACGACGCCTACCGCCATGGTGCTGCCATCTGTCAGTTGCTGGACCAGATGGGCCGATGCGACATGGCCTGGAGCGCGGGATATGGACCTATCTCGCCCGATGGCAGGGGCCGTTACGAGAATTGGCCTGACTTTCTCGTCTCCCTCATGAAGAAAGATTGGTCCCTGCTTTCGTCCACTCAGGCAGCGCATCTTTCCCCGCTGCTGAAGCGGATCGAGAACGAAGCCAAAGGCGCCGAAAATGTCCGCGGCCTCATTCACGGCGACTTCGGTTCGAACAATGTACTGGTGGCTGCCGGGCGGGTTACCGGCCTCATAGACTGGTCGGAAGCCATGGTGGGCAACCCGCTCTATGACCTGGCCAATATTTTCTTCTGGCGCCCGTGGCTCGACTGCATGGAGCAGCAATGCCGCTACATTATCGAGAAAGAGCCAGGCCGGCTCGCACAGCGCGATCGCATTGCGGCCCTTGCCATACATATCGGCCTTGAGACCGCACATGAGGCGGCGCAGGCGGGCGATAGGGCGCTGACCGATTGGGCACTGAGCCGCTGCACCACCCTGCTTGAGACCGGGATTTAGCGCGCCCGCTCTTTGGCCCGCTCGATCAATTCAACGAGAATGCCGTCGTAATCGCGCACAAAGGCGACGCGCTGGATCATTTCCCTGTTGTAGGCATCGCGCGGCCGTTCCACCACCAGGATGCCAGCGGCTTCGAGCGCGGCGAATGTCTCGTCGACACTGGAAAAGGCGAAGGTGATGTGGCGCAGGCCCGCCTCGTGATTTGGAACATCGCGGAATCTGTCGACCATGTTTGCAGCGGGAGCGAAAAGCTCGAGCATGCCCGTGCCGGTATCGAGGAATGCAACCTCGCCGCGCTCGACCGGCTTGCGCAAGACCAGCTTCAGGCCGAGCAGATCGCAATAGAAAGCGATCGCCCGGTCAATGGTCGAGACCGTCATGCCGACATGTTCGAACCCGAGGAGCATGGCTTTACTTGTCGTCGTCAACGACGATGGCAAAGTCGAGCGGCAGGGCCGTGGTATATTTGATCTGACCCATAGCGAAGGCGGAACTGACATCGGTCAGGTTGATCTTGCTGATCAGGCGTTTGTAGAAGGCATCATAGGCCTGGATGTCGGGCACGACGACGCGCATGAGATAATCGACATCCCCGCTCATGCGATAAAACTCCACGACCTCGGGGAATTCATCGATCACGCCGGAGAATTTGCGCATCCAGGCTTCGTTGTGCTCGTTGGTCTTGACCGAGACGAAAACCGTCACACCGACATTGACCTTGTTCGGGTCGAGCACGGCCACGCGCCGCTGGATGACGCCGTCTTCTTCCATCTTCTGGATGCGTCGCCAGCAGGGGGTGGTGGAGAGGCCAACCTTGCGGCCAATCTCGGCCACCGGCATGGTTGCGTCTTTTTGCAGGAGCGTCAGTATCTTGCGATCGATCTTATCCAGTGCCATCAGGCCCTCTCTCTGAAATCAGTTTTTTCTTATTGACGATTTTTGGGGCACGTACGCAGCGGAAACTGCCATATCGATACGTCGGGCGCAATAAAATTGCGCGAAGCACTCATATGATGATTGGTAACGGCGGATTAACCAGGCGCTGGCCCAAATCGCATCATTCGTGCAGCGACCGCGGCCTGAATTTCACGGGGTGTTAACCACGCCTCGCCTACCTTCGGCCTCGAGCGTTGCGATGGCCATTGCCATTGCGTGAGTTAGTAATGAGTACCGTTCATGCCGTCTCAGCCGGCCAATAACGCGGACGTCCGCGCCCTGATGGGCCATGACGGCAAGCGCGCAGCCCAAAAGACCGTGCTCGAAGCACGCCAGAAGCTGACATCCAGCTCCGGCACGCGCGCCGAATTCGACTTCGAACTCATGCATGACTATGCCCAGTCCCGGCGCGCCGCCGCCCTGCCCATGGCGGCGATCGTCATCATTCTGGCCATCGTGTCGAGTTTCTGGGTGCCGATGCTTTTTTCGGCCTTCTGGGCCGGCCTCGTCATCGCCAGCCTTCTGGTCGTGGTGCTGGTGGCGAGCCGTTTCACGGCGCAGGACCCGTCCAAGTTCAATGCGACGCGCTGGACCACGAGCTTTGTGGTGGCCGAAATCCTTTATGGCCTGGCCCTCTCGCTCCTGGCACTGTGCACGATCGTTGCCAATCCCCACGACGTGGCGCCGGTGATGTTTGCCATGGTGCTGGTGAGCATCGCGGCCAATGCGATCGCCACCCACACCCTGCCCCAGGCCACGCTGATGAGCACGCTGCCCGTGACCATTACCGTGACGGTCAGTCTCCTCGCGCTCGGTGGCACGCTCAACTATACGCTGGCGGCAGTGACCGTCTGCGGCGAGATCTTTTTCGTTTTCCTGGCGCGCCAGCTCTATGCTTCGGATCTCGAGACGCTCTCGCACCAGTCGGAAAAGGATTCCCTGATCGCCGAGCTGGAAGAGGCGCGACACATGTCGGACGAAGCCCGCCGGCATGCCGAGCAGGCCAATATCGCCAAGAGCCAGTTTCTCGCCACGATGAGCCACGAGCTGCGCACGCCGCTCAACGCCATTATCGGCTTTTCCGAAGTGCTGAAATCGGAGCTGCTCGGCACCCACCAGGTGCCGCAATACAAGGAATATGCCGGCGATATTCATTCCAGCGGCCAGCATCTTCTCAACCTGATCAACGAATTGCTCGACCTGAGCCGCATCGAGGCCGGCAAATACGAGCTGCATGAAGAGGCGGTCTCGATCATCGACATTGCCGAGGATTGCCAGCGCATGATGCAGTTGCGCGCCAAGGCCAAGGGTATCGAACTGCAATTCAGCTATGGCGACAATCTGCCCAAAATCTGGGGCGACGAGCGCGCCATCCGCCAGGTGGTGCTCAACCTGTTGAGCAATGCGATAAAATTCACGCCGCAGCAGGGCAAGGTGTCGCTGGTGGTGACGCGCAGCGCCGATGGCGGCCAGCTCATTTCCGTAAAAGACAACGGCCCGGGGATTCCCGAAAGCGAAATCGAGACGGTGCTCTCGTCCTTCGGCCAGGGCTCGCTGGCCCACAAGACGGCCGAACAGGGCGCCGGGCTGGGTCTGCCCATCGTACAACGCATCATGGATCTGCATCAGGGCCGGTTCGATCTCTTTTCAAAGCTGCGTTTCGGCACGGAAGTGATCGCCACTTTCCCGCGTGCCCGCGTCATGGATGCGCTGGCGCCCGTAACCGAGCGTCGCAACAAGCTCGAAATCTATTCGCAGGCTGGTTGATCGGGGCGCGCTCACGTCCCAAATTTGCCCTCATCGCCGGCTCTTGTGCCGGCGCCGGGGGAATTGCGCGTGAATAGACTTTTTTGCCTGATCGCCGTCTTGCTGATATTGCCCGGGCTTGCCATGGCGCAGGACAAGGCCGCTGCCGCGCCGTCCTTCGACACGAGCTATCCGGCTTCGGCGGTGATCTCGGCGCGTATTCAGCGCCAGTTTCTCGACAATATCCGCTGGACGGTGAGCGCGGAGGCGCGCAACGGCTTGGCGGCCGCTTTTGCCGAGCGCCCGGCGCTGGAAATCTGGCAGGAGCTGGTGGCCGCAGACGGGCTGAAGACCGGCAATGTGGCCGATGCCATCACCGCCTATTGGGTGCTCAATTGGGTAACGGCCAATGCCCGCTATAACGACAAGATCGACAATGGTCCGGTGCGGGCGCAATTGCAGGCGTCCATGGCGGCCGATCCCAATTTCCGTGGGCTGAACAACCTGCAAAAGCAGGAAATGGCAGAGGGCTATATCCTGCGTTTCCTTGTCGAACATGCCGCGCTCAACGACGCGGTACGGCGCCGGGACGTGACGGCGCTGGGCCGGCTGGCGCTCGCCTCGGCGACGCGCTTCCGCCAGGAAATGGGCGTCGATCTGTTGACATTGGAGCCCGGCCCCGAAGGCTTTGCGCCCAGGGCGCGGCCGGTCAATGAAGCCGGCGACTGACCGAAGCGCTGTCGAAAGTCGCCATATTGGTGTGAAGGTGCAGCGCGGTCTTGACCAAGACCACGCCAAGCGCGGCGCCCGTGCCCTCACCCAAACGCATGCCGAGATCGAGCAGCGGCGTCTTGCCCATATGTTCGAGCACGCGGGCATGCGCGCTTTCGGCGGAAACATGGGCGAAGAGACAGTGGTCCACGGCTTCGGGATTGACCGCATGGGCGATAGCGGCAGCAGCGGTCGCCACATAGCCATCGATGACCACCGGCACCTTCTGGTGGCGCGCGGCGATCAGGGCGCCGAGCATGGCGGCGACTTCGCGGCCGCCAAGGCGGGCGAGGATGGACAAGGGATGGTCGAGGCCATCTTTATGGAGGGCAAGAGCCCGATCCACGGCATCGATCTTGCGGGCATAACCGGCATCGTCCACCCCGGTGCCGCGCCCGGCCCAATCGGCGCCGGAGCCGCCGTAAAGCGCGGCAAAGATGGCGGCCGCCACGGTCGTGTTGCCGATGCCCATTTCACCGAGCCCGATAATGTCGGGCTTGCCGGCCACCGCTTCCATGCCATAGGCGATGGTGGCGGCGCACATCTGGTCGTCGAGCGCCGGTTCCCGGGTGATATCGCCGGTCGGCAGTTCGAGCGCGAGTTCGAAGACGCGCAGATTGATTTCGTGGAGGCCGCAAATCTGCGAAATGGCCGCGCCGCCATTGGTGAAATTGGCGACCATCTGAGCCGTCACCTCCTGCGGGAAGGCGGAAACGCCCTGATCGGCCACGCCGTGATTGCCGGCAAAGATGGTGACCATGGGGTTTTCGAGCCGCGGGGTCTGACGATGCTGCCAGCGGGCGAGAAACTCGACCAGCTCTTCGAGCCGTCCGAGCGAACCCACGGGCTTGGTCAATTCGGCATCGCGGCGGCGGACAGCGGCGACGGCAGCCTCGTCGCCATCGGGTACGGCGGTCAGCAGTTCCACGATATCGGCAAAGGCAGGATTGAGCGCAGGCATGGGGCGAGTCCGGTATGGCCAAGAGGTGCGGACTTGTTGCCCAGAATGGCCCCGATTGCAATTGAGGCGCCGCAAGGCGAAGCTGCGGCACTGTGACCGCGCCATATCGAGGGCGTAAAGTCTTGAAATCGTGACGGTCCGTCCCTTAATCGGAGGGGATAGGACCTTGAGGATAAGCAGAGACATGATCTTTATCGGCATTGCCCTGCTTGTCGCGGCCGGAATCGCCCTGATGATTTCCGCCGATGCCGGGAGCCTGATCGGTCTTACCCAGACGCAGACCGCGCAGCTGGTGCCGCTTGTCGTCATCCTTATCGTCTTTGCCGGAGGCGCCTTTGCACGGCGTCGGCAGGCGGCGGAGCTTATTGGCGCGCTGATGCTCTGGGTCGGCATCTTCGCCGTGATCGGGGTGGGCTATGCCTATCGCGATGAATTGAGCGGTGTCGTCGGCCGGGTGACCGGCGAATTGCGGCCCGGGGTCGCCGTTGTGGACAGCGAGCGCGGTACGGCCGTCTTCCGGCGCGGCTTTGGCGGGCATTTCGAAATTGCCGCCACTGTCAACGGCCATACGACGCCGATGATCTTTGATACCGGGGCCAGCGCCGTGGTGCTGACGCGCGCGGATGCAGAGGCGGCCGGCATCGACCTGTCCCAATTGCGCTATGCAATCCCGGTTTCGACCGCCAATGGCACGGGCATGGCGGCGCGGACGCGGCTCAAGACCATCGAGGTTGGCGGCATTTCGCGGCGCAATATTCCCGCTTTCGTCGCGGAAGACGGCGCGCTCGAAACGAGCCTTTTGGGCATGACGTTTCTCGAAACGCTGGGACGCTACAGCGTGACGCAGAACTCGCTGGAACTGCAGGACTAATCAGCTGGCGACAGCTTCGGCGCGTTCTTCGACGACCGAGAGCGCGTGCATGAACACGTCCGGGCCGGCCTTGGGCTTGCAGGCATCGACGCTGAGAATTTGGCGGAACTGGCGCGCGCCGGGGCGGCCGTTGGCGAGGCCGAGCATGTGACGGGCGATGTTGTTGAGGCGCGTCCCGGTCTGCAATTGAGCTTCGGCATATTCGGCCATGGCCTGCATGATGTCGGCCAGGGTCAGCATGGCGGGGGCGTCGCCGAAGAGGCGATGGTCGACTTCGGCGAGCATCATGGGATTATGATAGGCGGCGCGGCCGAGCATGACGCCATCCATGTGGCGGAGGTGCTCGTCGATCTCTTCGAACGTTTCGATGCCGCCATTGATCATCATCGGCAGGGGCGCGAGACGCTGGCGCAGGCGATAGACGCGCGGATAATCGAGCGGCGGAATGGTGCGATTTTCCTTGGGGCTCAAACCCTGCAGCCACGCTTTTCGCGCATGGACATAAAGCGCGGCGGCGCCGGCTTCGGCCATCTTGTCGGCAAAACGGTCCAGGCTTTCCTCGATGTCCTGATCGTCGATGCCGATGCGGCATTTGACGGTCACCGGCTTGTCGGTGACCGAGCGCATGGCGCGGACGCAATCGGCGACGAGATCGGGCTCGGCCATGAGGCAGGCGCCGAATTTGCCGGACTGCACGCGGTCCGAGGGACAGCCGACATTGAGATTGATTTCGTCATAGCCATAGAGATCGCCGTGGCGGGTCGCCATGGCGAGATCGGCAGGGTCCGAGCCGCCCAATTGCAGGGCGACGGGCTGTTCGGCGGGGTCGAAGCGCAGGTGGCGATCGGTATCGCCATGGATGACGGCCCCGGTGGTGATCATTTCCGTGAACAGCAGGCCGCGTCTGGTCAGCAGGCGATGCAGATACCTGCAATGCCTATCGGTCCAGTCGATCATCGGTGCTACAGAAAAGCGGCGGGCGGCCTCGAGCGAGACTGCCGGGCCGCGCCACGGTTCGGTCATTGGCGCGATTTCATCTATCATTCGAAGGTGGCTCCAATAGCCCCTTCTGGCGCGGCGGGCAATGCCGGCGTGATCTGGATCAAAGTGCCTGCTGCCACGTTGTCCTATTGTGCGTCACCATCACCGGGGGATTATCGCCATGTATTCGAACATCGTCTGCGCCATCGACGGGTCGGACCTGAGCACCAAGGCCTTTACCCATGCCATCGCCCTGGCTGGCAAGCTCGGCGCGAGGCTGACGGCCGTTACCGTGACCGAGCCCTCCATCATCATCGCGCCGGGGGCGGAAATGATGATGGTGGACACATCGAGCATTATCGAAGAGCTCGACAAGGCCAAGGCGGAATCGGCCAAGGGCGTGCTGGAGGAAGCAACCAGGCTCGCAAGTGCCGCCGGCATTGACCTGGCGGTCCAGCATGTGCCGGACCTGCCGGCCGCGGAAGGCATTATCAGGAGCGCAAAAACCGCCGGCGCCGATCTCATCGTCATGGGCTCGCATGGCCGTCGCGGTCTCGGCCGGCTGTTGCTCGGCTCACAGGCCGCCGAAGTTCTGGCCCATGCCGACATTCCGGTGCTGATCATCAAATAGCGCGCGTTCGGCGCTTTGCCTCGCGCGGAAAACCGGTGCCCGCTTTTCCGCGCGAGGCACTAACATGTCAGCTATGGCGCGGCGCCGGATTTTCCGCTATGGGGCCGGTACACCAGAAAGAGCGTCGCGCCATGACTCAGCCCCTGCCCCGCCATATCGCCGTGATCGATATCGGCAAGACCAATGCCAAGGTGGTGCTGATCGAGGCGGCGAGCGAAGCGCTGTTGGGCACGCGCAGCCGGCCCAATAGCGTGCGTCGCGATGCACCTTATCCGCATGCCGATGTGGAAGGGCTTTGGGATTTCATCCTCAGCAGCCTCGGCGAATTGCATCGCGAGCACGGCATTGATGGAATTTCCATCACCACGCATGGCGCCACCGCGGCGCTGATGGCCGGCGATCAATTGGCGCTGCCGGTGCTCGACTATGAATATGATGGTCCGGAGGCTTCGGACGAAGCCTATGGAAGGGCGCGTCCCGATTTTGCTGAGACGCTGTCGCCGCGCCTGCCCAATGGGCTTAACCTGGGGGCGCAGATTTTCTGGCAGTCGCGCGCCTTTCCCGAGGATTTCGCCAAGGTCACGGCGATCCTTGCCTATCCCCAATATTGGGCTTGGCGGCTGACGGGTATTCTGGCCAGCGAAGTGACCTCGCTCGGTTGCCATACCGATCTGTGGTCGCCGGACAGGGGTGATTTTTCGTCCATGGTCGATGCGCAGGGCTGGCGGGCCCTGTTCCCCCCGATCAGGCCGGCCGCTTCGGTGCTCGGGCCGCTCCTCAACAATCTTGCCGACTATACCGGCGTGCCCTCCGGTACGCCGGTCACCTGCGGCATTCATGATTCCAATGCCTCGCTGGTGCCGCATCTGGGCCGGCAGGAGGCGCCGTTCACCATTTTGTCGACGGGAACCTGGGCCATCGCCATGACGGTCGGTGGCGATACGGCAAAGCTCGATCAGGCACGCGACAGCCTTGCCAATGTCGATGCTTTCGGCCGGCCCGTGCCGACGGCGCGCTTCATGGGCGGGCGCGAGTTCGACACCATCGTCGGCAAGATCGTTGCGCCGAACGAAGCGGACGTGGCCGCGGTGATCGAGCGCGATGTGCAGGCGCTGCCGACATTCGCGCCAGGCGTTGGCCCCTTTGCCAGTGGCAGGGGGCGCTGGACGGTGGCGCCGGAAGACCTGACGGATGGCGAACGCACTGCGGCGGCATCGCTCTATCTGGCGCTGGTGGCGCGCGAATGTCTCGACCTCTGCGGACTGGGCAAAAGCATCACCATCGAGGGGCCGCTGGCGCGCAATGCCGTGTTCGGCGCGGCGCTGGCGACCCTGGCCGGTCGGCCCGTGCATGCTTCGGGCGACGGCACAGGGACAAGCCTTGGAGCGAGCCTGCTGTTCGGCGGACAGCCGGCCCATGAGCAGCATGACAGTCCCATTGCTCCGCTGGCCCATCCCGGCTTTGCAGATTATGCCCGGCGCTGGACGGAACGGGCTAAGGCCTAAGGCGCATTGACCAGAGGCGGCTGGTACCCCATGTCTGAACAAGAGATATGGAGGACGACATGGCAACGCCCAAGCACCGCATCATCATCATTGGCGGCGGCTTTGGCGGTATAGCGGCAGCGCAGGCACTGGCGCGCGCCGATGTGGACGTGCTGCTGATCGACCGGCGCAACCACCACCTGTTCCAGCCTCTGCTCTATCAGGTGGCGACAGCCTCACTAAGCCCATCCGAAATCGCCTGGCCGATCCGCCATATCCTGCGCAAGCAGCGCAATGTGCGGGTGATCATGGCGACGGTGACGGGGATCGACGTGGCCAATAAGCAAGTGTTGATCGAGGACGGCGCACCCGAGCGCTACGATAATCTGATTATCGCCACCGGCGCACTGCACGCCTATTTCGGCAATGACCAGTGGGAAGAGTTCGCCCCCGGCCTCAAGACCCTTGAGGACGCCACGGCGATCAGGCGAAAATTGCTATTGGCTTTCGAGGCGGCGGAGCGGGAACCCGACCCGCACAAGCGCCGGGCATTGCTGACTTTTGCGACTATCGGGGCGGGACCGACCGGCGTCGAAATGGCCGGAGCGATCAGTGAACTGGGCCGCGCCAGCCTTGCGGGACAGTTCCGGACCATCGCGCCGGAGGATTTGCGCGTGGTGCTGATCGAAGGCGCGGATCGCGTGCTGCTCAACTTCAGGCCCGAACTATCGGCCTATGCACTCAAATCGCTTGAAAATCTCGGGGTCGAGGTCGAGTTGGGACAGATGGTCAAGGCGATCGATGCAGAGGGCGTAACCTTCGGGGAAAAGCGCCTCGCGACCAAGACCGTCATCTGGGCCGCAGGGGTCGCAGCCTCGCCGGCGGCAAAATGGCTTGGCGTGGAAGCGGATCGATCGGGGCGGGTGAAGGTCGAACCGGACCTGTCGGTGCCCGGGCATCCCGAAATTTTCGTGGTGGGCGATACGGCAAGCATACAGAAGCCGGACGGGAAACCGGTGCCGGGCGTGGCTCCAGCGGCCAAGCAGGGGGGCGCCCACGCGGCTCGCGCGGTTTTGCGCCAGGTTGCGGGAGACCACACAAAGCAGGCCTTTGCCTATGACCATGCGGGGGATCTTGCGACCATCGGCAGGCAGGCGGCGGTGATCGATTTCGGCAGAATTACGCTCAAGGGCTGGCTCGCCTGGTGGGTATGGGGCATTGCCCATATCTATTTTCTGGTCGATGCGAAGAACCGCATTTTCGTCGCCATGAACTGGTTATGGATTTACCTGACCGGTCAGCGCAGCGCGCGGCTGATTACACATGGACTGGCGCCGAGCGTGGAGCCCATGAAGGAAATCGAGCAGGACGCGCCTAAGCCGGCTCGTTGACCGGGGTGACCTCGGCCTTTGCAAGCTGGCGCTCGCGCAGCCAGATATAGAGGCCGCTCAGGATGATGATGGCAGCGCCGAGGATGAACCACCGGTCGGGCGGCTGGTCGAAGATCAGCCAGCTGGCAATCGAGAGGTAGAGCAGGCTGAGATAGCTGAACGGGGCCAGGATCGCCGGCGTCGCGAAGCGATGCGCCACCGAATTGAGGAAGTGGCCGCCGAGCCCGGCAGCGCCCATGATGAGGAACGCGATCCAGGAAATCGGCTGGGTCGGCCAGACCCAATCGGTGAAGGCTATGGGGGCCAGGAGGATCACCGGAGTGGCGCCAGCAAAGAATTGCTGGGTCGAGGCGCTGTCGACGCCCGCCAGTTTGCGGGTGAGGATGGAGAACAGCGCCAGGAAGAGAGCCGCGCCCACGCTCAAGAGAGCGGTGGGCTGGAAGGCCTCGGAGCCTGGGCGCACGATAATCAGGATGCCGACAAAGCCGACACCGATCGCGAGCCAGCGGCGCCAGCCGACCGTGTCGCCCAAAAGCGGACCGGACAGGGCGCAGATCAAAAGGGGCGAGGTGAAGAGGATGGCGCTGGTGACCGTGAGCGGCAGATAGCGCATGGACAGGAAATTGAGTCCGGTCGTTCCCAAAAGACAGGCGCCGCGCAGGATTTCCAGCTTCCAATTATTGCTCTTCAGCAGATTGAAGCCGCTAACCGGCAGGAAGAGCAGCAGCAGGAGCGCGAGGTGCATACCGTAGCGCATGAAGACGATCTGGGTCGTCGCCATGCCCTCGACCGACAGCCACTTGGCCGAAATATCGAGGACGAGCAGCACCAGTTGGGACGCGAGCACCAGGCCGATGCCCAGATTTGCGCGACTCTCGATGGGTGAAACCGGGAGTGCCATCAACCGCGCCCAACTTCCGCACGGTGCAGGAAGGTGCCGAAGATTAGGGGGCGAGACATGGCTATTCCGGACGGAAAGAAAAAGGCGGTCCCGCAGCGATGCGCGATGGGGACCGCCAAGTCAATGCTCTTGTATGGAAGAAATGCTGGTCAGAACGTCTCTGCAAGATTGCGCAGCATCAGGGATTTGCTGAGATCGGACGAGGTTACCCTGGCGCCGTGGCGCGGCATGAAGGTGAGATCGATCTTTTCGCCCGGCAGTAGCGTCAGGGCATTATCGGAGAAGTAGCCCGGCACATCGACGGTTGCCGTTGCGAACAAGGCGGGCTTGTCCGTCTCGAGCGTCAGGACGGCGTGCCCATCCCGGTCCGACCAGGTTGCTGAAATCCGCGCCTGCGGCAGTTCATAGGCCTTGTAGGGTTTGGGGAAATAGTCGTTTTCGCCCAGACTATTGCCGGCGGCATCCTTCCAGGAAAAATAGAGAAACTCGTCCGGAGCCAGGTCCGTCACCGAAACGGCTGTCAGCGCGATGGCCGCATCGGCGCCGATGGCGCTATTGCCCGAGAAGATTTTGCGCTGGGCACCGGTGACCGAGACGGCCTTGACCTCGAGGGCGATCGAAACCGGCCGGCCGGTATCGTTGATGGCCTTGAGGGTGATCTCGGTGTTTTCCGCATTGGGTACGGCAACGACATTGACCAGGCGGAAGAAGCGCTTGGCCATATACTGCATCAGCTTCCATTGCCCGCCATAATCGAGGCTCGACCAGCTTGCCACCGGCCAGATGTCGTTGATCTGCCAATAGAGTGTGCCCATGCAGCGCGGCTTGGTAGAGCGCCAATATTCGATGGCGGTCTTGATGGCGAGGCCCTGCTGAATCTGGGAGAGGAAGACCATCTGGTCGAAATCACGCGGGAAGCGGAAATAGCGCGTCATCGTTTCGATGATACGGGCATTGCCGCCATTGTTGCGCTGGTGGTTTTCCATGACCGGCGAAGAGGGATTGCGGTCCTTTGCTTCCGAGAAGGTCTCGATGACGTTCATCGAGGTGAAGGACTGGAAGCCGAATTCGGAGGCGAAGCGCGGATTGACCGAGCGATAGGCATCAAAGCTCCTGGCCGAGTGCCAGACGTCCCAATAGTGGAGGTCGCCGCGCGTGTCGGAATGCCAGCCATCGGAAAAATCCATGTAGCCCAACGATGGCGAGGACGGCCAGAAGCGGCGGGACGGGTCTTCGTCCTCGACGATCCGGTGCAGCATGGAATTGAGGCGGTCGTAATTGGCAAGATAGCGGCCGGGATCGGCCTTGGTCTCGGGATACCAATTGAGCGAGCCGATGACTTCATTGTCGCCGCACCAAAGAGCGATGGAAGCGTGGTGGCTGAGGCGGCGAACCTGCTGGGTGATTTCGGTTTCGACCGAGGCGAGGAATTCGCGATTGGAAGGATAGCTCATGCACGAGAACATGAAATCGTGCCAGAGGAGGATTCCAAGCTCGTCGCAAAGATCGTAGAAATAGTCCGGCTCGTACTGGCCGCCACCCCAGATGCGGAGCATGTTCATATTGGCGGCTTTGGCGCTTTCGAGGAGGTCGCGAATGACCGTGGGCGTGATGCGCGAAGGAATGGCGTCGGCCGGAATCCAGTTGGCGCCCATCATGGTGATGTCGCGACCATTGACCCGGCACTTGAAGGTGTGGTCGATCTCGTCTTTCTCGATGACCCATTCGAGCTTTCTCAAGCCAATCCTGCGGGTCGTGACTTCGCCCTCGAGATTGGTCTTCAGCTCATAAAGCGGCTGCGCGCCCTGCCCGGCCGGCCACCAGATTTTCGGATTGGAAATCGTCACATTGTGGGTGAAGACGTTTTCGCCCTTCTGCACGGAAACCTTGTCGGTGATGGTCTGGCCGTCGATCGTGTGTTCGAGTTCGACCTCGCCATGGGCGAAGGCGAAGACGCGGGTTCTTATTGAGAGCTCGACCGAATGGGCGCCGTGGGTCTGTTCGACTTCGACGCTATCCTGGCGGGCAAGGCGCGATTTCCTGAGGCTCATCGTGCCGTAGACGCCGACGGGCATGGTGCAAATGCCCCAGTCCCAACCCGCATGGCAGGCCGCCTTGCGGATGAAGTTCATATGGATGCCCTTCAACCCGTTGGTCTGATAATTATAGGTGAAGGGGATCGGAAAGGGATGCGCGTCGGAGCGCGCCTTGGCGACATCCGGTGCGACGCCGAACTCGATCCGCAGGCTATTCTCGCCCTGATGTACCTTGCCGGTGACGTCGATGTCGTGGCGGACAAAGCTATTGTCGGTGCGCGCGACGACTTCGCCATTGAGGAGGATCGTGGCAATGCAGTCGACTTCCGAAAGCGTAAGGGTCAGATAGCCGTCGATATCGGCTGCGGAAGCCTCGAAGCGGCGTTCGACGTGCCATTCCGTCTCGCCCACCCACATGACCACCTTCTCGTTCTCGCCGAAATAGGGGTCGGGGATGAGATCGGCGGCGAGGAGCGCGCCATGCACGTCGCCCGGCAGGGTAATTGCCGCAGTAATATTGCGTGACGGCGCGGTGAGGCCATAGGTGCCGCGAAGATCAAGCGCGGTGTTGAAGCTGGGAATAGTCAAGTCGTCCTCCTGCCAGCCGCGGCCGGCACCTCTGGCAGTCGCAAATCAACCACCGAAATCGATTTCGGAGGCGTTTGTAGCGGGAAGCGCGGCGGCTTCCAATGGCCGGAGAAGGGTTTTTTGCGGCTATTGCATCGTTGCCAATGCAAAATTGGCCGCGGGGGACGGTTGCCACCGCCGATTTACTGATCTGTTAGGAAGTCCAGGCTTAGGCTCGTCATATAAAGGACAGTGCCATGTCAGTATTCCGGCGCCTGGGCCGTGTCATTTTTGAATCACCGGGGTCGGCGGAACTGTCGCTGGCTCAATGGCACGCACTTAAGCGCCAGGTGCCGCTGATGTATGCCATGCTGCTGGCCAATATGGTTATCCTGGCAGCAACGCATTTTTCGAGCGCGCCAAAGTATCTGACGGTACTAGTTCCCGCGTTCTTTATCCTGCTATGCGGCGCACGCATCCTGCGCTGGGCGCGCAGCGATGGCGCCATGATTACGCCCGGCCAGGCGCGCCGCGACATCAGGGCCATGGTGGTGATGGGTCCGATTATCGCCATGGGTTTTGCGGGTTGGGCACTCGGCCTCTATCCCTATGGCGACGCGCTGCAACAGTCGCACATCGCCTTTTTCATGGCCGTAACGACCATCGGCTGCATGTTCTGCCTGCTCAACGTGCGCAAGGCGGCGGTCGCCATCGGGGCCTGCGTTCTCGTCCCCTTCACGCTGTTTTTCGTCCTGACCGGACAGCCGGTATTCGTCGCCATTGCGCTGAACCTGGTTCTGGTGACAGCGACGCTCACCATCATTCTCCTCGACAATTATCGCGACTTTGCTGGGCTCGTTGCTTCACGGCGGGAAATGGCGCGGCGGCAGGAACAAACCCTGCAATTGCTCGACGAAAACCACCGCCTTGCCTGGCTCGACAGTCTGACGGGCGTGCCCAATCGCCGTTCGTTTCAAAAAGAGCTGGCGCGCGCGCTGGACGAAGCCAAGGCCAAGGGACGAACCATTGCCGTGGCGCGGCTCAATCTCGATCGCTTCAAGGCGGTGAACGAGATTTTCGGCCAGATCGCCGGAGACCGCGTGCTGGTCGAAATTGCGCAGCGGATTGACGTCTACCGGCCGTTTTCCTCCTTTCTTGCACGCCTCGACAGCGACAATTTCGCGCTGATCCTGACCGAAAATTCCACAGGGCCCAGTCTGGAGCAGCTTGGCCGGCGCCTCTGCGAGGCGATAGCCCGGCCGATCACATTGCCGACGGGTACGGCTCACGTCACCGCCTCCATGGGCGTTGCGGCATCGGGCCCCGAGGACACACCGGAAACGCTGTTCGACCACGCGGACTATGCCGGATTGCTCGCCAAACGCGACGCGCGCGGCGGCACCACGGTGTTTTCTGCCATCGATGCCCATGACCTGCGGCACATCCGGCGCATGGAGCACTTGCTGCATACCGCCGATCTCGAGGAAGAAATCTACATCGTCCTGCAGCCCCAGTTTGACATCGCCATTGGCGAAACGACGGGCTTTGAGGTTCTGGCGCGCTGGCACAGCCCGATCATCGGCGAGGTGTCACCGGCCGAGTTCATTCCCATGGCCGAGCGCATGGGCCAGATCGGGCGCATCACCCAGATCGTGCTGCGCAAGGCGCTGGCGATCAGCGAGAGGCTGCCGCGCCGCATGCGTCTTTCGGTCAATCTTTCGGCCAATGATATCGGCTCCGCAGCGGCCATCGACGCGATCATTGCCCAGGTCGAGGCGGCACCGCGTCCGAGCCGCGTCGATTTCGAAATCACGGAAACGGCCATCATGCGCGATCTCGATCAGGCCAGGGAGGCATTGTCGCGCCTTCTCGGCCTCGGAGCGCGGATTGCCCTCGACGATTTCGGCACCGGGCATTCCAGCCTTACCCATGTACAACGCCTGCCGTTGCATCGCATCAAGATCGATCGCAGTTTCGTTGCCGAGGTGACGAGCGACCCTACGAGCCGCGCCATCGTCAAGACCATGATCGATCTGTGCCGAAACCTCGGCATGTCCTGCGTGTTCGAGGGGATCGAGACCGAGGCGCAGCTCGAAGCCCTTGCGGGTCTCGGCGGCACGGTGATGCAGGGCTATCTTTTCGGGCGCCCCATGATGCCGGCAATGGCCCTTGCCCATGCCGAAAAAAGCGACGCGGGTTGGCGACCCGAACGCAACCAGCGCTTTGGCGCGGCGAGCTGATCTGGATAAATCTCCGTCAGCGCCTGTCGAAATCCGCCCTGTCGCTTCGTCGCAGAAACGAGCGGACGATGACGGAACCGCAGGAGGCAAAGAATGATCAGGACAGGTTGGGTATTGAGCGCGCTGGTGACGCTCTTTCTTCTGGGGGCTTCAGCCGCACCCAAACTCATCAATTCACCGCTGGCGCTTGAGCCGCTGGAAGTGGTGGGCTGGCCGGCGAAATATCTGCTGCTGATCGGCATTATCGAGGTGGTCTGTGCCGTGCTCTACATCATCCCCCGGACGGCCCTGCTCGGCGCCGTGCTGATGACGGCACTGCTTGGCGCCGCGCTGGCAGCAAACCTGCGGGTGGACAATCCGCTCTTCAGCCATACGCTGTTCAGCATCTACCTTGGCACCTTGGCGTGGGTCGCGCTTTGGCTCAGGGAACCGAGGATCAGGAGCCTTTTCCCGATCGTGCGTTAGCCCTCAGTTCACCGTCACAACCGGACTTGTCCCGGAGGCGCGATGGATTGCCGGGACAGGCCCGGCAATGACGATGGTGGGGTATTGCAGACAGAAAAGGCCCGGTCGTTTGACCGGGCCTTTTCATTATTGCGCTGCTTCGAGATCGAGGAAACCGCCGGACTGGCGTTCCCAGAGCATGGCATAATGCCCGCCTGACGCGAGGAGCTGGGCATGGGTGCCCTCCTCCACGATCCGCCCCTTTTCGAGCACGACCAGCCGGTCCATGGCCGCGATGGTCGAGAGGCGATGCGCGATGGCGATCACCGTCTTGCCCTGCATGAGCATGGTCAGCTGTTCCTGGATCGCCGCTTCCACCTCGGAGTCGAGCGCGGACGTGGCTTCGTCGAGCACGAGGATCGGCGCGTTCTTGAGCAGGACGCGGGCGATGGCGACGCGCTGGCGCTGGCCACCGGAGAGTTTTACGCCCCGCTCGCCCACATGCGCATCATAGGCCTTGCGACCCTGCGGGTCGGAGAGACCCATGATGACATCGTGGACATTGGCCTGTTCGGCCGCCCGCATCATTTCCTCGTCGGTCGCGTTCTGGCGGCCATATTTGAGGTTTTCGCGGACGGAACGATGCAGCAGGGACGTATCCTGGCTGACAAGGCCGATGGCGGCGCGGAGGCTCTCCTGGGTCACCGAGCGAACATCGTGCCCGTCGATCCGGATGGAACCGTCCTGCACGTCGAACATGCGCAGGGCGAGATTGACCAGGGTCGACTTGCCCGAACCGGAACGGCCGACAAGACCGATCTTTTCGCCCGGCCTCACCGTCAGGCTGAACTCGTCGATGACCGAGCCTTCCTTGCCGCGCCAATAGTTGAAGCTGACATTGTCGTAGGTCAGCTCGCCCCTGGTGACGGCGAGTGGCTTGGCCTCCGGGGCATCGAGCATGGTCAAGGGCTGGGCGATGGTATCCATCGAGTCCTTGGTCGTGCCGATCTGGCGGAAGATGTTGGAGCCGATTTCCAGAATCCAGCCGCTCATGTTCATGATCTGCAGGGCAAAGGGAATGGCCGTTGCCACCGCTGCGGCAGTGAGGACGCCATTGTTCCAGCCGGCCAGAGCCAGCCAGGTGACCGAGACCACCAGGCCCGCATTCAGCACGAAGAGGATCGACCACATATAGGTGAAGACCCGCATGAGCTTGCGGAAGCTGATGGCGTGATCGAGCACGCTATCGGCGACATATTTGTCTTCGTGCTCGCCCGAGGCAAAGGTCTTGAGCGTCTGGATATTGGTGTAGCTATCGACGATGCGGCCGGTCATCACCGATTTGCTCTCCGAAAGTTCTTCGGAATAGCGGGCGATGAGCGGCATGGTGATCGCGAAGAGCACCGCATAGAGCAGGAGCCACACCCCGATCGGCACCAGCAGCACCGGATCGAGTTGGGCCAGCACGACAATGGCGACGACGACGAAGACGAGAGCATACCAGGCGGCGTCGATGGTGAGATTGACACCGATTTCGATGGCTTCGCCGGCCTGGATGATCTTGTTGGCGATGCGGCCGGCAAAGTCGTTCTGAAAGAATGTCCAGCTTTGCCGGATGACGTGCCAATGGCTCTGCCAGCGGATAATATCGACGAGGTTGGGGACGATTCCGTGATTGCGCACCAGGGTGTCGAGCACGAAGGTCAGCGGCCGAACGAGGACCACGACGAAGATCATCCAAAGGAAGGTCTGGCCGTGAAGATCGAAGATTTCGCCGGGATTGGTCGTTGCCAGCATGCCCACCACCATGCCGACGAAGACCGGCATGAGCGCATCGGCGATCGAACCGATGGCGACCAAGCCAATACGGATCGCGAAGGCGCCTTTGAACTGGGCGACGAAATAGCGAACGAAGGGCGTGAGACCCATGGGCGGCTGGCGGTTTTTGGCCAGGGCGATGGGCGAATAGAGATTGTCGAAGAAGTCGATGACGCGGTTGAACATTGTCTGCTCATTTTATTGAGCCGCGCCTGACAGAACACTCGTTCAGGTCAGGTTCGGTGCCGGGAAAGGGGTTTGCATTGGCTCGGGGCGATGGTGTTCGGATTGCCCAGGTGTCGCGTCATGATGAAATCTCCCATTTGGGATCTCCTTTGGTTTAATGCGCTCTTCAGCGCGGGAACTGAAATCTCGAAGACCTCATGGTGAGCCTGTCGAACCACGAGGTCGGTAAACTAATCTGATGTCACGACCTCGTCCTTCGACAGGCTCAGGATGAGGTCTACTGATACTACTGCGCCGCGTCCTCGACCTGGTCCATCTCCAGGAACCCGCCCGATTGGCGCGCCCAGAGCTGGCTGTAAATGCCGCCGGAATCCACGAGCTCGGCATGGGTGCCCTGCTCGACGATCTGGCCCTTATCGAGCACCACCAGACGGTCCATCATGGCGATGGTCGAGAGGCGATGGGCGATGGCGATCACGGTCTTGCCGCGCATCAATAGCTCGAACTGGCTCTGGATGGCGGCTTCCACCTCTGAGTCGAGGGCGGAAGTTGCCTCATCGAGCACCAGAATCGGGGCGTTTTTCAAGAGCACGCGGGCAATGGCGATGCGCTGGCGCTGACCACCCGAAAGTTTCACGCCGCGTTCGCCCACATGGGCGTCATAGCCCCTGCGGCCCTTATAGTCCGAAAGATCGGCGATGAAGTCGTGCGCTTCGGCGAGCTTTGCCGCCTCGATCATCTCTTCTTCGGTCGCGTCGGGGCGGCCGTAGACAATGTTGTCGCGCACCGAGCGATGCAGCAGCGAAGTATCCTGGGTCACCACGCCGATATTGGCGCGCAGGCTGTCCTGCTGGATGGTCGCAATGTCATTGCCATCCACCAGGATGCGCCCGCCCTGCCGGTCGTAGAAGCGCAGCAACAGGTTGACGATGGTCGATTTGCCCGCCCCGGAACGGCCGACAAGGCCGATTTTCTCGCCCGGACGAATCTCGAGATTGAGCCCCTCGATGACACCCGAGGTCTTTCCGTAGTGAAACGAAACATTGTCGAACTTGATGTTGCCCTCGACGCGGCCGATGGGCTTGGCGCCGGGCTGGTCGGAGACGACGCGAGGCAGCGAGATGGAATTGATGCCGTCCTTGACCGTGCCGATATTCTCGAACAGCGAGGACATTTCCCACATCACCCACTGGCTCATGCCCTGGAAGCGCATGACGAGGCCGAGGGAAACGGCAAGCGCGCCCGGGCTCATGACGCCCTGCATCCAGAGCCAGATGCCCGTGGCGCCGACTGCGAAAAGCAACAGGGCATTAGACCAGAGCACCAGCATGTTGAGCCAGGTGAAAAGCCGCATCTGGCGATAGACGGTGTCCATGAACTCGTCCATGGCCTCGCGGGCATAAGACTCTTCGCGATTGGAATGGCTGAAGAGTTTTACGGTCGCGATATTGGTGTAGCTATCGACGATGCGCCCCGTCATCATCGAGCGCGCATCGGCCTGGGCCTGCGAAATCTTGCCCATGCGCGGGATGAAATAGACCATCAGCGCAATATAGGCGGCGAGCCAGACGAGGAAGGGAATGGCCAGGCGCCAATCCGCGGAGGCTGCCAGGATGACGGCGCCGGTGAAGTAGACGACGACATAGACCAGCATGTCGAGGAGCTTCATGACCACTTCGCGCACGGCGAGCGAGGTCTGCATCAGCTTGGCGCCGATGCGGCCGGCAAACTCGTCCTGGAAGTAGCTCATCGACTGGCGGATGAGATAGCGATGCGCCATCCAGCGGATACGCTGGGGGAAATTCCCAAGCAGCGTCTGGTGCATGGTCAGCGTCGAAAGCAAGGCGAAACCGGGAACGATGAAGACAATCATCGCGCCCATGAGCGCCAGCTTCCAGCCGTCCGTTTGCAGGAATGTCTTGGGATCGGCGCCGGCCAGCCAGTTCACCACATCGCCGATGAAGCTGAAAATGAGAATTTCGCCCATGGCGACAGCCGCGGCGGCAAAGGCCATTACGGCCAGCCACTTCTTGGCGCCATGGCTATAGTGCAAGCAGAAGGCCAGAAGACCTTTTGGTGGCTCGGTCGGCTCTCCCAAGGGATAAGCGTCCAGCTGTTTTTCAAACCATTTCAGCACTTGCGTCACCATATATATTGTCCCGAACGGGCACCATGGCCGAACGCTAGGTGACGGTTATGACATCGGCCGTCAGCAGAGGCTGGCGATGGGCGATCCATCCAGGGAAATTTCAAAAGCCGCGCTCGATACGTTCGCGAGGAAACGCTGAGGAGCCGCGTGGCGTTTAGCCCAGGCCTCCTCCCCAATACCGTCCCAATTGGCATTGAAGAATTGGGCTATGCAGCCAAGAGCGGCGTAGCATACACAAAAGGCTAGAGTCGGCTGTTGCCGGTTGGCCACATTCGAATACCAGAAAATAACGTTGCACTGGACCATTTCATGCGCACCGAAACCGAGCACACGATCTTCCTCAAGGACTACGCGCCGACGCCCTATGCCATCGTTGCCGTGGACATGGATTTCAGGATCACCGAGGCCGGGACGCGGGTTCGCACGCAGATGACCATCGAACCGCGGCCCGAAACGGCACCGGGGACATCGATGGTTCTCGATGGCGATGGGCTGACGCTGCAATCGATCGCCATCGATGGATTGCCGATGATGCTGTCGGCCTATGCAACCGACGACAACGGGCTCACCATAGTCGAGCCGCCCTTCCGGCGCTTCGTGCTCGAAACCGAAGTCAATCTGACGCCCGAGACCAATACCAAGCTGATGGGGCTTTATCGCTCGAACGGCACCTGGTGCACGCAGTGCGAGCCCGAGGGATTCAGGCGCATCACCTATTATCTCGACCGCCCGGATATTCTGGCGCCCTTCAAGGTGCGCATCACCGCGCCGCGCGACATTGCCCCGGTCCTGCTCTCGAACGGTAATCTCATCGACAAGGGCGAAGCGGGCGATGGCACGCATTTTGCGCTTTGGGAAGATCCGTTCCCCAAGCCTGCCTATCTCTTTGCGCTCGTGGCCGGCGATCTCGGCGGGATCACCGACACTTTTACGACCAGCAGCGGGCGCAAGGTCGATCTCGCCATCTATTGCACCCATGGCAAGGAGGCCGAGTGCTTCTACGCCATGGACAGCCTGAAGCGCTCGATGGCATGGGACGAAAAGCGTTTCGGCCGTGAATATGATCTCGACGTGTTCAACATCGTCGCCGTTTCCGATTTCAATTTCGGCGCGATGGAGAACAAGGGCCTCAACATTTTTAACGACAAGCTGGTCTTTGCCCTGCCCGAAACGGCGAGCGACGCCAACTATGCCAATATCGAGCGCGTCATCGCGCACGAATATTTCCACAACTGGACCGGCAATCGCATCACCTGCCGCGACTGGTTCCAGCTCTGTCTCAAGGAAGGTCTGACGGTCTATCGCGACCAGGAATTTTCCTCGGACGAACGCAGCCGGCCGGTGCAGCGCATCCATGACGTGGAAAACCTGCGCATCACGCAGTTCCCCGAGGATGGCGGGCCGCTGGCCCATCCGCCGCGGCCGGATCGCTATCGCGAGATCAACAATTTTTACACGACCACCGTCTACCAGAAGGGCGCCGAAGTCGTGCGCATGCTGGCAACGCTCCTGGGCGAAGCCGGCTTCCGCAAAGGCATGGACCTCTATTTCGAGCGCCATGACGGCGAGGCAACGACCATCGAGGCTTTCCTCAAGGTTTTCGAGGATGCGACCGGCACCGATCTCGGTCAGTTTTCGCGCTGGTATCTCAACGCCGGCACGCCGGCGGTGACCGCCAGCGACAGCTACGATGCGGCGAGCCAGACCTATAGCCTCACCCTGACGCAAAAGACCGAGCCGACACCGAACCAGCCGGATAAGCCTCCCTTCGTCATCCCCGTCAGATTCGGCCTGATCGGGCCCAATGGCAGCCCGATGGGCTGGACCGGCGTCAGCGGCGGCACGGTGAAGGACGATCTTATCGTGCTCGATGGCGAGAGCGTCACGCTCACCTTCGCCGGCGTTGCGAACCGTCCCGTGCCTTCGCTGCTTCGCGGCTTTTCCGCGCCGGTAAAGCTCACGACCGGTCTCACCCAGCAAGATCTGCTATTCCTTGCCCGGCACGACAGCGATCCTTTCAATCGCTGGGATGCATTGCAGACCGTAGCCACCCAGTTGCTGGCAGCGGCGGCAACGGGCAAGGCGCCGATGTCGAGCGATGTGGATGCCCTGCGTCAGGCGATCCTCGACACGCTCGACGATCCCGCGCTCGACCATGCTTTCAAGGCGCAGGCCATTGCCATGCCCGCCGAAACGGTGATTGCGCGGCAGATCGGCCGGGATGTCGATCCCGATGCCGTTGCAGAAGCGCGGCGCACCCTCATCCGCGCCCTGGTCGAGCCCGCGGCCGGGCAGCTTGAAGGACTTCATACCCAGTTGCAGGTTGTCGAGCCCTATAGTCCCGATGCCGCGCAGGCCGGCCGGCGCTCGCTGCGCAACGGCCTTCTGTCGCTGCTCACCGCCGGATCGGATCGCGGCGCGGCCCTGGCCGAGGCGCAATATCATGCCGCCAGCAATATGACCGACCGCTATGCGGCCCTGGCCATTTCGGCGCACAACTGGACCGCGGCCGCCCCAGCCCTGCTCGGCGACTTCCGCACCCGCTTCGGCGGCGATCCCCTGGTCTTCGACAAGTGGCTGGTCGCCTCCTCGCAGGCCCCGGACGATGCCGCAATCGAGCGCATGCAAGCCATTCTGGCGGCACCGGATTTTCCGCGGACCAATCCCAACCGCCTGCGCGCCCTGCTCGGCAGCTTCGTGATGAGCAATCCGGCCCAGTTCGCGCGGGCCGACGGCCTCGGCTTCCGTTTCGTCACGGAAGCATCGGCGGAGATCGACAAGGTCAATCCCCAGGTCGCCGCGCGCGTGCTCACCGGCTTCCGCATCCTGCCAATGCTCGAAAGCGGCCGCCGGGACGCCGGCCGCGCCGCACTCGAAGCGCTCAGAAATCAGCACACACTCAGCCGCAATACCGGCGACATCGTCGAGCGAATCCTGGCGGGCTAAACACCCGGCAATTTGCACAAATGCCATGCCTCCCCACCTCCAAAGGGGGAGGCACCGCTCTTTTTGGCAGTACCGACCCCTGGGCGGAGTTTTTCACAGGATGGTGGAAGGATTTTTCTTTTCGCCTAAGTGATTCAAGAGACTCACGTTTTGGCGCCGGGCCCGCAAAGGCACGATCACCCCTATGGACAAGCGCCCTCGGGGTGATTCATTACTTGTTAACGAGCAAATCGTTTCGGGCGTAACCCTTTAAATTTATGGAGAATTTCATGCGGTCGTCGGAGGTATCCGGCGCCGATGCTGATGGATTCGGCATGGGCAATGGACAGGATTTTCGGCGCCTCCGCCGCCAGGGCACGGCTGCACCCGAGGGGTCCAGACGCCGCGTCTTGACGCCGGTGACGCTCGCCGTCGCAGCCACGGCCTTTGCCGCTGCGACCCTCTTCATCGTTTATGATGTCGCCACCACGCTTGGCGAGATCAAGCGCGAACTCTCCCTGATCGGCGTCGCCGTGGCTGCGCGTGTCGCCAATGAGCCTGCCAACCTGGCCGAAACGACGCTTGCGAGCACGCCGAACGATTTTCCCGGCATTACCCGCGCGCGCTTTGTCGAGGCGGAGGCCGATTTCGGCGACTTCTTCTCGCATGCCGTGCCGGCGGGAGCGCATGGCCTTGTCAGCGTCCAGGCAGAACAAGCGGGCGCAATCGGCGCATTGGCCGGGCGCGGGGCGGCGGCCCTGGCTCTGGCTGGCCTTGTGACCGGACTGACGCTGCGTCGCCGGGGCGGGGCCATGCCTGACCTCATGGAGCGCCACACCTATCGCAGCCTCACCTCCGCTATTCCCATGGGCATTGCCTGCTGGACCACGGACGGAAGAATGATCGTCTGCAATGGCGACTATCGCGAGCGGCTGAAACTCGACAGCGATGCCATCACCTATCCCGAAGCGCTGGGGCGCCTGCTATCGGGCGGTTATATGAAGCTCCTGCGAGAAGAGAACGGAAGCCGCCTCCTAGAGCTGCACCAGCAGGACGGCTCCTGTCTCCTGATCGACGAACGTCCCCTGCCCGATGGCGGATTCATGACCATCCTGTCGGACGAAACCGAACGCCGGCGCACCGACGTGCTGCTCTCGACCATCCGCGAAGAACAGCGCCTGCTGGCGCGCCGCTACCACGAAGAAAAGATCCGGGCCGAGGCCGCCAGCCGGGCCAAGACCAATTTTCTAGCCCATCTCAGCCACGACATTCGCACCCCGCTCAACCATATCATCGGCTTTGCCGAACTGATGGAATGCCAGACCTATGGCGCGCTGGGCGATCCGCGCTATGCCGAATATGTGCAGTCGATCAAGAATTCAGGCGAGCATCTGCTCAACTCCTTCGGCGCCATTCTCGATCTGGCCGAACTCGAAAATGGACAGAAGGTGCTGCGCGCCGATGCCGTGCCGCTGGACGAGGTCATCAGTGCCACCTGCCGCCGCTACCGGGGCCAGATCGCCAGAGCGGGCCTGGCTCTCTCGGTCAATTCCGAAACGGGCGCCATGCTCTGTGGCGATCGCCTAGCCTTTGTGCGCATGGTCGGAAACATCGTCGAGAACGCCATTCGCTTCACTCCTGCCGGCGGCAAGCTGACGCTGGCGACCTTTGCCGCCGACGATGGCGTCGTCATCGAGGTGACCGATACCGGTATCGGCATGAGCGAAGAGCGGCTTTCAAGCCTCAGCCAGCCCTTTGCCCTGGGCGATGCCACCTTTACCCGCGAGGGTGCCGGCCCGGGCCTCGGCATTTCCATTTCCCGGGCCATAGCGGAACTGAGCGGAGGCCGCATGGTCATCGACTCGGCACCGTCGGTGGGCACGACGGTCGCCATTTCGCTGCCCCTCGACGTTCGCAATAGCGAAGCGACAGCAGCGGCCTAAAGCGTTCGCGCGGCCTCGTACCAAGCCGCGGCCGCCGCCGCGACCTCTTCCTGCATTTGAGCAATATCGAGCGCCAGACGCTTGAAATCGGGGTAGTGGCAGAGCTGCGCCAGCAATTCCTGAAATGCCGGAGACCAGGCGTCGTCCTTGAAAGGGCTGACGAGAGCCGAGCTCATCACCTGCAAGACAGTCGCATAAACGGTGTGGATTTCGGCGAGCCGCTTGCCCTTGGGCACAAGGCTGATCTGGCCCAGGCGAGCCAGAACCTCCGCCGGCGGCGCCTGTGGCCGGCCGATCGCTGCGCCCGCCACCAATTGCGCCGACTGGGCGATGAATTCGAGATCGACCAGGCCGCCATTGGCGAGTTTTAGGTCGAAGGCGTGGCGCGGCTTGCGCTCCTTGGCCATCAGCGCGCGCATGCTCATGACATCGTCGATGATCTTGCCATTGTCGCGCGGCATGGCCATGACCTCGGCAATTTCGCGCTCGACCACAGCGGGCAGATCGCCCGTTCCGGCCACGACCCGGGCGCGGCTCAAAGCCAGGTGTTCCCAGGTCCAGGCCTCGCCGCGCTGATAGGAACGAAATGAGGTCAGGCTCGTCGCCAGGGGCCCGGCATTGCCCGAAGGGCGCAGGCGCATGTCGGCTTCATAGAGCACGCCCTCGCTGGTCGGCGCTGCCAGCGCAGCGACGAGGCGCTGGGTCAGCCGCGCGAAATAGTGCGAGGGAGCAAGCGGGCGCTCACCATCGGAATCCGTGTCGGGCGCGTCATAGAGCAGGATGAAATCGAGGTCGGAGGTGACGGTCATCTCCCGGCTCGCCATCTTGCCGAAGGCGAGCAGCGCCGTGGAGGCTCCCGCGATCCGGCCATGACGGCGCGCGAACTCTTCCTGCACGCTGGCATAGAGCCGGTGGAGAAGGGTTTCGGCCAGAGCGGTAAACTGCTCGCCGGCCACCGCGGCGCTGACCGTGCCCGAGAGCAGCCCCGCCGCGACGAGGAACTTCTGCTCCTGCCCGATGATACGGGCGCGATCGATCAGCTCTTCATAAGTGCGGGCCTCGGCAAGGAAGGAATCGACCTTGGCAACGAGCACGTCGCGATGGGTCACATCATTGGCAAAGGCGGGATCGATCAGGCCATCCACGACATGGGCGCGATGGATCACCGCCTCGGCCATGCGCGGCGCCGAGGCCATGAACTGCACCAGCAAGGAGCGCAATTGCGCGTGGTTGCGCAGCAGCGCAAAAAGCTGCACGCCGCCGGGCAGGCGCGAGAGGAAATCATCCATGCGCGCGAGCCCCAGATCGGCGCTGCCGGCATTGGCAAGCGTTGTCAGGAGCGCGGGCAGCAGTTCCGTCAGATGCGCCCGCGCCGCCGCGCTGCGGGTGGCGGCATAGCTGCCATAGTGCCACTTGCGCACTGTCTCGATGGCCTTATGCGCATTGGCAAAGCCCATATTGGTCAGGGTTTCGAGCGTATTCGGATCATCGTCGCTGCCAGTGAAAACGAGATTGCCTTCCACTGTTCCGAGGGACTCTCCCTCGGTGAACAGTTCGGCATAGTAACGCGCGACCCGTTCCAGAGCAGCGCGATAGTCAACCTCAAAAACCTTGAGATCAGGTTGACCCATGAGCCTGCCGATGACCGCTACGGCTTCGGGCGTGGCGGGCATGATATGGGTTTGCTCGTCGCGCAGCATCTGCAAGCGGTTTTCGACCGCGCGCAGATACCAATAGGTCTCGGTTAGCTCGCCCGCCGTTTTCGGACTAATCCAGTTCGCTGCCGCCAGCGCTGCCAGCGCCTGCGAGGTTGGGCGCACACGCAAGGCCTTGTCGCGACCCCCGGCAATCAATTGCTGGGTCTGGGCGAAAAACTCGATCTCGCGGATACCGCCGCGACCGAGTTTGACATTGTGGCCCTCGACGCGAATGTCGCCGACATTTTTGGAAACGTTGATCTGGCGTTTCATCGCCTGAATATCGGCAATGGTCGCAAAATCGAGGTGCTTGCGCCAGACATAGGGGGCAAGCTCTTTCACGAACGCCTCGCCCACCTGCTTGTCGCCCGCGCAGGGCCGCGCCTTGATCCAGGCGGCGCGCTCCCAGTTCTGGCCGCGCACTTCGTAATAGGCGAGCGCGGCATCGGCCGAAAGCGCCACCGGCGTCGAACCTGGGTCGGGCCGCAGGCGCAGATCGGTGCGGAAGACATAGCCATGGGCCTGATGGTCCTCCATCAGCCCCACCAGCTTTTGCACCATGCGCGAATAAATCTTGGTGCCTTCGCCGGGATCGGCCAATACCGGCTTTTGCGGATCGAAGAAGGCGACGATGTCGATGTCGGACGAATAATTGAGCTCGCGCCCGCCATGCTTGCCCAGCGCAAAAAGCGCGAGGCCGGAATTCCTGGCGCAGGCATCTTCGCGAGACAGCAGCAATTGTCCCTTGTCGAAGGCCTGGCCCATGAGAAAATCCAGCGCCGCTTCGAGAGCGGCATCGGCAAGATCGGACAGGGCCTCGGTCGCGCGCGCCGTCGTCCAGACGCCGCCGGTTTCCGCCACAGCCGCCAGAAGCGCCGTTCGCCCCTTGGCGATACGCAAGGCCTGACCAAGGCTCGCCTCGTCCGCCATGCCCCCAGCCGCGAATACTGCGGCGATCAGCTCGGCAAAAACGATATCGGGACCGCGCTCAAGCGCATCGGCCAGCCACTCGGCATGCGTCCGTGCCAGTTCCAGCAGATAGGGCGCCGATTGCAGCAGGGTGCCGAGCACCGGCGTAGCCGTCTTGAAGACGGGCACGGCTCCCGCCGGCAGTTCGGCCACAAGGGCGTCGAAATCGGGATGCGGAACGGTGGGCAAGGGCGCGAGATGGATGCTCATGAAAAAGGCATATCCCGCCGCCATGGCGCCAGCAAGCCGCCCTCAGCCCTTTCGCGTCTCGTCTTCCCCGGCACCCGAAAGTTCGGCCAGAACGCGCTTTTCGTCCTCGGAAAGGCCGCCTTCGCCGATCTTGGCCGGCGCCCTCCGAATGGCCCGGAAGAGGCCGAACAATCCCAACCCCAAAAGCACCGGAGCGGCGATCCAGAGGATCAGCGTGTGAGTGTTGAGCCGCGGGTTAAGCAGCACATATTCGCCATAGCGATCGACGAGATACTGTTCCACCGCGGCATTGCTGTCGCCCGCCACCAGCCGCTCGCGCACGAGAATGCGGAGATCGCGCGCAAGATCGGCGTCGCTGTCGTCGATCGACTGGTTCTGGCAGACAAGGCACCGCAGGCCCGCCGAAATATCGCGCGCCCGCTGCTCGAGCACCGGATCGTCCAGCATCTCGTCGGGCGAGACGGCGAGAACGGGGAGAACGAGGCAAAGACACATGGCGAGGAGAGCGAGCAGGCGCTTCATTCCGCCGGCTCCATCGCCGGCCTGGCGGCCCGTTGCGGCGCACCGACGCGCAGGCGCCGGTCGGTGAGCGACAGGACCCC
>DATMSG010000008.1:0-4175 GCA_035565515.1 Devosia sp.
TCCGGCCCCGGCGCTCGATCGCGATCGAGCTTTGCATGAGCGCGAGCACCTGCGCCCGCCCCGCCTCTCCCGGCGCCAAAGGCTCGGCCTTTATGCGGAAAAAACCGAGAACCCACGGTTGCAGATCGAAGCCGGAGGCAAAATCGGCCAGTTCGAACGGATCGGCCAATTCGGCGGCGCGTGCCAGCACCGGGTCGGAGCGCATGATTTCGACCACGCCATCCACCGCGCCGCTATTGGGCGCATCTCTCGTGGTGCGGGAGGCCAGCAGATTGGCCGAGGCAGGTTCAACCATGATCAAAGCGGTTGCGGTATAAATGGGGCGCAAGACGCTCGTCACCGACAGCGCGCCCACTATGGCGAGCAGGATGACGAAAACGATCAGCCCGGCATGGCGCAGCAATACACCAAGATAGGCCTCAGCCTCGGCGCGCGGAATGACCAGAACACCCTCCCCAGCCCTCATAAAATTGAATTACATTTATCCAGTCTTGGCAATCAGCATCGCGCTTATGCACAAGCCAATACAATGTTCCGCATGAGACCGAGCCTTCGCCCCATGTTGATTATGGATAACAATGTGTTAACGCAGCCGGGAACACTGCGCGGCTTCAGTCAAGCGCAAGGCCCCGGGAAAATGAGCGCAGGACCGGCTCGCGTTTTTCTCGCCTGGCGGTCCAGCAGAACTTTCTCGAACCGGTTCCCGTTCCGCCTGCCCGATCTTTCCGGCGGCCGCTCTCTGTGTCCGATGGGCCGGCAGGGAAAGACCTGATGTGATCGCCGGGGGCGCCGGGATGGGTGACAAAGCCCGGCCAACCCTATAGGCGGATAGGGTCCATCCCGCCCGCCGATCTTGCGCTATGCCCCTCTCCCCGCCGAAGAATTTTCTCGTCCTGCTGCTGACGCTGGCCATTTCCGCCCTGGGCGGCGGGATTGCCACCTGGCTCGGTCTACCGGCCGGCTGGCTGATGGGCGGCGCCCTGGCGGTTACCATCGCGGCGATGGCCGGGGTGCCGGTTACCCTGCCCGATTGGCTGCGCAATGTGGTTTTCGTCTTGATCGGCATGTCCATGGGCGCCAGCGTTGCCCCGGATAGTTTGACCCTGCTGGCCAGCTGGCCGATCAGCCTGGCCGCCCTCGCCATCGAGCTGGTCATCATCGTCGCCACCACCGGCTGGATGCTCAACCGCCTCTTCGGACTCGATGCCGGCACGGCCTATCTCAGCTCCTTTCCCGGCCATCTCTCCTTCGTCATGGGCATAGCCGCAACCGGGGTCGGCAATGCCCGGCAGATCGTCATCATCCAGGTCATCCGCATCCTGATGCTGACCATCGCCGTGCCGGTCGGCGCGACCTTTCTGCCGATCGATCATTTCGAGGTGACGGCGGCCAGCGCCTTTCTCTCGCCTCTTCAACTGATCCTGCTCGCCCTCGGCTGCGTCGCCATCGGCTGGATTTTCGACCGGTTGCGCATACCGGCCGGCATGGTGCTCGGCGCCATGGCCGCGGCCACCGCCGCCAAGCTCGGCGGGCTCTATTCCGAAGCCATGCCGACGCCTCTGGTGACCATCACCTTCATCCTGACCGGCGCCATGATCGGCGCCCGTTTCGTGGGCATCACCCGCCGGGAATTCATGGCCGCCGCCAAAGGCGGCCTCATCGCCACCGCCATGACCGTGGGCATCGTCACGCTGATGACCCTTGGCGTGGCGCAACTGGTCGATATGCCTTTCGGCCAGATCTGGCTCGGCCTGTCGCCCGGGGCCCTTGAAGGCATGGGCGCGCTCGGCATCGCCCTTGGCTATGACACCGCCTTCATTGCCGCCCACCACGTCATCCGGCTGCTCATGCTCAGTTTTGCTATTCCCGCCGTGGTCGTTATTATTCGCTGGCAGGAGCGCCGCGCGGCGCAGCAACGCCACAATTGACGTTCAGACAATTCGTGACTTTGGAGATTCGAAATGATCCGCCACCTTGTTCCCGCACTCGGCCTTGTCCTCCTCCTGACCGGGAGCGCCATGGCCGCCCCCTTCTGTGACGGTGCCTTCGAAAGCGGGCGCGTAGAATTCGGCTTTTCCTTCGGCGGCAAAATGTCGGCGGAAGACCGGGACAATTTCGACATGATGCATCTGCGTCAGCGCGGCGTCGATGCCACCCGCGTCGAACGCTGGAACGGCTGTATCCGGGCCTTCGTGCGCAAGCCCGGGGGCGGTGAAGAGATGCAGTTCTTCGAGCCCGGCACCTATCGACAGGTCTATTGAGGCGCGCCTCGGCGTCGTTGTGCAGCACCTGGGCGCAGGGTCAGATTTGGGCACTACCGGCCCGAGATCACCAATCGGTCCAGAACCTCGCGATGCCTGACGATCCAGGCCGCGCTTCGGGTTCGCCAGGTGATTGCCCAGAGCGCCGTCGCCTCGGTGGTTTCCGGGGTGACCTTTGCCTCGATAGTTTCATTGGCGGCGCTGAGAAGGGCGAAATTGCTCACCAGGTCCACGAACCCGGCTCTGTCTGAGCGCGGCAGTTCATATCCGTCGAGCAGCGCACCGATCTGGCGGCCGCGCTGTTCCACGGAGCCCAGCCCCAGGGTTTCGGCCAGGTCGTCATCGAACAGCAATCCGTTGAGCCAGCACGCCTGTGCCAGTTCGACCAGGGGATCGGTCGGGCCTGCCTCTTCCCAATCGATCAGGGCCACGGGCAGGCCATCGCGCACGATAATGTTCCACGCGCCGGTGTCGCAATGCCCGATCACCGAGGGGTGCCCGATATTTCTGCCGTACCAGGGGCGCCAAACGGCCTCCTGCGGCGGCACGAAGGTCGATGCGGCCACATGGAGCTTGCGCAATATTTGGCCCAGCAGCGGAAGCGCCTCGTCGCCCCATGGAAAGGGATGCGGGCTTTCCCCCTCGACATAGGTCAGGGTTTCGCGGCCCTGGTCGTCGAAGCCGGTGCCCACGACGCGCGGGGCATATTCAAACCCTTCCCGCTCGAGATGGCGCAGGAGCGCGATCGTTGTCGATGACCAGGGAGCCGCCTGCCGATAGACCACACCGCCGCGGGTCGAGACCGTGGACCGGCCACCGATCAGCGAAACTTCTTCAGGGGGATTTTCTTCTGTCATCCGCGCAGTTTGGCTGCGCGGAAGCAGAAATCAAGCTTTCCTCTTGCAGGGTGGCTGGATCGTCTCACGATGGGGTCGAAACGGGCGCTTCCGCTTCAGGAAAATTCCCGCCAGGCCGAAAGGCCCGTCGGCCAGTAAAGCGAGCTTCCGTCCTTTGCAAAATCAAGCAGGGCGCTCGACATGTCCGCTGCCAACTGGCCGGCATGGGGATCATCCCCAGCGAGCGGTACTCTTTCGAGGCTGTCGAAAACGAATGGTTCATCGAAACCATGGGCGGCACCGAGGCGGCCGTTTTCGAATTTGGGGACCCACGAAAACTCATAGGCATATCCCGTGCCCCCCTGCTGCCTATGGGCGGCAACGGTCCGCAAAGCCGGATCGCGATAAATGGCGCGCGAGAGGAAAATCTCCTCGTAGCGCGTAAAATCGAGGCCGGGTAATTCCGCCTCGAGCGCCTCCAGTCGCGCCTCGGCATCATCGGGGTAAAAGCGCGCAATGGATGCGACAAGCGTCTGGCGTGCGCCGATCTCGGGCATCATGCCGAAGGCGTACCACATGCGCGCTTCATCCCGGGCCCAGCCGAGAACGATCTGATGATCTGCAAACCGCCCGGTGGCGAGCCCATCGAGCGGGTGCCGCTGCAGGCTCGCCCCGTCGAACACAATGCCGAAGGTGCGTCCGCCGGGCGCATTGCGCTCTCCCAGATGCACGGCCAGCACTTTTTCCTGAGCCGCAAGAATGGTTTCCACCGGCAGGCGTTCCAAGGCCGCCCTGTCTCCCGGCTCGATGCCGGCCCGGGCGAGAAAATCCTGCGCCAGGGCCGCGGCCGTATCTGGCGCGATGATCCGGCTGGCAGGCCCGCTCATCAGCCAGGCGCGACGATAGAGATGGGCGATGCCATCGACGCCGAACAGCGCCGAAATGGTGAAGGACCCCGAAGACATGCCCACCAGCGTGACATTATCGGGATCGCCGCCAAACGCGGCGATATTGTCGCGCACCCAGCGCAGGGCGGCGATGAAATCGAGCATGCCCCGATTGGCCGCGGCATAATCGG
>DATMSG010000009.1:0-3137 GCA_035565515.1 Devosia sp.
GTCGATGATGGCAGCGGGAACCTCCTGCACGCCACCGTAGAAGCCGGGAATGGCGACCGCGCCGTCGTCACTGCGGAGCTTGCCGATAATGGTGCCGATCAACTGGGCGGCATTGCGGGCGGCGCTACCGAACATGCCGGAATGCAGGTCCCGGTCGCCGGCGGTGATGGTGAATTCCTCGCTGACAAAGCCGCGCCACATGGTGGTGATGGCGGGGGTGTCGTGGTCCCACATGTCGGTGTCGCAGACCAGGATCGTATCGGCCTGCAGGTCCTCAGCATTGGCCTCGAGGAACGGCCCAAGTGAAGGACTGCCGGCTTCTTCCTCGCCTTCAAACAGCATGGAAATACGGATCGGTAGGGTGCCGGCTACTGCTTTATAGGCGCGACAGGCTTCGATGAAGGTCAGCAATTGGCCTTTATCGTCGGAGGCGCCGCGGCCCAGGATGAAGGTTTCGCCATCCGGTTGCGGGGCGAGGGAGGGCTCGAAGGGCGGCGTGGTCCAGAGGGCGAGGGGATCGACCGGCTGGACGTCGTAGTGGCCGTAGAACAGGACATGGGGGCCGGCGATTTTGGGGCCGTGCCCGACGACCATGGGGTGACCAGCCGTGTCGCGGACCGAGGCGTCAAAGCCCATGCCGGCCAATTCGCCCGCGAGCCATTCGGCAGCGCGGCGGCAATCGTCCTTGTAGTGGGGTTCGGTGGAGACCGAGGGGATGCGGATCAGCTCGAAGAGGCGGCTTAGGCTATCATCGAGATTGGCATCGACGGCGTCGAGAATGGCGGTGAGTTCGGTCATCGTGCAGCCTCGTCGATGCGGGTCATTTCGGTCTTGAATTGGGTGGCGATCTGCATGGCGTCGCGCAGGGTCTTGTGGGGATCAAGCGTCTGCACCTGCCGACTGCGCATCAGCCAGCGGCCGGCGACCATAGTGTCGGTGACGTCGCTTGGCATGGCGGCGAAAACCAGCATGGAATAGGCGTCGTAAATCGGATGCAGGCGTGGGGCGGCGAGGCTGATGCGGATCAGGTCGGCCTGTTTGCCGGTTTCGAGCGAGCCGGTTTTGAGATTGAGGCTGAGGGCGCGGGCGCCTTCGATGGTGGCCATGCGGACGACATCGAGGGCGGGCAGAGGCTTGCGGGAGCCGCCGAGCAGTTTGGCGAACATCGAGACGGGGGCGAATTGGCTGAACAGGTCCAGCGTGTTGCCGCTCATGGCGCCGTCGCTGCCGATACCGGTCGGAATGCCGGCATTGCGCAGCTTTTCGACCGGGGCGATGCCGCGGCCGGCCTTGCCATTGGAGCGCGGATTGGTGACGGCGCAGACCTGGGCTTCGGACATCATAGTGATGTCGGCGTCGTCCAGTTGCAGGCAATGGGCGCAGATGAGGTTTGGCTTGAGCAGGCCGGCATCGCGGGTGACGGCGACGGTGGATTGATTGTGAGTGTCGCGGGCCCAGGCGACTTCCAAGGTGCTTTCGGCCAAGTGCATCTGGACGGGTACGTCGGGGTGGTCGGCGGACCAGCGGGCGACGCGCTCCATGACCTTTAGGCCCGTGGAATAGGGGGCGTGGGGGGCGATGGAGGGGGTGACGAGTTTGTGGCCGGCGAATTCATCGACCAGTTCCTCGACACGGGCAAAGCCCTGGTCGAAATCCTTGTGGTCGGGCGGGTCGAAATCGGCCAGCGTCTGGCCGACAATGGCGCGCAGGCCCGATTGGGCGGCGACGCGGCCGACGTCGGTTTCGAAATAATACATGTCGGCGACGGTGGTGACGCCACCCTGGATCATTTCCAGCGCCGAGAGGGCCGAGCCGGCACGGACCATTTCGCGGGTGACGAATTTGCGCTCGAGCGGGAGGATGTAGCGATAGAGGCGGTCATCCACGTCTTCGCCCAGGCCCCGGAACACTGACATGCCCATGTGGCAATGGGCGTTGACCATGCCGGGCATGACGATATCGCCGTTGCAGTCCACGATTTCGGCGTTTTCCACGGTGGGCGGGGTGCCGGAGCCGAGGGCGGTGATGGTGTCGCCGTCGATCTGCAGCCAGCCCGGGCGATGCTCAGTGAGGGCGTCGTCGAGGGTGAGCAGCCAGGCATTGGTCAGGATGGTGGTCACGATACCATCACGCCGCCGGTTCCGGGGCCAGGATCGTGCATTGCTCCGCGACCGGCACCAGCTTTGCCGTGGCACCGGTTTCGAGCGGCCGGGTCAGGGGACCGTTGGCCACCAGGGGACCGGCTGGGGTTTCGCATTGGTATTGGTAGGCGCGGCCCAGATAGGTGCGCAGGCCCAGCGTCGTTGGGATGCCATCGGTGCCCGTGTCGGTGACGGCTAGGCCATCGGCCCGGCAGGCGAGGATGAAGCTATTGGGGATGGGGCCGAAATCGTCCTGGCTCAGGGTGAGCTTGGCGCCGCCGGTCATTTGGGCGGTGACTGTGGCGCCGTCGCGGGCGGTGACGCTCATGGGGATCAGGTTTTCGAAGCCGACGAAGCGGGCGACGAAGGCGTTGGCGGGGCGCTGGTAAAGCACTTCGGGGGTGTCGAGTTGCATGACGCGACCGGCATGCATGATGGCGACGCGGTCCGAGATCGAGAAGGCTTCTTCCTGATCGTGGGTGACATAGACCGAAGTGGTGCCATTGGCCTGTTGCAGCTTGCGGATTTCCACCCGCATGTCGACACGCAGCTTGGCGTCGAGATTGGACAGGGGCTCATCGAACATCAGCAGCGGCGGCTCGATGACGAGGGCCCGGGCGAGGGCGACGCGCTGCTTCTGGCCGCCGGAGAGGGCGCCGGGGAGGCGTTCCGCCAGATGGGCGAGGCCCACGCGTTCGAGCATGGCGGTGACGCGCTTGGCCTTGGCATCGCCGGAAATGCCGCGCTGCTTGAGGCCGAAGGCGACGTTCTCGGCCACCGAAAGGTGCGGGAACAGGGCATAGTTCTGGAACACGAGGCCAATATTGCGCTGGTGAGCGGGGAGGCGCGTGAGGTCTTTGCCGCCCAGCTCGATCTTGCCGGAGGTGGGTTCGAGGAAGCCGGCGACGAGGCGCAGGGTTGTCGTCTTACCACATCCTGAAGCGCCCAAGAGCGATACGAGTTCACCTTCGGCTATCTCAAGCGACAGGTCTTCGA
>DATMSG010000010.1:0-5046 GCA_035565515.1 Devosia sp.
CTCTTTTCCAGCGCCGCCACCTGCCGACCGAGGGTCGGCTGCGTTAGCCCCAGCTGTCGCGCCGCCCCCGAAAGCGACCCCGCCTCGAGTGTGGCGAGGAAAGCGCGCATCTGGTTCCAGTCGAGGTCGCGGTGATTACCCATGCATTCATGTATATGATCTCTGCGCGTTTCTGCAATTTTGTTTGATCCTGCAAACCCCTATCTTGCCCTCACGAGATTTGGCGGGAGTGCCGGCTATGACTGAACAGGCTTTCTGGAATCGCAGGGCCGACCGCTACGCGGCCGAGCCGATTGCCGATGAGACCGCCTATCAGACCAAGCTCGCCGCCACCCGGCGGCTGCTGCACAGGGATATGGACCTGTTCGAATTCGGCTGCGGCACCGGCTCCACCGCGCTCATTCACGCCCCCAATGTCCGGCATATCCGTGCCGTGGATTTTTCCGAGCGCATGATCGAGATCGCCAGGGGCAAGGCCGACCAGGCCGGGGTAAAGAATATCAGCTTCGAAGTCGGCGCCATCGAAAGCGTCGAGATCGCGCCGCAAAGCATGGACATGGTGCTCGGCATGTCTGTCCTGCACCTGCTGAGGAACAAGCAGGCCGCCATCGCCAAAGTATTTCGCGCGCTCAAACCCGGCGGCTATTTCATCACCAGCACCGCCTGCCTCACCGACATGATGCCGGCCATTCGCTTCGTCGCCCCGCTCGGCAGCCTGCTCGGCCTGATACCGCATCTCGACATCATGTCGGTGAGGCAGTTGCGCGCCGCTATGGAGGCCGCAGGCTTTGTCGTGGAACACGAATGGTTGCCCAAGAAAAAGGCCGCCGTCTTCATGATCGCCCGCAAACCGGCCTGAAATCCCAAGACCCTGTGAATTGCAGCGCCTCTTTGCCGAATCGGCTTCTCCGCGTGCTAAAGGTCTCGCCACGCATGTGCTGGAGTTGAGATGCAGGTTGCAATCGACATGGGCGAGAGCCGGGGTGCCGGCACGGCCCACATGGACCTTGAGGAATTGCTGGCCACCCGTCTGCTGGTCCAGGGCAATTCCGGTTCCGGCAAATCCCACCTGTTGCGGCGCCTCCTCGAGCAATCCGCCCCATGGGTGCAGCAATGCGTCATCGACCCCGAGGGCGATTTCGTCACCCTTGCCGACAAGTTCGGCCATCTCGTCGTCGATGCCACCCGCACCGAAGCCGAGCTGACCCGCATCGCCACCCGCGTGCGCCAGCACCGCGTCTCGGTCGTTCTCAATCTCGAAGGGCTCGACGCCGAGCAGCAGATGCGCGCCGCCGCCGCTTTCTTGGGCGGCATGTTCGATGCCGATCGCGACTTCTGGTATCCCGTGCTCGTCGTCGTCGACGAAGCCCAGCTCTTTGCCCCCGCCGCAGCCGGCGAAGTATCGGACGAAGCGCGGAAAGTTTCCCTCGGCGCCATGACCAACCTGATGTGCCGCGGCCGCAAGCGCGGCCTTGCCGGCGTCATCGCCACCCAGCGCCTGGCGAAACTGGCGAAAAACGTCGCGGCCGAAGCCAGCAATTTCCTCATGGGCCGCACCTTTCTCGATATCGACATGGCCCGCGCCGCCGACCTTCTGGGCATGGACCGCCGCCAGGCCGAACAGTTTCGCGATCTCGCCCGCGGTCATTTCGTGGCCCTCGGCCCGGCCGTATCGCGCCGCCCGCTGCCCATTGTCATCGGCCCGGTCGAAACCTCGGCCCGCTCGACGAGCCCCAAACTCACCCCGCTCCCCGAAGCGCCGGTCGATGCCGCCGACCTGATCTTCACCATGGATCCCGACGAGATCGCTCGGCCCGTGGTGCGCCGCCCGCCCCCGCCCCCGCCTCCCTCGACCAATGAACTCCTCGCCCAGGTGGCGCGCGCCCGCGCCGAGCGCGAGCCGGAGCCCACCTCGCTCTTCCCCGAGATCGACGAGGCCGAGCGCGAAGAGACCATCAAATCGGTCATGGCCGAGCTGATGAGCGACCCCGATGCCGGTTTCCGCAACACGGCCCAGCTCTATCAGGATTTCCTGGTCCGCTGCCGTATCAGCCGCGTCCCCGGCGAGCCGCCGGCCCTGCCCGCCTTCAAGCGCCTCCTCGCCGTCGCCCGCGTCGCCCCCGACGAAGAAACCGCCTCGTCCGACGGCTGGCAGCAGGCCCTGACGCTTTCCGAAACGCTCACCGACGATGTGCAGGGCGTATTCCTGGTCGTGGCGCAAGCCGCGCTCACCGGCGGCCCCTGCCCCTCGGACGCCACCATCGCCCGCCTCTACGGCACGCACTCGACCAGCCGCGCCCGCCGTCTCCTGACCTGGTTCGAAGAACGCGGCCTCATCGTCATCCGCACCGATTTCCGCGGATCGCGCATCGCCGCCTTCCCCGATCTTGGGGTGGAAACGGCCCCGGGCGATCCCAATGGCCCGGACATGCTGGCAGAGGAACGCGGCGCGGCGGAGTGACCCTTGCTCCGCTCCCAAGTAGACCTCATGGTGGGTGCCGAACCACGAGGTCGGGCGTGCCATGGCCCCGCTGCGCTGACGGACGAACGCGGGAACCTAGGAGTAACCCTTGCTCCGCTTCCAGGTAGACCTCATGGTGAGCCTGTCGAACCACGAGGTCGGGCGCGCCATGGCTTTCACGGTCCATGTTCTGCGTTGCGCCGATGGCTCTTACTACACTGGCATCACCCGACGCCCCATCGAGGAGCGTCTCTGGGAACACAATGAAAGTATCAGCGGGGGCTACACCCACTCCCGGCGCCCCGTAAACCTCTGCTGCATTGAAGAATTCGACAGCGTCAATCAGGCGATTGATCGTGAGCTGGTCGCGCCGCAAGAAGGAAGCATTGATCGCGGGGCGATATGAGGACCTGCCAGAGCTGTCGCGGGCACGACCTCGTGGTTCGACAAGCTCACCATGAGGTCTACTTAAGCCCTGGCTGGCCTCCCAGTAGACCTCATCCTGAGCTTGTCGAAGGACGACCTCGTGGCAGCCTACCCCACCAGTTCCGCCCTGAAACTATACGTCCCCACCGCCCCGGGCTCCAGTAACGCCGTATAAGGCCGCTGATCCAGCGCATCCGAGCCGCCGACCTCCGCCGCCGTGCCCTGCCAGGGCTCGAGACAGATGAATCCCGCCCCCGGCTTGGTCCAGAGCGCAAAATTGGGCAGGTTCTCCCATGAGAAGCGGATGCTCGGTCCATTCTCCGACCCATAGACCAGCCCCGTGCCGGCCCCATCGGGAAAGAGCATTGCGTCTTTTTCGAAATCAGCGTGGTTGAGCATCAGCCTGCCACGCTCGAATGGCGAGGCCAGCGGCACGGGATTGACCAACCCGCCCGAAAGCCGGAACAGCGCCGGCTCGCCGCCATTGTCGAGCGTCACGCCATGGCCCTGCCCCTCCCCGCCCGGCAGCGGCCAGGCAAAGGCGGGGTGAAACCCGACGCCATAGGGCATGGGCACCGTGTCGCGATTGGTGATCGTGGCCGTAACGATGACTGCCCGCCCTTCCAGGCGATGCTCCACATCGAGCGCGAAATCGAATGGATACATGGCCCGCGTCGCCTCGGAGGATTCGAGGCGGTAGATGCAGTGCTCGCGCCACTCTTCGACCAGGGTAAAGGCGCTGCGCCGGGCAAAGCCGTGCTGGCCCATCTGATAGCGCTCGGCCCCCACGCTGATCACGTCCATGGGTGCGCGGCCGACCATGGGGAACAGAATCGGCGAGCGGCCCGTCCAATAGGTCGCGTCCCCGCTCCAGAGCCAGTTGCGGCCATCCCGGGTCGAGAGCGCCTGCATCTCGGCACCGAGCGCGGCCACATCCACGGTCAGGTCGCTATTGCTGATTCGGGTCAGTTGCATGGGTTTTCTGGCCTTTTGCAGAAGCGGCGGCAGCGGACCCTAACCCGGTGAAAGAAAACTGAAAACCGTGCCAACCGAAAAAGCCGCACATCATCCGTCTTGTGCCCAGACGACGCCCAGCCGCCGCATCAGCCCCCTGGCATCGCCCGGCGCCATGAGCTTGTCGGTATTGTCGAAAAACACGAAGACGTCGCGCGCCTTGCCATCCTCCGTCGGCCTGGTGACGAAATTGCCGTCCGTCGCCTTGCCCCGGCTCCAGTTTCTTGCCCGCTCGGCCCAGCGATCGAGCGCCGCGTCCGAATAGCCCGATTTATAGAGTTCGGCCGAGCCATGCAGCCGGCAATAGACGAAGTCGGAGGTGACATCCATGAGCAGGGGCCAATCCACCGTATCGGCACAGACCAACGCCACATCGTAGCGCCGCAGCAGGTCGATAAAGGCCGCATCGCGAAAACTCTCGTGCCGGATTTCCATGGCATGGCGCAGTGGGCGCACCGCGCCATCGCCATAGTCCGCCGGAGCTTTGAGCCTGTCGTCATGCCGCCGCGCCAATGCCGCCGCTTCACCCGTGTCTTTCGGCAGGAGGCGAAAGAAAGCCTCGATCCGCTGAGGGTCGAAGCGAAAGCGCGGAGGAAATTGCCAGAGAATGGGTCCGAGCCGGTTGCCCATGGTCAGCGGCCCAGAGGCGAAGAAATTGGCCAGCGGCCGCTCAGGGTCCTTCAGCCGCAACATGTGGGTGAGATAGCGCGATCCCTTGACCGCGAAGACGAAACCCGGTGGCACCGCCTCCGCCCAGGTACGAAAGGCCTTGGGCGTCTGCATGCCATAAAAGGTGCCGTTGATCTCGAGCGCATTGAACTGCCGGGCGGCAAAGGCGAGTTCGCGTTTCTGCGCCAGCCCCTCGGGATAGAAATTCCCGCGCCATGGCGCATAGGTCCAGCCGGAAACGCCGATCCTGATTTCGCCATGCCGGGTTCTGCTTTTAGCCATGCCGGCACAACGTTCTGCCGGCCACGGCGTTGCCGCCTCTTGCCCAGCGCGCGCTCCTGCCGCTATGCCCAATCCATGACCCTGCCGCCCCTGCCCATCCACGCCGCCCTGCCGGCCCTGGCCGACGCCCTCACCAATGGCAATAGCGCCGTGCTCGTCGCCCAGCCCGGCGCCGGCAAGACCACGCGCGTGCC
>DATMSG010000011.1:0-5409 GCA_035565515.1 Devosia sp.
CCGACAGGCTCGATAGCTACATTGCCGGGCAGAAAATATGAACACGAAATAAGCAGATTGCCGATCTGCCGTGCAAATAACCACCTGTTGCAACGCTTCCAATTTTCGACCAGTTCGCTGTAACGATCTGAAAAATAAGCAGTTTGACGGGAAGGCCCAGTTTGGCACGCTTCCTGCAATGATATTCCCGAGCGCTTCGGCGCAGTGACATTCCGGCGTCCAATGACGGGCGCCACATATTGGCAACGCCGCCAACCACAGTTTCCCCGTCTTTCGGATGGGGTTCCTGCTGGTTGGCGGCGTTTTCGTTTTGGTCCTCGGGTCCGGCTGGACCCCGGTTTGATGGGAAGAACATGGCCGAAAAACTCGTCATCATCGGTGCAGGCATGGCCTCGGGCCGCATGCTGGAACACCTCTTCGAGGCCGAGCCGGGTCGCTACGACGTAACGCTCTTCGGCGCCGAGCCGCGCGGCAACTACAATCGCATCATGCTTTCGCCGGTTCTGGCCGGTGAGAAGCGCTATGAGGATATCGTCACGCACGATGCCGCCTGGTACGCCGCCAACAATGTGCGCTGCCGCTTCGGTCAGACGGTCACCAAGATCGAGCGCGCGGCCAAGACCGTCTTCGCCGATGGAGTTGAAACGCCCTATGACCGGCTGGTCATAGCCACCGGTTCGGCGCCCTTCATTCTTCCCATTCCCGGCAAGGACCTTCCCGGCGTACGCGCCTTCCGTGATCTCGATGATGTCGAAGCCATGGTTGCCGTGGCCGGCAAGCCCGACGCCAAGGCCGTGGTCATCGGCGGCGGCCTGCTCGGCCTTGAAGCCGCAGCCGCCCTGCGCGGGCGCGGCATGGAGGTTGTGGTTCTCCACCTTGCCGGGCACCTGATGGAACGCCAGCTCGACGCCGCGGCCGGCTACCTGCTGCGGCGCGAACTCGAAGGGCGCGGCATCAAGGTACACTGCAAGGCACAAACCAAAGCCATTCTCGGCACCGACCGGGTCGAGGCCGTGGCGCTCGACGATGGCACGATTTACCCCGCCGATCTGGTGGTCATGGCCGCCGGCATCCGCCCCGAAACGCGGCTTGCGACCGATGCCGGCATTGAAATCAATCGCGGTATCGTCGTCGACGATGCCATGGTGACCTCCGACCCCGACATTCTGGCGCTGGGCGAATGCGTCGAGCACAAGGGCGCCGTCTATGGCCTCGTCGCCCCGCTCTATGACATGGCCAAGGTCGCCGCCAAGACCCTGACCGGCACAAAATCCGCCTTCAAGCCGATCCAGACGGCCACCCAGCTCAAGGTGACCGGCGTCAGCCTTTATTCGGCCGGCGATTTTGCCGAAGCCGATGACCGCGAGGAAATCGTGCTGCGCGATGCCGCGGCAGGCGTCTACAAGCGCGTCGTCCTGAAGGACAATCGCATCCTCGGCGCCGTGCTCTATGGCGACACGGCCGACGGCTCGTGGTTCTTCGATCTTTTGAAGCGCGGCACCGATATTGCCCCGATGCGCGATACGCTCATCTATGGCCAGAGCTATGGCGGCGGCGGCGCTGCCGACCCGCTCGCCGCAGTCGCTGCCCTCCCCGCCGAAGCCGAGATTTGCGGTTGCAATGGCGTGTGCAAGGGCACCATTTCCAATGCCATCGCCTCCAAGGGCCTGACCTCGCTCGACGATGTGCGGGCCCATACCAAGGCCTCGGCCTCCTGCGGCTCGTGCACCGGGCTCGTCGAAAAGCTGCTGATGGCGACGCTGGGCGATAGCTACAACCCCGCCGCCATCCAGCCCATGTGCCCCTGCACCGAGCTCGGCCATGACGAGGTGCGCCGCCTGATCGTGGCGCAGGAGCTGAAATCCATTCCTGCCGTGATGCAGGAACTGGGCTGGAAAACCTCCTGCGGCTGCGCCAAGTGCCGGCCGGCATTGAACTATTATCTCGTTGCCAATTGGCCGGGCGAATATGAGGACGATGGCCAGTCGCGCTTCATCAACGAACGCGTCCACGCCAATATCCAGAAGGACGGCACCTATTCGGTGGTGCCGCGCATGTTCGGCGGGTTGACCACCGCCAACGAGCTGCGCGCCATTGCCGATGTTGCCGACAAGTTCGAGGTCCCCACCATCAAGGTGACGGGCGGCCAGCGCATCGATCTTCTGGGCATCAAGAAGGAAGACCTGCCCGCCGTCTGGGCCGACCTCAATAAGGCCGGCATGATGTCCGGCGCCGCCTATGCCAAGGGGCTACGGACGGTAAAAACCTGCGTCGGCTCGGACTGGTGCCGCTTCGGCACGCAGGATTCGACCGGCCTCGGCGTGCGCATCGAAAAGTTCATGTGGGGGTCATGGACCCCGGCGAAACTCAAACTCGCTGTCTCGGGCTGTCCGCGCAATTGCGCCGAAGCCACCTGCAAGGACATCGGCGTCGTCTGCGTCGATTCCGGCTACGAAATCCATTTCGGCGGTGCCGCCGGCCTCGACATCAAGGGCACCGAAGTCCTCTGCCACGCCAAGACCGAGGACGAGGCGATGGAGATCATCGCCGCCTTGACCCAGCTCTACCGCGAGCAGGGGCGCTATCTCGAGCGCATCTACAAATGGGCCAAACGCGTCGGCTCGGACTCCATCAAGGCCAATGTGGTCGAGGACCTAACCAAGCGCCGGCAGCTCTTCGAGCGCTTCGTCTATTCGCAGAAATTCGCCCAGGTCGATCCTTGGGAAGAGCGCGTCAACGGCCGCGACGCTCACGAATTCGCCGCCATGGCCGATTTCCAGATGTTGCAGGCAGCGGAGTGATGGCGATGAACGATTGGGTCGATATCGGATGCCTGGAAGACGTTCCCCGCCGCGGCGCCCGCTGCATCAAGACACCGCTGGGCAAGATCGCGGTGTTCCGAACCGCCGATGACAGGGTTTTTGCCATCGACGACCAGTGTCCACACAAGGGCGGCCCCCTGAGCCAGGGGATCGTCCATGGCGCTGCCGTCACCTGCCCACTTCACAACTGGGTTTTCTCGCTCGAAACCGGCGTCGCCCAGGGCGCCGACGAGGGCGCGGTGCGGACCTATCCGCTCCGTCTCCACCAGGACCGCATCCTCATCGATGCGCAAACATTTGCCGCCGCCAGCGCGGCCTGACCCATCAGGAGCAATCAAAATGGACTATGTCGCCCCCTCTGACTTCATCAAGAAAATGATCGATGCCGGCGAGGCCAAGGTCTTCATGTCCACCAGGGACACGCTGATCCGCGCCTTCATGGCAGGGGCCATTCTGGCCCTGGCTGCAGCTTTTGCCATCACCATCAGCGTGCAGACCGGTCAGCCGCTTGCCGGGGCGATCCTCTTCCCGGTCGGCTTTTGTCTTCTCTATCTCATGGGTTTTGACCTGCTCACCGGCGTGTTCACGCTGGTGCCGCTGGCCCTGATCGACAAGCGGCCGGGCGTGACCATTGGCGGCGTGCTGCGCAATTGGGGCCTCGTTTTTACCGGCAATTTCGCCGGCGCGCTGACCGTGGCACTGATGATGGCAGTGGTCGTCACCTTCGGCTTCACCCAGGCGCCCGATGCCGTGGGCGAACGCATCGGCCATATCGGGGAAGGCCGCACGCTCGGCTATGCCGCCCATGGCGCGGCCGGCATGCTCACCCTCTTCATCCGCGGCGTACTCTGCAACTGGATGGTCTCCACTGGCGTCGTCGCCGCCATGATGTCCAATTCGGTCACCGGCAAGGTTCTGGGCATGTGGATGCCGATCATGCTCTTCTTCTACATGGGCTTTGAGCATTCCATCGTGAACATGTTCCTCTTCCCCTCGGGCATCCTGCTCGGCGGCCAGTTCTCCTTCTGGGACTATATGATCTGGAACGAGATCCCCACCGTCATCGGCAATCTTGTCGGCGGTCTCACCTTCGTGGGCTTGACCCTCTACGCCACGCATAGCCGCACCGCTCCCTCGCGCAAGAAGCCCTCTACGGTTGGCAGCGTGCGCGAAGTCAAGGCCAGCCCCGTGGCGGCCGAATAGGCCAGGCAAGGAGACCGGGAGATGCAGATCGTCACGCGCCAGCCGGGTGAAGCACAGCGTCCGCGCCTTGCCACCCTCTCGACCCTCCCGGTCTTTTACACCCTCGCCGGCAAGCGCGTCCTGCTTGCCGGTGGCTCGGAAGCGGCGGCCTGGAAAGCCGAATTGTTGGCCGCGACCGGCGCCGTGGTCGAAGTCGCTGCGCCCGAGGCGGAGCTTTCCGGGGAAATGGCGGGTCTCGCCGCGTCCGGACAGGTCACCCTGCTCTTCTGCCACTGGACGGTCATCGCCTGGGCCGGCTATGCCATGGCCATCGGCGATTGCGAGGACGAAGAGGAAGCTACCCACTTTGCCGCCGCGGCGCGCCGGTTCGGCGTGCCGGTCAATGTCATCGACAAGCCCGCCTTCTGCGATTTCCAGTTCGGCGCCATCGTCAATCGCTCGCCGCTGGTGGTGGGTATTTCCACGACCGGCGCCGCGCCCATTCTCGGCCAGGCGGTGCGCCAGCGCATCGAATCCATGCTGCCCAAAAGCCTGACCGATTGGGCCGGGATCGCCCGCTCCGTGCGCAATCGCGTCACCGATCTTTTGCAGCCCGGCCCCGAGCGGCGCCATTTCTGGCAACGCCTTGCCGACAAGGCTTTTCATACGCCGGCGGAAGAAGCCGAGCTCGAAAACTGGATCGAGGAGGCCAAGGGCAAGCAAGGCGGCCGCGTCACTCTGGTCGGCGCCGGCCCGGGCGATGCCGAATATCTCACCCTCAAGGCCATGCGGGCTCTCCAGGCCGCCGATGTCATTCTCTTCGATGACCTCGTTTCCGACGAGGTGCTCGAACTGGCGCGGCGCGAAGCCAAGCGGATTCTCGTCGGCAAGCGCGGCGGCCGGGACAGCTGCAAACAGGAAGATATCAATCGCACCATGATCGCGCTGGCCAAGGCCGGGCGCCACGTGGTGCGCCTCAAATCCGGCGACCCGATGATTTTCGGCCGGGCGGGCGAGGAGATCGCCGAGCTCGATCGCGCCGGCATTCCGGTCGATGTCGTTCCCGGCATAACCACCGCCCTGGCCCTTGCGGCAGAGCTGAAACTCTCGCTGACCCACCGCGATTGCGCCCAATCCGTCCGCTTCGTCACCGCCCATAGCCGTGACGGCAAACTGCCGGTCAATCTGGACTGGACCGCACTCGCCGACAAATCGACCACGCATCTCTATTACATGGCCGGTCGCACTTCGGGCGAACTGGTGGCACGCCTGCTCGAGGCGGGTCTGGCGCCCGATACCCCCGTTGTCTTTGCCACCAATGTCAGCCGCGCCCAGCAGACCATCGTGCATACCTGCCTGCGCGATGCCGGAAAACAGGCTGAAAACCTCGACCTCGATTGCCCGA
>DATMSG010000012.1:0-9903 GCA_035565515.1 Devosia sp.
CCGCAGGCGGAACCGCGGCACCCCCGCCATTTCGCATAGCGCCCCCGTCATGCGCCCGAGTTGGGCAACCAGGCCCTCCGCCCCGCTCAAGGCGGTCGGTTCGGTCAGTTCCGCCAGGATATGTCCGCGCAGATCGCTCAATGCCCCGGCAACCTTGGTGCCCCCGACATCGAAACCCACCGTCATCGCCGCATCGGCCTTGATCGTATAGGAGAGCTGCGAGCGCCCGGGCGCCCCCCCGATTGCGCCGGCAACCTGCACCAGCCCCCGCGTTTCGAGCCCCGCCAGAAGTTCGGAAACCGCCATGCGCGAGAGCCCGATTTTCTGCGCCAGCGCCGGCCGCTGCTGCAATTCGTCGGTCATCATCGCTTCGGCCAAAAGCCGTAAGTAACCAGCTTGTGAATTTTTCCGGACCGAAAGCGGCGACCGCTGGGCCTGCCGATCCGCGACCTTAGAGCCTTGATCCAGTTGCCAATCTTCCATTCAAGATCCCCAAAAGCCGCGCCGTCGCACCGTGGTTTTGTTATAATGCAAATTTTTTCGTATTGCACTGGCACTAAAGTGACGCATAGATTGCCAATGTAACAGCACAAAATCTGCAAATGATACAAGCCAATTGTACATGCAGCGCCGATTACAGGACGGAACGGGAGGCAATCATGAAAATTTTTCATGTCCGCAATGCGCTTGCCCCGACAATGAATTCACGACGCCCGCATATCACCGGATGGTGCATTAGCGGACCAAGCATGAGGGAGAGTTTTATGACTGCCAATAAGTGGATCGCACGGCTGGCGATCGCCGCTTTGTCGGCGACGGCCATGGCCGGCTCCGCCTGGGCTTTCCAGGAAGCGCCGATGCTGGCCGAACAGGTCAGCGCCGGCACCCTGCCCGCCGTTGACGAGCGCCTGCCCACCAATCCGACCGTGGTCAATGCTCTCTCGGTTGGCGAATATGGCGGCACCTGGCGCCGCGCCTTCAGCGGTCCGGGCGACCGCTGGGGCCCGACCAAGCTGATGGAAGAGCGCGTCCTCAAGTGGACGGCCGACGCCAATGGCGGCGCCGAGCTGACCCCGGGCTTCATCGAAAGCTATTCGGTCAACGAAGACTCCACCGCCTTCACCTTCACCCTGCTCGAGGGCCTGAAATGGTCCGACGGCGAGCCGGTCACCACCGAAGACGTCAAGTTCTGGTACGAGGACATCTTCCTCAATACCGAGATTACGCCCAATATCGACGCGACCTTCGCTCCCGGCGGCAAGCCGATGGAAATCGAGATCGCCGACGACCGCACCTTCACCGTCAAGTTCAGCCAGCCCTACGTCTATTTCCTGCAGATTCTGGCCAAGGATTCGACCGGCGAGCCGAGCCTCGATCGCCCCAGCTTCCTGTTCCCCAAGCACTATCTCAGCCAGTTCAACAATAAATATGCCGACGAAGCGGCGCTGACCGCGGCCGCCGCCAAGTTCAACGTTGCCGGCTGGAAGGACCTCTGGGGCTCCAAGGGCGCCGCGACCGCCTGGTGGCTCAATCCCGAGCTTCCCGTGCTCACCGCCTGGAAGATCGAGACCCCGCCCCCGGCCGATACCGTGACCATGGTCCGCAATCCCTATTATTGGGCCGTCGATCAGGAGGGCAACCAGCTCCCCTATATCGACCGCATCGAGCATCGCCTGTTCCAGGATCCCGAAACGCTCAACCTGATGATCGCCCAGGGTCAGCTCGACATGCAGGATCGGCACCTGAACCTGGCCAACTACACCTTCTACAAGGAAAACGAAGCCCGCGGCGGCTATCACATCGTCAACTGGAAGGACTCCAACATCTGGTCGCTGGTGCCCAACATCAACACCACCGACGAGGTGCTGCGGGGCCTTTTTGAAAACGCCGATGTCCGCCAGGCCCTCTCGGTCGCCGTCGATCGCGAACTGATCATCGAACTGACCCAGTCTGGCCTGGGCAAGCCGATTCAGGCCGCCCCGGTCTCGGGCTCGCAATATTACGTGCCCGAACTGTCCGAGCATTGGGTCGAATACGATCCCGATCTCGCCAATGAGCTGCTCGACGGTGCAGGCCTCACCGAGCGCGATGCCCAGGGCTTCCGCCTGCGTCCCGATGGCCAGCGCTTCAGCCTGATCGTCGAGGCCAACGACGCCTCCTATGCCAAGACCCTCGAACTGCTGACCGAAAACTTCGCCGAAGTCGGCATCGAAATGCTGCCGCGCGTTATCGACCGCACCCAGTGGGACAATAACCGCGCCAATAACGACTTCCAGATGCAGTGGGTCCCCTATGACCGCATGACCTATGTCCCGGCCGATCCGCGCCGTCTCATGGGCTCGGACAGCTTCGCCCACCAGTATTACGTCTGGTACACGACCGAAGGCGAATCCGGCATCGAGCCGCCGGCCGATCATCCGATCCGCCAGATCTTCGACCTCTGGGATCAGGCTTCGCAGTCCTCGTCCGTCGAAGATGCCGATGGCTATGTCGCCCAGATGGTCAAGATCTTCGCCGAATCCGGCTGGGTCATCGGCGTCTATGGCGAAGGCCCGGTGGTCAACGTCGTCTCCAACAAGATGCAGAACGTTCAGCCCGACCTCGTGCAGGACGACATCTTCCGCGGCGTGGGCCTTGCCCGCACCCAGCAGTTCTGGCTCGATCAGAACTAATTCGAAAATGCGCTCGGGGACGGCCTTCCGTTCCCGAGCCTTTCTCCGGCCCCGATCCCGCCCACAGGGGTCGGCCCGGCCGGAACGGGGAGAACCGGCAGCATGGTTGCCTTTATTCTGCGGCGCGCGCTTCTGGCGATACCGACGCTCATCTTCATTTCCTTCATTTCCTTCGTCATCATCCAGCTTCCGCCGGGCGACTACGTCTCGGCCTATGCCGCCGAATTGCGCCGCATGGGCGACTATATCTCCCCCCTCCAGGAAGCGGCCATGCGCGAGCAATTGGGTCTGAATGACCCCATGCTCGTCCAATATTGGCGCTGGATCAGCGCCATCGTGCTGCGCGGCGATTTCGGTTATTCGCTCGATTGGAACGCCCCGGTTTCCAACCTGATCTGGGATCGCCTCGGCCTGACGCTGATGATTTCCTCGGCCAGCCTCGTCATCACCTGGCTGATCGCCATTCCCGTCGGCGTCTATTCGGCCACCCGCCAATATTCCTTCCTCGACTATCTGTTCACCGTCTTCGGATTCCTGGGCAAAGGCGTGCCCGATTTCCTCCTCGCCCTCGTTCTCATGTGGCTGAGTTTTTCCTATCTCAACCTCAATGTCGGCGGCCTCTTCTCCCCCGAATTCCAGAATGCCCCCTGGAGTCTGGCCAAGGCCTGGGACCTCGTCACCCATCTGTGGATTCCGCTCATTGTCCTCGCCACCGGTGGCGCCGCGGGCCTCATCCGCGTCATGCGCGCCAATATGCTCGACGAATTGGGCAAGCCCTATGTCGAAACCGCCTATGCCCAGGGCCTCTCCGAGGGCAAGGTCGTCTGGAGCTACCCCGTCCGCGTCGCGCTCAATCCGTTCATTTCGACGGTCGGCTGGGCCCTCCCGGCGCTGTTTTCGGGCGACATCATCGTTGCCGTGGTGCTCAATCTGCCCACCACCGGGCCCCTGCTGCTCCAGGCCCTCAAGATGCAGGACATGTATCTGGCCGGCAGCTTCATTCTCATCCTCAGCGTCTTCACCGTCATCGGCACGCTGATCTCCGATATTCTCCTTGCGTGGTTCGACCCGCGCATCCGTTACGCGTGAGGTCTGCCCCATGACCGACCAAGCCCTGCCCCCCATCAAGACCGTCGACCACAAGGAAGACCTCTATACCGCCAAGCCCTGGCAGCTGATCTGGCGCCGCTTTTCCAAGCACACCCTGGCGCTGGTTTCGCTCTGGTTCCTGATCCTGCTCGCGCTCTGCGCCGTCTTTGCCGAACAGGTCGCGCCCTATGATCCGTTCAAGGTCTCGCGCCTGCGCACCCTTGCGCCGCCGACCGCCATCCATTTCTTCCACGAAGGCCAGTTCGTCGGCCCCTTCGTCTATGGCCTCTCGCGCGAGCGCGACGCCGACACCGCCCGCGTGCTCTACGAGGTCGATACTGAAACCGTCCTGCCGATCCAGTTCTTCTATTCGGGCGACAAATACAGCTTTTTCGGCCTCTTCACCTCCGACATCCACCTCTTCGGCGTCGATGACCGCCGCGAGCAGATCAACCTTCTGGGCACCGACGATCTCGGCCGCGACGTCTTTTCCCGTCTCACCCATGGCGCCCGCGTCACCCTCTCGGCCGGCCTCATCGGCGTCATCTTCGCCTTCGTGCTCGGCCTGACGCTCGGCTCCATTTCGGGCTATTTCGGCGGCTGGATCGACAGTTCCATCCAGCGCCTCATGGAGTTCATCCGCTCCATTCCCACCATTCCGCTCTGGATGGGTCTGGCCGCGGCCCTCCCCATCGCCTGGGACCCGCTCTTTGTCTATGTGCTGATCACGCTCATTCTGGCGCTGATCGGCTGGACCCATCTCGCTCGCGTCGTGCGCGGCCAGTTCTTCGCTATCCGCAATGAGGATTACGTGCTCGCCGCGCGCCTCGCCGGCGCGTCCGAATACCGCATCATCACCAGGCATATGCTGCCCTCGATGACCTCCTATATCATCGCCGCGCTCACCCTGGCCGTGCCCGAAATGATCCTCGGCGAAACCGCCCTGAGCTTCCTCGGCCTCGGCCTTCGCCCGCCCATCGTCTCCTGGGGCGTGCTGCTTCAGGATGCGCAGAACCTGCGCTCCATCTCGATGGCGCCCTGGCTGCTTTCTCCTGGCGTTGCCGTCGTCATGACCGTTCTCGCCTTCAACTTCCTCGGCGATGGCCTGCGCGATGCGGCAGACCCCTATGGGCAGTAAGACTATGACCAACACCCCAATGCCGCCCGAACGCCTGCTCGAACTCGACGATGTCCAGGTCCACTTCCCCCTCCGCGAGGGCCTGGTAAAGGCCGTCAACGGCGTCTCCTACCATGTCAACAAGGGTGAAGTGCTGGGGATCGTCGGGGAATCGGGCTCGGGCAAATCCATCACCGCCCGCGCCATCATGCGCCTCCTGCCCAAGCGCGCCGTCGCTGCGGGCGGCTCCATCCGCCTTCGCCCGCGCACGGGCGAGGAATTCGAATTGTCCGCGCTCGATCGCAATAGCCGCGCCATCCGTCAGGTGCGCGGCCAGCATATCGGCATGGTGTTTCAGGAGCCGATGACCGCCCTCTCCCCGGTCCATACCATCGGCACCCAGATCATGCGCACGGTCCAGCTCCACAAGGGCCTCAACCGCGCCGATGCCCGCGCCCGCGCCATCGATCTGCTCGCCAAGGTGCAGATGCCGCGTCCCGCCGAAATGGTCGATGCCTATCCCCATCAGCTTTCCGGCGGCATGCGCCAGCGCGCCATGATCGCCCTCGCCATTTCCTGTGACCCGAGCCTGCTCATCGCCGACGAGCCCACCACCGCTCTCGATGTGACCACCGAGGCCCAGATTCTGGATCTCCTCAAGGAGCTTCAGGCCGAACTGGGCATGGCCATCATCTTCATCACCCATAATTTCGGGGTGATCGCCGACATCGCCGACCGCGTTTCGGTCATGTATCTGGGCCGCATCGTGGAAACCGCCACGGTCGACGACATTTTCTATGCGCCCAAGCACCCCTATACCAAGGCGCTGCTGCGCTCCATTCCGCGCCTCGGCGTCGATCAGGGCCGGCGCCTGCCCACCATTCCGGGCATGGTGCCCGATCCGTTCAGCGTGCCGCCCGGCTGCGCCTTCAATCCGCGCTGCACCTATGCCGTTCCCGGCATTTGCGATGTGACGACGCCGCCCGCAAAGCAGTTCGGCAATCAAATATCCCGCTGCCACTTTGCCGAAAAGCTCGCAGAGGAGCACGCCCATGTCTGAAATCAAGATCTCCGACCAGCCGGCCGCCAGCCTCACCCTGCCCGATGACGTGCTCTTCTCGGTCCGCGGCCTCAAGAAATATTTCCCCATCCATGCCGGCTGGCTCAAAAAGCATGTCGGCAACGTCAAGGCCATCGACGATGTCTCGCTCGACATCAGGAAGGGCGAAACCTTCGGCCTCGTGGGCGAATCCGGCTCGGGAAAATCCACCGTCGCCCGCCTCATGCTGCGCGCCTATACCCTGACCGATGGCGAAATTCTGTTCCGCCGCACCAGTGGCGAGATCGTCGATCTCTCGCGCCTCTCCGACCGCGACATGCGGCCGCTGCGCGCTGAAATGCAGATGATCTTTCAGGATCCCTATTCCTCCCTCAATCCGCGCATGACCCTGCTCGAACTGGTGGGCGAGCCCATGGTCATCCATGGCAATGGCAATCAGGGCGAAATCCGCGACCGGGTGGCCGAACTCCTCAAGGTCGTCGGCCTCCGCCCCGAATTCATCAACCGCTACCCGCACGCCTTTTCCGGCGGCCAGCGCCAGCGCATCGGCATTGCCCGCGCGCTCGCCCTCAACCCCAGCTTCATTGCCGCCGACGAAGCGGTTTCCGCCCTCGACGTGTCGGTCGCAGCGCAAAACATCAATCTCCTGCAAGACCTCCAGGAGCAGTTCGGCCTCACCTATCTCTTCATCACCCACGATCTGGGCATGGTCGAGCATATCGCCGACCGCATCGGGGTCATGTATCTCGGTCGCCTCATGGAAGTGGCGCCCACCGAACTGCTCTTCTCCAAGCCGCTCCACCCCTATACCGAAGCCCTGATGGCCGCCGTGCCTCAGCCCGATCCGCGCGGCAACCGCACCCGCAAACGCGTCCCGCTCAAGGGCGAAATCGGCAATGCCGCAAATCCGCCTCCCGGCTGCTCCTTCCATCCGCGCTGCCCCTATGCCCAGGCCAAATGCGCCACCGAAGTGCCAGGCCTCCGCACCGTCGCGGACGGACGCCAGGTCCGCTGCCATTTTGCCGAGGAGCTGTCGTTGGTCGGAGCCGTGGCGTGACCGAATTTTCTCTCCTGCCCGACGCGGACCTCGCCGCCCGCTACGCTCCCCAGCTCATGCTCGACGCCCACGAGCCCTATAAGCCGCATGCCTTCGGCTACACGATCTTCCGCGCCCCCGGCCAATCGCCCTCGAGCAAGTTCGCAATCGAACCCGCCGGCGCCGTGACCCTGGAATATGCCATCTACTACGACTGGGACATCGGCCACCTCTACGACCTCGAACATGTCTGGGTCCACCTCGATCGCGAGGGCCAGGTCATCAAGGTAGAAGCCTCCTCCCATGGCGGCCGCAAGATCATGGACCTTCCCACGGCCTCCCTTCTCCTTGCCGCCGATGACGCGCCTTCCGCCGGCTCCCACCCGATCATCTACGTCGAGGCCGGCAAGCACGCCCATTGGGCCAGCCCCGACCATATGACCCAAGCCGATCGGCAAAAGCTCGCCTTCCTCTGCGGCACCCTCGCCGGCATCGAAGGCGTTCACCTCGGCAATCCCTTCGCCAAACGCGGCGACTACAAGCCCACGGCCGAGGATCACCGCCTCGCCCGCCTCAAGATGAATGCCGACGCCTTCGCCCCGAGCCACGTCTATCATCCGCTCGACACGACGCCGCTCCTGCTCCCCTGGCCCGACCTCGAAGCCCTGATCCCCGCCCGCGTTACCGCCGAAATGGCCGCGCTCAAACAGACGCAATCCCATTTCGCTGCCATCTTCCTCGATTGCGGCGACACCCTGATCGATGAGCGCACCGAGCAAAAACGCCCCGGCTCCGAAGTCGTCGTGAAGGCCGACCTCATCCCCGGCGCCAAGGAGATGATGGACGCCCTCAAGGCCGCCGGCCACAAGCTGATCCTCGTCGCCGACGGCCCGCGCCAGACCTTCGTCAATATGCTCACCCATCATGGCCTGTGGGACCATTTCGACGCCCACATCATTTCCGAGGATGTCGGCGTTCACAAACCGGACCCCGCCATGTTCGACGCCGCGCTCAAAGCCGCCGGCCTCACCCGCGCCGACGCCTGGCGCACCGTCATGGTCGGCAACAATCTCTCGCGCGACATTTGCGGTGCCAATGCATTGGGCATCACCTCCATCTTCATGGCCTGGTCGACCCTGCGCACCCACGAGCCGGAAAACCCGTCCGAAGTGGCCGATTATCGCATCAAGTCTCCCGCGGAATTGCCCGCTCTTCTCGATCGGCTGGAAGCGGTTATCCAATTCCGCGTTCCGACGTTCTCAACGGCAACAGTCTGCTAACATTAGGCCCATTATGTCCGCCCCATTGCTAACCATTTCCCGCGGCGACAGGCTCAATGCCTGGGAACTTTCCGCCACCCATGCCGAATACTTTCCCGGCACAGCCGCACCGGCCAGCGACCCACAAAACTATAAATATATCAATGGCTTCGTCGATGTCGGCGACCTCCCCTGCCGCACCGCCACCTGGGCCGAGGTCGCAAACCGCACCATTGCTCTCAAAACCGGCTGGAAAGCCGATAGCCTCTACCTCCCGGGCTCCAATCGCCGCGTCGAATTCTCCCAGTTCCGCCACCGCCCGACCCGCCTAAGCCGTTGGTGCCGCACGCATATTTCCGCGCCCACCGACCGCTATTGCTCCTTCCGCCTCGAAACTCGCGGCGGCATCCACATCTGGGTAGACGGCGTCCTCGCCGCCCGCTTCGAACCCTTCACCCGCAACCGCACGGAAGCCACGACCGTCCACCTGCCCATCAAGGCAGGTGGCAGCGAAGTCATTGTTTTTACTGAAGATATGGCCGAGCGCGACGTCAACTGGTTCTTCGAACTGGTGCTGCTCGACGCCGTGGAACTCGACATTTTCCTCCCCGGTGCCGCCCTCGGCGCCAATGTCGCTGCCCTCAAATCTCTCGCCGCTCAGGTCCGCACCGCTGAAGAAGTCACCCACGCTAACGGATTGATTTCATTAGCCTTTGATTCCCCGGCCACCCTGGACGTAGACATCCGCGCCGAGGTCACCGCCACCTCGCATACCCACGCCCTGCTCCTCGACAAAACCCTCACCCTCAAATCCGGCGAAACCGCGCTAACCATCTGTAGTGCCAGCGATTTGCCCGAGGGCTATCACACGCTTCTTCTCACTTTTGTCGCCGGTGACAGCCGCGTCGAGCGCAGTATCGGCTGCGCCGTCCTGCATGCGACCACCCCGACCATCCTGCCCGACGACCTCGCCGCCCGAAAGCAGCTCGCCCTACAACATGCTGCAAACAATGGCGAAATGCGCATGGGCACCGCCGTCGCCCTCTTCGAAACCGGCCGCGCCGACGATCCGCGCATCCGCTCGATCATCGAGGAAACCCTGCTCGCCATCGAGGAACGCCGCGATTGCGCCGACTTCGTCTCGGTGCCGCTGCTCTGGTCCTATATCCGCCATGCCTCTGATTTTCCTGAGGATTTGCGCATACGCACCGAAAAGGCCCTGCTCGAATTCCGCTATTGGGTCGATGAGCCGGGCAATGACGTCATGTGGTTCTGGAGCGAAAACCACGCCCTGTGCTTTCACGTCTCCCAGCTCCTTGCCGGCCTCACCTGGCCCGACGCAACCTTCTCTGCCTCCGGCCGCCAGGGTCGCGAACAGGCCGCCCTCGCCACGGAGCGCCTGCATGCATGGTTCGATGCCGTGGAGGAAGACGGTCTCGCCGAATGGAATTCGGCCGCCTACTATCCCGTTGACTTCATTGGCCTTCTCACCCTCGCCGAGCTGGCGTCCGAGCCCATCGCGCAGCGCGCCAAAACCCTTTGCGACCGCATTTTTACCATGACGGCCCTGCATACGCTCGAAGGCGTCCCGTCCGGCTCGATGGGCCGGGCCTATGACAAGGAACTGCGCGCCGGTCCCCTCACCGAACTCGCCCCCTTCGCGGCCATCG
>DATMSG010000013.1:0-19215 GCA_035565515.1 Devosia sp.
GGTGCTGGCCGGGGTGAGCGTGCGCGCAAGCCTCGTGCAGGTGGGGCCGCACAAGATCGACTACAATAATTTCGACTGGGATCAGGTCGGGGAAAATCCGTTTTTCTGCGCCGATGCCAAGGCGGCCGAACTTTGGGCGGACTATCTCGATGGCATCCGCAAGCAGGGCAATTCGGTGGGCGCGGTTATCGAAGTGGTGGCCGAGGGCGTGCCGGCGGGCTGGGGCGCGCCGGTCTATGGCAAGCTGAGTGCGGACCTGGCTTCGGCCATGATGAGCATTAATGCCGTCAAGGCCGTGGAGATCGGCGATGGGTTTGGTGCCGCGGCGCTGACCGGCGTCGAAAATGCCGACCAGATGCGGGCGGGAGCGGATCGGCCCTATTTTCTGTCCAACCATGCCGGCGGGATTTTGGGCGGCATTTCCAATGGCGATCCCATCGTCTGCCGCTTTGCGGTGAAGCCGACCTCCTCGATCATCACGCCGCGCCAGACGGTGACGACAGGCAATGAGGACGCCGATATCATCACCAAGGGGCGGCACGACCCCTGCGTGGGTATTCGCGCCGTGCCGGTGGGCGAGGCGATGATGGCGCTGGTGCTGGCCGATCATATGCTGCGCCATCGCGGGCAGACCGGGCGCGAAGGCGCGGTGGGCTTTCAGCGGAACTGACGCCTCTCCGCCCAAGGGAGAGGTGAAGTGGGACTCAGGCCAAACCCAACCGCATGCCGAAAATTCCGCGGCTGACGTTCAGGGCGCCGCGTTCTTCGAGATATTCGACATGCGCCTGCATGGTCATTCTTGCGGCCAGGCGGATTTTTGCCGGCTGGGTGGGGTAGATTGCCCTGACCACCGCGCCGAGGGTTTTTGCGCCATTGCCGACGGCGGCGAGGAGTTGGTCATTGCGCAGCTGGCGATGCGCCTTGAGCGCTGCCGCATGGGCGGGGCCATCGGCTATGGGCCCGCCATGGGCGGGGTGATAGCGGCGATAGGGTAGGGCGATGACCCTGTCGAGCGAGGCGAAATAGTCAGCCATCGAGCCATCGGGGACGGCGACGAGGGTGGAATTCCAGCCCATGACGTGATCGCCCGAAAGCAGGATTCCGGCTTCGGCAAGGCCGAAGGCGAGGTGATTGGCGCAATGGCCGGGCGTGGCATGGACCGTGATCGTCAGGTCGCCGGCGGCGATGGTTTCGCCATCGGCGAGCGTGCGGTCGGGCACCAGATCCCAGTCGCAGGAGCGCTTTATCGGGTTGCGCTCGAACGGGCGCAGCGGGCGGGAGAGGCGATGCCGGCCCCCGAACCAGAGCGGGGCGGCATAGCGCCGGGCAAGAGTTGCGGCGGCGGCGCTGTGATCGCGATGGGTATGGGTAAGGAGGATCGCGCTGACGGGGCGGCCGGCAATGGCGCGGTGGAGCGATTCGAGATGGGTGGCGTCCTCGGGTCCGGGATCGACAAGGGCGAGGCTCTCGGTGCCGAGGAGAAAACTATTGGTGCCGGTAAAGGTATAGGGCGAGGCATTTGGCGCGGTAATGCGGGCAAGGCCCGGCGCCAGCGCGACGGCGGCGCCGAGGTCGGGGCGAAAGCTGGTATCGAATGCGAGGGGGGAAAGCGGAGCCATTGCGCCAACAAAAATGACAGATTAGAACAGGTCGATCGAACACGGCACGCCCGAGGGCGCAACCGTGTCTTCTGCAGAAAGGTATGAAATGGCCGTCACTTTGACCACGCCCAATACGTTGCTCGGCGCCTTCCAGCCCAAGTCCGATGCGGCAAAGCTCGCGACCAACCTCGCGACCGTGGTGCTCGGCACGCTGGTGATCACCCTTGCCGCCAAGATCAACGTGCCGGTCTGGCCGGTTCCGGTGACCTTGCAGAGCCTTGCCATTGCCGCTCTTGCCGCTGCCTTTGGCGCGCGCATCGGCGTGGCGACCGTCGCGCTTTACCTGGCGCAGGGCGCCATGGGCCTGCCGGTTTTCGCTGTCGGCGGCGGCCTGCCTTACCTCGTGGGGCCGACCGGCGGCTTCCTTCTCGGTTTCCTCGTCATGGCCGGCATTATCGGCTATGCCGCCGATCGCGGCGCTTCGGCCAAGCCCCTGACCCTTTTCGGTGCCATGCTGGTCGGCGAAGCCGTGCTGCTGGCGCTGGGTTTTGCCTGGCTGCTGCTGCTTTCGGGCCAGGCTCAGTGGATCGACCAGACCAATGTCGTGGCCTCCGCCTGGGCTGGTGCCGTGCAGCCCTTCCTCGTTTGGGATGTGTTGAAGATGGCTCTTGCGGCGCTGACCGTGACCGGCGTCTGGAGCCTGATGGGCCGCAAGCGCTGACCGCTTCGGCAATGACGAATTTGAGGGCTGGCCTTTGGGCCGGCCCTTTTTATTTCAGGGCTCGATGCGCTCGAGAAAGGCCAGCGTCGCGCGCTCGTCTTCGTCAAGGCCATCCATGGGGCGGGGGCGCGGCGCCAGTTTCAGCACGCCCCTCTGCCATTTTTCAAAGACCGCGGGGTGAATATAGCTCTGGCGGCAGACGGCGCGGGTATTGCCCAGCCGATTGGCGACGACATCGACAATGCCGGTGAGCACTTTCGCCTGGGCCCGCTGGCTTTCGGGCACCGGCTGGCCGGCCAGAAGGCCATAGGCCCGCACCGTGCCGGCCCAGGTGCGAAAATGCTTCGAGCTGAAATCGGGCCCCGCATGCTCGGCGATATAGTCGTTGATGTCGCGCGAGGTAATGGCGCGGTAGCCGGTCTCGTCCTCATATTGAAAAAGGTGCTGGCCGGGCAGGTCCTAGAGGGATTTGACAATGCGCGACATGCGCCGGTCGACCAGTTGCAGGTTCCATTCCTTGCCCGACTTGCCCTTGAAGCGGAATTTGAGCGTCTGGCCGGAAATGGCGACGTGGCGATTGCGCAGCGTCGTCAGGCCAAAACTCTTGTTCTCGCGCGCATAGGCGGGGTTGCCGATGCGGATGAGGCTATTGTCGAGCAGCCAGACGACGGAGGCGGCGACGCGATCGAGCCCGAGGCTACGGCGGCGCAGATCGGCCTCGACCTGTTGGCGCAGGCTCGGCAGCTTATGCGCAAAGGGCACGAGACTGTCGAATTTGGTATTGGCCCGCGAGGCGGTCCAATCGGGGTGATAGCGATATTGCTTGCGGCCGCGCTCGTCGCGCCCGGTGGCCTGGATATGGCCCTGCGGGTCGGCGCAAATCCAGACATCGGTCCAGGCGGGAGGGACGGCAAGGGCCTCGATCTGCCGGCGGCGCTCGGGGGAAGGCGCGCGGCCCTTTCCATCGAAATAGGAAAAGCCCTTGCCACGCCGCTGACGGCGCCAGCCGCTATCGGCATCGGAGGAATAATGGAGGCCCGGAGCCTCGGCGATCTCATCGGCCCGCATTCGATCCCAAACCACGCTCTGCCAGATCATCTCCGCCTCCCATCGCGTGTGCCAGCAATGCGGGCGGGGGGCGGGTGGTTCCGGGGCGGTGATTTGGGGCCGCTAGGATCGAAAGGCCATCACTCGTGGGATGAGCTCACCATTTCGAAGAGGTCTGGGTCAGCGACGAATTGATTTCGCGCTTGCCTTCGCCCCAGGTGGCGGCATTGCCGTCCTTGTTCAGGTATTTCGGCCCGGTGCTCGCCGCGCAACCAGCGAGAATGGCGACGACGGCGCAGATTGCGATGATCCGCATGGAAAACCCCTTTGACGACTTGGCCGAACTTACTATTCCGGCGCCGCCGAGGGCAACAGCGGAAAGGACAGGGCCGCGCGCCAAGCCTGCCGCCAGAAAGGTCAAGGGCCCGGCGATTGCTCGCCAGGCCCTTGATTTGATTGGTCGGAGTAGAGTGATTCGAACACTCGACCCCCTGCTCCCGAAGCTCAAATCATTCGCACACATTCGAGGATTTCTGGGGTTTTGTGTGAGAACGAAACCGGAAAATCTCATTTTGTTCCGCAGACCGTGGCGGGACAGTGTCGGGTCGAATTCGGGTCTATTTTGCAGCCCTGACCTTGCCCGGACGAGCCATCGCGGCGGCCGCTTCCTGCAAGTGGTCGGGGTGATGATGGCCATAGACTTCGGTTAGCGTTTTGAGGTCGATGCCGAAATATCCCGAGGCGTCCCACGGGTCCATGCCGCGCTGCATGCCCCAGGTAATTGCGGTGTGCCGGAAGGTGTGCGGCACGATCTTGCCATCAAGTTCGCTCTCGCTGACGAGCTTGCGGAAAGCTTTGTCGATGCGGTCGATGGGCTTGCCGTGAAACTCCACGACATAGGTCTGTCCGTTCTTTTTCCAGCGCCTCAAATGCCCGATGAGGGGGAGGGGAAGGCGGGCGGGTGGCTGTCGCTTCTTTGTCGGCCTGGTTCCTTCGGCAAGGCGATACCAGAGGCCGGACTCGATATCGATATAGCCAAAGCCGAGCTGGCGCTTGAACGACGCTTTCAGGATCGCCGTTTTGCGCGTGCCTGTGTAGTGCGCCATGACCATCCAGCGCGCCAAGTGCTTCCAAACTGCCCATTCATCTTCGGTTTCGTCCTGGCTGCGGCGGCGACGCCAAGCTAGCCAGATCAGGCGCGCAACCTCGGATCGCGTCAACCAGCGTTCGCGGGGCAGGCTTTTCTCCGGCCGCCAGACATGGACCTTCCACGGCAATTGCTCTTCGGCCGCGAAGTGGTTGATGGCTGCGCGCAATAGCTCAAGGTCGATGGAAGCGGAGCGTGGGGCACCGACGTGCTCGGCATAGGCCTGACAGGTGGCAGTCTTGATGTCGCTGATATGACCCGTCATGCGGACCACGGGGCGGCCCATTTCCGTCATCGTTCGCATCGCATGGGCCGGCTGCGACCACCAGGTCAGCAGGCGACGAATGCGAGAGGCTGTTTCTTTGGGGCGGGAGTAGGTCGGGACGACATCGCGGGCGAAGACCGCCAGCACATCAGCAGTCAGCGTTTGAGCGGTATCACCGTTGCCGCCTGCTTGCGGCTGGTGCTTGCGCGCAATGTACGTGGCGAGGGCTTGCTCAGCTCGCTCACGATCAGCAGCGCCGAAGCCAGTGCTACGCTTGCTTCGTCCGTCGTCGCGGATGACCCAGACTGCGGGTTCGTTGGGCTTTCCATCGGAACGGATGCGCTCGGGCTGGAGCCAGAGGCGCGGACCTTTGGGTTGTGGGCCACTTCGCATAGTTTACGCATCTCCCGAATGGCGCGGCGGGTCACAAAGTCGCGGCGGCCAATCCGCTCAATGACCAGCCGGCCACGATCCGCCTCGGCGCGCAATGTAGCCGGAGTTATGGAGTCCCGGAAGATTAGCTGGCAAGCCTCCTTCAAGGTCATGGGTTCGTCTTCCATGTCCACAACTTCGGCCATGTCAATCCGACCCCTGAATGACGCCGATGCGCATGGGCATGAGCAGGGCCATGCGATCGAGCAGGTTGGGGCAGGTCAGTAGCGTCGGCTTGTCCTCGGCTATGACGCTCAGTTGCAAGGTCTCGGCGCCGAAATGCTCGATCACCTCAATGAAATATTCTGGGTTGAACCCGATGGCGAAGCTGGGAACGGCATCACCGATGATGGAGTGGTGGCAAGCATCGCTGCCGGCGGCGGTTCCGTCGGCGTTGCGGATATCAAAGGCACTTTCTTCGGCATCAAACGTGACGGTTAGAGCGCCGTACCTTTTGTCCGCACGGACAGCGGCATAGGTTGTGCCAATGGCGGCGGCCAGTTCGTCACTGTCATAAGAAATGACTGGCTCGACCAGCGGGATGGCTCGCCACCAATCAGGGTATGAGCCCTCAAGCAACTTGGTGACGAAGCGCGTGGGTCCGAAGCTCGCGATGAGACGTTCACTCGTTATCTCGACATGCACTTCTGACCATTCGCGGATCATGCGCCCAAGTTTGCCGACAGAGCTTTTGGGAAGGACAATGCCGGGCATATCGCTCGGCAAATCCGCGCTGATCTCGCGAGCCATCATCTTGTAGCTATCGGTGGCGACGGCGCAGAGCTTCGGACGCGCCTGAATGTGGCCGGGCCAGAAGTGCCGTATGTCCCCGCCGAAGAGGTGCAGTCCTTCCAAAATCGGGCGCCGCGAGTCCTTGGAGGGAATGGCGAAGGCGCAGGTTTCGAATAGGTCGGACAGCGCCCTGCCATCGACAACGAAGGTCGTACCTACGTCGGCCCGCGCGATGGTAGGGAAGTTCTCGGCCGGCTCCAAAAGTGGCAAAGTGAACTTTGATCGGCCCGAAGTGATCAGCAACTTGTCGCCATCGAGAGCGAAACGGGCAATGCCGCGGTCTGCCAGGCGGGTGAAGGCGTCTCCGAGGCGATCAGCCGGCACCACGACCGGGCGCATTTCTCCCTGGCATTCGACGGCTGTGGTGATCTCCACCACGTAATCGGTGGCGCGCATGGTGCACTGCCCGCCGCCCGTGGTCAGCAGGATATGACCGACCACGGGATTTTCCTTATTGCGCTCGACCGCGCCCATGACGCGATCCAGGCCCTGCTTGAAATCGGCTGGCTGAACTTCAATGGTCATGTCAGGGCTGTCCAACCTTGAGGTCGCCAAGGCCAGCGAACTGTCGCCCGAGCGCCTTTTCGAGGCACCAAAGGGTTTCGGGGTAGTCGCGGCGCGCGAAGCGTGCGGCGGCCTCTTCGAGTTCGGTGTGATCGATATCCTGATCCTCGCTCGTACCCCCCCCTGTTTCGGTCTTTACCTCGATCTCTTCCGGGTCGATGGTTCCGGCCTTCAGTCGCTTGTTGACCTCGTCGATGAGATCACCTGCCTCGAAATCTTCGAGGTCCAGCACGAGTCCGAGCGAGGTGGCCGAAATGTCGCCTTTGCGAATCCGACGAAGGGCTTCCGTTGCAAAGTCCTCGTCGCGGACATTGCGCAAGTCCAGAGTGAGAAGGCTCATTGCAGGCCTCCCGTCAGGCGCTCGAACTCGGCTAGGAATTCGGATTTCGCGCGGGAGGGCGACCAGTATTCGAGCGTGACTCCAAGCGGGCCTTCCTCGGTGCTCCATGGCTCGACGCAGGGCGCAAGGTTCTGGTCGCGCTCGTCGTTGAGGATGGCGTTATCGGCGAACTTCACGATGTTCGGCATATTGGGTGACACGCCGAAGCGGGCCGCGACCATCAGCCAAAGCCGCCCTTCAATGGCTTTGTATTCGGTGAGGAAGGGTTTCACCGGGCGCGGCACATCGACGAGGTAGGCCTCGGGCGCATCGTGCAGCAGGGCGGTCAGTTGCTCGTCATGGCTGTAGCCATTGTCGCGCAGCCAGCGGGTCATCAAGACCGAGTGCTCGGCAACCGAATAGAACTGCAGGCAATGGCCGGCATATCGGCAGGCCATGCCTAGGGCGTGGGCGATGTCGTCGATAATGATCTCTTCGACGCGCGGATCGAGCGGCCAGAACTGCAGGCCGCTGACGGTCTGCATCCAGTCGCCTTTGCGGGGAACGGCGTTCATGCTGCGATCTCCTTCTTGCGAAGGAAGCAAGACGTGGGGCCGTCTTCGTCGTGCCACTTTCCAGCATAGATCCAGCCTTCGCCATCGAAGGTCGGGTGCCAATCGGCCAAAGCCTTGTCGGCGTCGGCCTCGTAAGCCGCCTCAAGCGCTTCATTAGCGGCATCATCAGGCCCGCTGCCGAGCATGTCTTGAAAGCGAACTTCGAACCCATGTCCCTTGGCAATCTCGGCGAGGCTTTGCCCCTCTATTGCATAGTGGAACATCGCGGGCATCGTCTGGCCGCCATGGTAGCCGACGAGGGCTTCAGGCTCGGGCAGGCGAGACGGATCGAGTGCACCGCTACCTTCAGGCAGGGGCGAATGTTTGGGCTTTGCGGCCTGCTTGGCGCGGATGGCATCAGCCTTGAGCCAGACGCGCGTCAGCTCGATTTCGCCCGCCTCTGCCATGGTGATGCCAGCCGCATGAAGCAGGGCAGCAAGCGTCACCTGTGTGCCGCCGGCCTCTTGAAACGGTTCGCCGGCAGGGCGGTGATAGACGTAGTCCACCAGTTGGTGCGCTTCGGACTGGGAGCAGCCGAGGGATTGGACCAGCTCAAGAGCCTCCTCAAGGAAGCGGTGATTGCGCTCGACGATGTCGCGGGCAATCTCCTCGCCGAAGCAGGACAGTACCCACTCGTAGACGCGGTCCTGATAACTCGGCGGCAAGGTCTGCGCGCGGCGCTGCCAGTCCTGATTGGCGATGTTCCTCGCCTTAGCCAGCATGGCGTCCAACGCCTCTACCGTGCCTTCCCACGGAAAGCATGCGATGCGCTGTCCAGTAGCGGCGCCATCCCAAACAAACACCTCCCAGGCGGCACTTTCGCCGGGCGTGAGGATGATCTCGTAGTGAACACCACGCCCCGGATGAGAGGTCTGATGCGTCTTGGTGATGCCCGTCCATTCGAGTGCGGCAAAGTCGCGGCCGAGAATGACCGGGCGGGTCTGGGTCTCGGTGGCCCCGACAGAGGTGGTCTGCATCAGAGGAACCCCATGAAAACCAGTGCCAGCACAGGCGGCACGGTGATGAAGGTGAAAAGAAACTCGGCGCGGGGCATGGCTAAACCCGCGCGGGAATGGCGGCACGATCCCTGGCGAAGGCCTCGGCGGTGACGGCGATCAACTCGGGCCAGAGCTGGGTGATTTCGGCATTGCTCAGACCCTCGCGGCGCAGGGTCAGATGCAGTTCTGCTTCGTTGGGCAGAGAGCGCAGGAGGCTGGTCGAGCAGCGGGCCAGAAGCTGAGTGTGGGTTTCAAAGCCGCGATCATCATTAAGCTGGCGGACGACCTGCTTGTTCGCTGCGGCTCTGGCCGCCGGCAGGTGGCGCTCGATGTCCTCGCGGGAGAACTCGGCGAAGTCGCCTTCCATGGTCGGCTGCGCATCCACGGCGTTGGCCAGGATGATGTCGAGCATGCGGGAGGCGGTGGGGTGAATGCCCGGCGTGGGCTGGTCGAAGGCGAGTACAGTTGCAGATGCAGGCATGGTGCCCTCCAGTGATCAAACTGGAGGAAACGTAACCAATGCCTACGTTTTGTCAACGCAAAAAAGTAGGCAGCAGTTACGAAGCAATTTGTCCGCGATTTGGCTCTGGACTCTTCGCGCCTTCTGAGTCGTTAATGCAAACGTGAACACATGGAGAACAGAATGCGCGAGGTGACGAGCTTCGTAGTGGTCTTCCCGCAGCGTCTCGACGGCGTAGAGGAGGAGCGAGCAATGCTTTTGCAGGCACTTCGTCGCGAATACCCGCACTTCGAGTTCGAGGCTTTTCCTGGTCGCGGTGATGATGAGTTCGGCATCATTCCGGTCATCGGGGAAGTGGGTTCGCATGAGGCGGGAGAGGCGGGTCGGGTCTATATGCGGAAGCCACTAGATCCGCGTGTCATCCCCGACTTGGTAGATACGCTGCGCGTATGCTCGGCAGTCGGCGCCGCAGCCTAACGGCGCCCGACATATGCGGCGACCTTGCCAAGAATGCGCACGCCCTCAATGTCCACGTCCTGCGCTTCATAGCTGGGATTATCGCTGATGATCTTGCACCGGGGCGGCACGGTAAAGAGGATGCGCTGAAGTCGCTTGATTTGGGGCTCACTCCAGCCGTCGCTGATCAGATAAACCCCATCCGCTCGAAGCTCGTGCTCGGTCAGGTCCACAATAACCTTATCTCCCGGGGCATAATTGGGCAGCATGCTGTCGCCTTGGATGCCCATGATAACGGCCCGCGATGGATCGCGAACAGCATCCCGAAGGTAGTGGTGGGGAATGACCCATTCATCGACAATTTTGTGAGCGGACTTCGTGCCTGCCCCCATGGGAAGCACTAGCACTTCGCCCACAGCCCCTTCGCCAGCTCCTGCCTTGGCGTCCAGCTCAGGAATGCCGCCGTCTTTCCGAGGTCGATAGTTCTCGATGTCGTAGCCATGCTCGTCAGTGGGCGGCGGCGGAAGCTCCATGTCTTCAAGGGGTGCGCGCTCTAGATCGCGAATGTCGCTTGGTGCAGGCGCATCGCCCTTGGCCGAAATTATCCAGTCAGTGGTGGTTGTCAGAAGGCGCGCAAGTGCAGGTATCTTGTCGGGTTCTGGTGAGTTGCCGCGTCCTTCCCACTGGGCGACTGACACCCGCGAAATTCCAAAATGCTTTGCGATGTCCTCTTGGGTGAGGCCGCGAAGTTTCCGAGCAAAGCGAATACGGGTGCCGATAGTGTCCATGGCCAAAGCGTAATCTCTGCTTACGTTTGTTTCACCTACGTAGGCACTTGACGTAATACGTAACTAATGCCTACGTTTAGGCATGCTCAAGATTGTCGAAATAGCAGCCGAAAAGGCTGGTGGCCCGATAGCCCTCGCTGCAGCCCTCGGAATAAAGCATCCGGCGCTCTACAGCTGGAAGCGTGTGCCGGCGGAGCGGGTGCTTCAAATCGAGAAGCTCACCGGCGTTTCTCGGCACGACCTTCGGCCCGACGTTTTCGGACCTGCACAAGCCGAGGCTCACTCATGAGCCGGTTCGTCCTTCGCCCCGGCACGGCTGCGCGCGCTGACGCCATCCGCCACATGATCGGCAGCGGCGTCCATCACGACAACCTGGTGGTTGCGGGCATTCCGCGCGGCGCCATCGAGCGGGCGCTCGGTCGCCGGGCGCGGCTTCGGCTTGCCGCGAAGGCGGTACGGCCGTGACTTCATCCCTTGTCCCTTTCTTGTTTCCAGCTTCGCACGCGGCTATGGGGCCGGTCGCGCTGCGAGCCGGTGCGTGGTGGTTGGCGACCTCCCGGTCAGCGCCACGCACCGGCAATGCCCCATTCATGCGCCGCTCTCAGTTCCCCGTCATGCGTCACGCGGCGTCGATTTTGACTCCGGAGGCCAGACGATGACCGACTCCATGCCGGTATGGATGCGGGTGAAGCCCGCCACTGCGCGCGCCAGCGACGATGCAGGTGGCGACAAGGTGCTGGCTGCGGTTTCCAGCCGCATCAATCACAGTGCCCGTTTCTCGGAATATGCCAGCTTTGAGCACCCCAACCGGGTCGTGCCGCTCGACGCTGCTATCGAGGTTGACCGCTTTGCGCTGAACCAGGGCAAGCCACCCCGGCATGGCAACCTCTTTGCCGAAGAGCTTGGCATGTTGCTGGTGCCGAGGCCGCAGGGTGATCTCAATGATTGCGATATGGCGGCGCTTTGCAAGATTTCGACCGAGAGCGCCGAGGCCATTGCCGCCTTCGCTGCCGCGCGTGCCGATGGCGTCACCACGCCGGACGAAGCGGCGATGGTGCGCCAGAAGATCGCTGATGCGCAGGTGGCATTTGCCGAACTCGATGAACGACTGCGGCTGATCGAGGTGGCGAAATGAACCGCCTCTACTCCATCCATCTGCGAGGCTTCGACAGCGTAGTTGTCGAGGCGAAGAGTGCCGGAGCCGCGCGCTATAAGCTCTTCAAGCAGTGGCGTGATGCTGGCTGGGACCCCGGCTATCGCCGCGCACCGACGCCCTTCGGCTACTTCTTGCAGCGCGTCGAATGCACGCTTCATCTCGGAGCGGTGCGATGAACGAGATCATTGGAGCGGCCGCCGGCGTGATCGTTGGCGATGAAACCTATGAAGTCGAGGCTTGGGCGCGTCGGATCGGCGGCGCTTGGCAGAAGAGCATCGACGCCATTTTCGAAACTGGGCGGCTGATTAGCGAGGCGAAGGCGGCGCTGCCGCATGGCGCCTTTGGCAAGATGATCGCGAACGACCTGCCATTTGGTGCAGACGCGGCGCAGCGCCTAATGGCAATCGCGGCCGATACCAAGCTCACAAATGCCGAACATGTTCGGCATTTGCCGCCAAGCTGGGGCACGCTCTATGAGCTGTCCAAGCTCGATACCGAGACCTTCACCCGACGCATCAAGGAAGGCACCATCCGCCCCGACATGCTGCGCCGCGAGGTGAAGACCGGCGGCGCTCGCTCGATCATGGCGAGCCGGGAGCAGTCGAGGGAGTCGCTGGACTATTTCCCTACGCCGCCCTGGGCAACGCGGGCGCTGATGAACGATGTGCTGCCGCGACTAGGCATCGATCCGCGCAGGCTTGGCGTCGTTGCCGAGCCCTGCTGCGGCGAAGGGCACATGTCGGGCGTGTTGCAGGAATATGGGCTGAACGTGCGCGCCAGCGATATCGGCGACTATTCGAGGGATGGCCGCTATCCGCCCGGATGGGTGGGGCAGGCCGACTACCTGCAATCCGACGAAGAGGCCGACTGGACGATCTTCAATCCGCCCTTTGGCGATGTGACGCTGGCCTTTGTTATCGATGCATTGCGGCGTTCCAAGCGTGGCGTTGCCGCCTTTGTGCGCCAGCAATGGCTTGAGGGGGTCGAGCGCTATCAAGCCCTTTTCGGTGAACGCCCGCCAACGCTCTACGCGCAGTTTGCCGAGCGGGTGGCGCTCTGCGAGGGCAAGTGGGACCCGTATGGTTCGACCGCCACAGCCTATTGCTGGCTGGTTTGGGTGCACGACATGGCGCCACAGCCACCCATGTGGATTCCTCCGGGGCGCAAGAACGCCTATTTCGAGGGCAAGGCCGATATCGAGCGGTTCACCGCCCATCCGGTCATGCCGTTTAAACGGCAGTTGGCACCTTTCGCCACGACGACGCAGACAGACGCGATCATCCGCGAGGCCTATGGCGCCGATGTCGTCGATTTCCCGGCCACCATCTCGCGGCTGGCGAACGAAGCCGGTGTCGAAGCCACCAACATTCACATTCGCCGCCGGGCTAATCGTCTCGGTCTCGGTGATCGGGACCGCCAGCGCGAGGCCGTACGCAAATCTAACAGTGCGAGGGCCGGGCAATGACCTTCGTTCGCAGCTTCGTCACCATCGGCGCCCATCACCGTGGTCCGCATGTCGATGCGCTTTACGCGCTGGCAGAGCGCTGCGGCGCTGAGGTGGTCCGGTTGCCAGAAGAGCCGGTGCGCTGGCCGCGGCAATTCGAGAAAGTACCCTATGCGGGACAGGACTTCCCTGAGGGGGAGAGACTCAAAGCGATGTGGGAGCAGCCATGACCCGCCCCATGAAAGTGCTCGTGGCCTGCGAGTTCTCCGGCACTGTGCGCAATGCTTTCCTCGAAACCGGCTGTGATGCCTGGTCATGCGACCTGTTGGCCAGCGAGGATGGCAGCAACCGCCATATAGTGGGCGATGCGCGGAGTGTGCTCAATGATGGCTGGGACCTGCTCATGGTGGCGCATCCGCCCTGCACACGGCTTTGCCGTTCGGGGCGCCGCTGGCTCTCCGGTGCCGGCGACCTGACGCCACCCAAGAAGCTGCCGAAGGGCAAGACCTGGGAGCAAATGAAGGTCGAATTCTTCGACGGTCTCGACCTGTTCCTGACCTGCTGGAACGCGCCGATTGATCGCGTGGCAATCGAGAATCCGGAAATGCACGACATTGCCCGGCGGCGCATGCCGCCCAATGTGCCGCGCCCGCAGATGGTGCAGCCCCACAGGTTTGGTCATCCCGAATACAAGGCGACGGGCCTCTATCTGCGCGGTCTGCCGCAGCTCGTCGATACCGACATTCTGGAAGAGCCGGTCAAGGGTTCTGACGAGTGGAAGGCGTGGAACCGCGTCTGGCGTATGCCGCCGGGCGCTGATCGCGGCCACGAACGCTCACGCTTCTTCCCCGGCATAGCCAAGGCCATGGCCCAGCAATGGACATGGGTTTGGGAGCAGGAAGCGGAAAGGGCGGCAGCATGAACCGCCGCGAGCAAATCCGCGACAAGATCATGGCGCGCGTCGATATCGTCGTTGCTCCTGACCATATGCCGGCGCATCTCGGCCCTTGCCACATCTGGACCGGCCCCACGTCGGGCAATGGCCGAGGCGGCGACTATCCGCGCATGAATCTCGATGGCCAGACCGTGGCCGTCCACATCGTCAGCTGGACCAATGAGCACGGCTTTGTGCCGGGCAAAAAGCAGCTCGACCATCTCTGTCGCCGCAGGCGCTGCGTCAATGACCAGCACCTTGAACTGGTGACCCACAAACAGAACCAGAAGCGCCGCGATGCGGCCCGCCTGGCTGTCGTCGCTCGGACAATTGCGCCGGCCGATGCCCCCCCCCGAAGCCTGAAACCTGAAACCCATGGAGCTTTGCCATGTCGCCTAATACTGCCATCAAGTCCCACGAAGCGCCCTACAGCCCGCTCGCCAAGGCCGACCCGACCAGTTCGGCATTCGTCGTCACCGGTCGCGGCGCCATTGCCTTTGCGCCGGGGGTGTCACTCGTCTTTGCGGCCGGCGCGGTCGCACTGTCCGGCCCGATCAGCTTCGATGCCGACAATGCGGCGCCGGGAACTGACTTCATGATTTTCGCCCATGCCGATGGCGGCGGTTTGGCACTGGCCAAAGGTAAAGAGCCTGAAGCCAGCGGCTGGGTCGTGGTCGGTGGCTTCCACTATGCGCCGGGCGGAAATGCCGCTGGCACCGGCGGCGGCGACACCACTCCAGCCATCAATCCCTATTCCTGCTGGGACCTCAATTTCCGTCCGGCCTGCGACGATCCCTCCGGCATGGCCTTGGTGAACGGGGCCTTCTGGTGCGACATTTACCTGCTCAATGCCCAGCACCGCGATAATGGGTGCACCAGCGTATTCGGCGAAATCATTGCCGATGGCAAAGATACGCCCCAGCGCATCGACGATGGCGTGCACACCGACCTCAACTTTGAAACGGCCAAGGGCATCTATGCCGCCTATGGCAAGCAGTTGCTCGGTGCCGAGGAGTTCTTTGCGGCCGCTTATGGGGTCACCGAAAAGACCGCCGCTGGGACCGATCCCAAGCAAACCCAGCTCGACGCGCCCCGCACCAGCCGGTTCGGCATCATGCAGGCCACGGGCAATATGTGGACTTGGGGCACGGACGGCCATCCCGATATTCCCCGCGCCTCCTTCTTCGGCGGCTCGTGGATCTCCGGCTCGTGCGCGGGTTCGCGTTACGCGAGCCTCGACTACTGGCCCGAGCTCTCGGGCGGGGATGTGGGTGCGCGCGGCCGCAGTGACCACCTGAATCATGGCTGACAGGCGCGAAAGCGCCGTGGCGACGGCGGCGGGCGATATCGAACGGGACAGCAATGCCCCGGTGGAAGCGCTCGCCATCGTCGAGAAATACGAGACGGCTTTGAACTATCTCTACCGGATTTTGCAGAACTGCCCGCGCAAGCATGGTGTCGCTCGCGATGCCATGCTGGGCGCGCTGCTGGCGCAGCCTGAGCTGTTCTATCTGGCGGCGAAGTCCAGCCAAATCTCGCGCCTTTACGCGGCCGACGCCAACCTCGCCACGCTGCGTTTCTGGCTGCGCTTCATGTCCCATCCCGACCGCAAGGTCATCACCCCACACCAGCGCCGGCATGCCGAAGGGCAGTTGGCCGAGGTGGGTCGCATGGTTGGTGCGTGGATGAAGACTTTGCAGCGCAAGGGGTGAATGGGGAAATGATGCGGGGCGCCTCCATCTTCGGCGGATCGTGGATCAACGGCTCGAACGCGGGTTCGCGTTACGCGAACCTCGACAACTGGCCCGAGAACTCGGACGAGAATGTGGGTGCGCGCGGCCGCAGTGACGACCAATTCCAGGCTCGGCAAAGGTCAAGGCCCTGCCGGCCGACCTATCCAAACCCGCGGCCATTCTCTCGGCCTATCGCCGGGAGCCCGCGGGGCAATGGTGGTCAGCCCAGCCATCCTGCTTCGGCAAACACATTGCGCGGTCCGGTACAGCGGGGCGTAGGCGGCACGGTATTTTGTGCCGTTCGATACCCGCGACCGGCAGCGCCATCTTTTCCTCCCTATCGGACTTTCGACATGGGCAAGCGCTATCGCCACCTCATCGGCATGATTACTGCCGATGCGAATATGATGGAGGCTTTTCGCCTCACGGCGCGCGGCAAGCGGCTGACGCCCGGTTTTCTTGAATTCAAGGAATTCTCGCACCTCAACCTAGAGCGCTTGGCGACCGATATGCGCCGCGGCGAATACGTGCAGGGCGAACCACATGAATTCGTCATATTCGATCCCAAGCACCGCGTGATATCGGCGCTGCCTTTTCGGGATCGCGTGGCGCAGCACGCCCTTTGCACGGTCATCGGGCCGGTCTTCGAGCGCACTTTCCTGCCTCGGTCCTATGCCTGCCGAAAGGGCAAGGGAACGCATGCCGCCGCCATGCACGTGCAGGCCGATATGCGCCGGTTGATCCGCGCGCGGCCAGATGAACCGTTGCGATTTCTCAAGACCGATTTCTCCCGCTATTTCGCCTCCATAGATCGGGCTCTGCTCTGGTCGATGATCGAGGCCAAGATTTCCTGCGCCGGCACCTTGCGGGTGCTGGAGGCCATGGTGCCGCGTGACGGGATCGGCATTCCCATTGGAAATCTCACCAGCCAGATATTAGCCAACGTCTACGGCGGTGCAGTGGATCGCTTTCTCCAGCAGCAGCTCGGGGAGCAGCACTGGTTCCGCTACATGGATGACCTCGTGGTGCTTGGGCACGACTCCGCGCACCTGCGGGGCGTCAAGGAGGCGCTGGAGGCCTTCTCCTCAGACCACCTGGGCCTGCGCTTCTCCAAATGGTCAATCGCGCCCGTAGAGCGCGGTGTGAACTTCCTGGGCTACCGCATCCGGCCCAGCCACAAACTCCTGCGCCGCGATAGCGTGGTGCGGGCAAAGCGCAAGCTCGCCGCTTATCGCGCCAATGGCGATGATGAGCGCCTGAGCAAATTCCTGGCCGCCTGGATCGGCCATGCCAAATGGGCCGATAGCCGCAACCTGCTGACCGCACTCGGTCTCGTGGGTGACGAATGATGGCCACCCACAGCACACAACAGAAATCCGAAGGGGCACGGCCATGGCTGTAGAGGACTCGGTTGCGCAGGATCAACTGCGCGCCTTCATCGAACGTATCGAGCGCATGGAGGAGGAAAAGGCCGCCATCGCCGCCGATATCAAGGAGATTTATGCCGAGGCTAAGGGCAATGGCTTTGACACCAAGATTCTCCGCAAGATCGTGGGCATCCGCAAGCAGGACGCGAACGAACGCGCCGAGCAGGAGGCTCTGCTGGAGCTTTACATGTCGGCGCTCGGCATGATCGAGGGCGGATCGGGTGATGAGCGCCGCTTTGAGGGTAGATACTCGCGCACTGTCGAGGGTCACGCGCGGCGGCAGGGTTCCTACAGCGGGCCGGTCGGGTTCGATGTGGATGGGACCGCCTGATGAGCCACAAGGCCACCAATTGGGCGGTTGCGCAGCGGGGTATCTCCCCTGTTGCCAAAGTTATCCTTTGGCAGCTCGCCGACCGACATAACCCTGATAACGGCTGCTTCCCCGAGATCGACACGCTCGCGCGTGACGGCGAGGTGTCACGCGCGACTGTGATCCGAATTCTGGGCGAACTGGAGGCTAAGATGCTGGTGCGCCGCATCAAGCGCGTGCATCCGGTGACGAAGAAGCAGCTCCCGAACCGATATATTCTTGGATTTGAGGAAGAGTTTGGCCGGCGCGGCGATGTCCGTGTCTCAAATTGCGACACGGAGTTGGATGCAGAAAGCCGAGTATCAGAATGCAACCCGGCTTTTGCGGACGGGGCGGAGGAAAGCCAAGTCTCAAATCGCGACATGGATGGGTCGAGCCGGGTATCAAAAACCGCGGAAGCCGAGTCTCAAATCGGGGTCGAGCCGGGTATCACTGCTGAGACTCCCAATAGTAGCTTAACCGGTAATAGAACCAGTAAGGGAACCGGTAAACGCGCCGAGGGGCGCGACCGCGAGTCGATGTTCGAAGAGATCTGGAAGGCTTACCCAGAGCGACCCGGCAGTCCAAAGCTCACTGCCTGGGAGGTCTTCGAGAAGCTCGATGACGCCGATGTTGCTGCAGCTCTCAAGGGTGCCAAGCGCTTCGCCGCCTGGTGGCGCGAGCAGGAGCCGGGGAAGCCGGAAGAAGAGCGCCTGCGCTTCGTCAAATACCTATCCCGCTGGCTCCATGAGCGTGGCTGGATCGATGCCATGAAATTGCCGGTCTCGACCATCCAAAGCGCTGAGGCGGCTGCGGTTATGGCCGGCAAACTCACGGTCAACAAGTGGCGTCAGTACGAACTGTTTCTCGCCTGCGAGCGCGTACTTGGTCGCTCTGTGCCGGTTGGGAAGTCGGGTAGCTGGTCATTCGATGAGGCCGTGGTCGAGGCGGCCAAGAAAGGGCTGGGGAGTGGTCAGGGTCCGCCTTAGCGCCTTGCCCTTTACCGCCCTATCTTCCTCCCAAAGTGAGCAGTTTTCATGACTTCCATCCGACACCAAGACCGCGTTGCTCGCCTCCGGGCCGGGGCTTTCACCAAACAGGATCGCGAGGCCGTGGGCCTGCCCGCCCGGCCGGTGCGCCGCCACAGTGAACCACCTGCCTTTCCGGCCAATCCGGGCGCTTATGTGTGGTTTGCCCTTACGACGACGAAGCAGGGCGAGGCCAAGGCGGTGCTGGAACTGGCACGAGCCGGTTTCATGGCGTTCAATCCCACGGAAGTGGTCAGCATGCGGGCGAGCCGGAAGGCGCGTCATCATCGGCAGGACCGCGAGCGGGCCATGTATACCGGCGTCGTGCTGGCGGGGTTTCCTGGCCGGTGGGTGCATCGGCGTCGGGGTTTGGAGTTGATCGAGGTGATGCATGCCGATGTCCCGTGGCTCACGGTATTGGGACAGCAGCATGTGGTGGCGTTTGTCGGGATGGGCGATGGGCCGGTGCCGGTATCGCTCGGCAATCTGATGGCAATCAGGGCTCGGCACCGTTCTCGCGCCAGCACGCGTAACTGGTCGCCGGGCGTCGGTGACAGGGTTGAAGTGTCCTATGGCGCCTTCACCGGCAAGGAGGGCCAGATCGTTGAACTGGTGAATGGGGAGGCCAAGGTGCGTCTGTTTGGCGGCACTGGTCTGCTGGAAAAGCTGACTGAGCCTCTATCGGTGCCAGAGGCCTGGGTGAAGGAGGCGATTGCCTAGGCTGTCCACAGGGGTCGCGAGGGGTTTGACTCTCTTCCGATTCGGTCGCATGTTCTCACTCGAACGTCACCATCGACTGAGCGCATTAGCGCCGAGACCTGTGGGACCCGAAAGGGCAGACCCGAGGATGGGAAACGGACCCGGCGCCCTTGCTCTTCTGAGGGACATGGTATGGGTGCCGCCCTGTTTGTGACCAAAATTAATACCTCTAGACTGTAAC
>DATMSG010000014.1:0-34086 GCA_035565515.1 Devosia sp.
GGTCTGCAGACGACAGTAGCGAGGGGGCCTGGGGCTGGATCGTCTCCAGCATACGTTCGGGGCTGGCCTGCTTGCGACGAGCGATCAAAAGCCGCCGATAGTTCCGTCCGAAAACTTCGAGCCATGCCGCAGGCAATTTCGCTCCAGTGGAGCGAAATTCGGCGAGAAGGCCATGAGAGCTGCGCTCGAATGGCGGCGGAGCGGTATCCGCTTCATCTACTAAAACACTTCGAGGCGAATGCCGCTCCGGGGTCCGTCCAATTGCGAAGAAATCCCGCAGCAAAGGCTGGCGGGAGCAAAACCCTATGGGGTCATAGCATCGCCGGTATCGACCAGCTCCCGCCAGGGCGTGATCACAATTCCCTTATGCGGGGGCGACAAGCCTTCGCTTGCGGCGTAGGCTTCATTCATGAGCGGTCGCAGGTTCTGCGTCTCGCGCCGGTTATGCGCATTCGCGTCTCTGCGGCCTCCCTGCCCGAGGAGGTTTGCCATGGCCCATATGCATGTCATGACCGGCGCCGGCGACAAGCTGGACATGCCCGTCATCCAATCCATCACCCTTGCCGATCTGATGCTCGCCCTCCGGCGTGGCGCCGAGGATTTTTGGGCCAAGCCCAGCCATTACGTGGTGCTGATGCTGATCTATCCCATCATCGGCATTGTCCTCACCGTCTGGATGAACGGCTTTTACACCTGGCCCCTGCTCTATCCGCTGGTCGGCGGTTTTGCACTTATCGGCCCCGTCGCCGCCCTGCCGCTCTATGAAATTTCGCGGCGGCGCGAGATGGGCGAGGACCCCTCCTGGCGCGACGCCGTCAATGTCATCCGCTCCCCCGCCATCGGCAGTATCATCGCCGTTGGCGCCATGCTCTTCGTGCTCTTCACCCTCTGGCTCACCAGCGCCCAGGCGCTCTACGAAAGCCTCTTCGGCTCCGCGCCCCCGCAAAGTTTTCAAGGCCTCTTCGCCCAGGTCTTTGCCGAACCCGGCGGCATGACGCTGGCCATTATCGGCACCGCTATCGGCGCCTGTTTCGCTCTTGTCGTGCTCTGCACTTCGGTCGTCGCCTTCCCCCTGCTGCTCGATCGTGATGTCGGCGCCTATGTGGCGGTGGAAACCTCGTTCCGGGCGGTGATGCGCAATCTTATCCCCATGCTCGCCTGGGGTGTTATCGTCGGGGTGTCGGTCTTTTTGGGCGCTCTTACCCTGTTTGTGGGTCTGGCGGTCATTCTGCCCATTCTCGGCCACGCCACCTGGCACCTTTATCGCCGCACCGTGGCATCCGCCTCGATGATCCGTGACATGCCGCAGGCATAAACAACCGGGCAAAGCCCAAGCGAAGGAGTTGGCTTCTTAACCTCAAGGTCCTAATCTCGGGTTTTCCTTTGCCCCGAACCAGCCGAGCTCATGGACCAAACCCCTTTCGAGCCCCAGAACGGCGCCGCCACGGCGGCGCTGACGCCGATGATGGCGCAATATTTCGAGATCAAGGCGGTCAATCCGGGCTATCTGCTGTTCTATCGCATGGGCGATTTCTACGAGCTCTTCTTCGAAGACGCCGAAATCGCCAGCGCCGCTCTGGGCATCGTCCTCACCAAGCGCGGCAAGCATCTGGGCGAAGACATCCAGATGTGCGGCGTGCCGATCCACGCCGCCAATGATTATCTCAACAAGCTGATCCGCCTCGGCCACCGCGTCGCCATCTGCGAACAGATCGAAGATCCGGCAGAAGCCAAAAAACGCGGCTCAAAATCGGTGGTCAAGCGCGACGTCGTTCGCCTCGTCACCCCCGGCACCTTGACCGAAGATGACCATCTCGACGCCCGTTCGGCCAACTATCTCGCCGCCCTCGCCATGGTCCGGCACGGAGAAACCGATTTCGCCCTCGCCTGGGCCGACATCTCCACCGGCGAAACCTTTGTCGCCGATCTGCCCATCGATCGCCTCGCCGACGAATTGGCCCGCATCGCCCCGGCCGAACTTTTGCTCACCGACGCAACGCGCCAGGCCCTGGCCGAAAAGCATCTCTTCGCCCCGGCATGGACCGCCATCGCGTCCTCGATCGCTCCTGAAGCCGCCGATAGCGAGGTTGCCCTGCAGGTCCTTCGCCGCACTTTTCCGGCCGACCTTTTCGACCCCACCGCGCTCTCCCGCGCCAGCCGCGCCGCCATGGGCGCCCTCATCGCCTATATCGACCAGAGCCAAAAGGGCCGCACCGCCCCGCTCCGCGCTCCCGTCCTGCAAGCGAGCGAGGCGGTTCTCGCCATCGACGCGGCCACCCGTTCGAGCCTTGAAATCCTCCAGACCCAGCGCGGCCAGGCCAAAGGTTCGCTCCGCCAGTCGATTGACCTGACGGTGACCGCCCCCGGCGCCCGTCTTCTTGCCAGCCGCCTCGCCGCCCCCTTGCGCGATGCGGCCGCCATCAATGATCGGCTCGATGCGGTGGCGCGCCTCGTGGGCGATCCCCTGCTTCGCGCCCGTCTGCGCGGCGATCTCAAATCCGCCCCCGACCTTGCCCGCGCCCTCTCGCGCCTTTCCCTCGAACGCGGTGGCCCCCGCGATCTCGCCGCCATCGGCAAAGCGGTTGCGGCGGCGCTGGAACTCGCCGCTGACCTCGGCAGCCAGCCGGACTTGCCGCCCGTTCTGATGCGCCTCACCAAAACCCTTGGTGCCGCGCCTCGTCCTCTCGCCTCCGAACTCGGCCTCGCCCTCGACGACGAACTGCCGCTCCTCTCCCGTGATGGCGGCTTCGTCCGCGCCTTCTACGATGGCAAACTAGACGAGGAACGCGCGCTCGGCTCGGAAACCCGCGCCGTCGTCGCCGCCCTGCAAGCCCGGCTGATGGACGAGACCGACGTTCGGTCCCTCAAAATCAAGCACAATGGCGTCCTCGGCTATTTCGTCGAGGTCCCGGCCGCCCATGGCCAGAAACTTCTCGAGCCGCCCCATCGGGAAGTCTTCATCCATCGCCAGACCCTCGCCAATGCCATGCGCTTCACGACGACGGAACTGGCCGAACTCGAAGGCCGCATCGCCAAGGCGCATGAATCCGCGCTCGATATCGAACTGGCTATCTTCACCCGGCTGCGCAACGATGTGCTCGCCCGCACCGGCGAATTGCAGGCCCTTGCCGATGCGCTTGCCGAGCTCGACGTCACCGCTGCTCTCGCCGAAGTGTCCGCCACGCGCTTTTATTGCCGTCCCCAGGTCGATGACAGCCTTGCTTTCGCCATTGTCGGCGGGCGCCATCCGGTCGTGGAACAGATGGTGCGGGCCGAAGGCCAAAGCTTTGTGGCCAATGATGCTGATCTCTCGGGCAGCGAAGATGCCGGCGGCGGCAAGCTCTGGCTGGTCACTGGCCCCAATATGGGCGGTAAATCGACCTTCCTCCGCCAGAACGCTCTCATCGCCATTCTCGCGCAGATGGGCTGTTTCGTGCCGGCCGAAAGTGCCCATATCGGCGTCGTGGACCGCCTCTTCTCCCGCGTTGGCGCTTCTGACGACATCGCCCATGGCCGCTCGACCTTCATGGTCGAAATGGTCGAGACCGCCGCCATCCTCAATCGTGCCACGCGCCACTCGCTGGTCGTGCTCGATGAAATCGGCCGCGGCACCGCCACTTTCGATGGTCTCTCCATCGCCTGGGCTTCTGTCGAGGCCCTCCACGAAACCACGGGTTGCCGCGCGCTGTTTGCGACACACTTTCACGAATTGACCAGCCTTGCCAAGACGCTGTCCCGCGTCGCCAATGTGACGATGAAGGTGCGCGAATGGGAGGGCGAGGTCGTTTTCCTGCACGAAGTCGGTCCTGGCGCTGCCGACCGCTCCTATGGCATTCAGGTGGCCCGCCTCGCCGGCCTCCCCGATCCCGTCATCAACCGTGCAAGACAGGTGCTCGACGTGCTCGAACAGCGCTCGGCCGGCACCGCCTCTTCCAGCCAGAAAGCCAGCGTGCTAGACGATTTGCCGCTCTTTGCCCATCAGCCTGCCCCGGCAGTAAGGAGCAAGGACCCCATTCACGAAGCGCTCGATGCCGTCCGCCCCGACGATATGACGCCCAAGCAAGCCATCGAAGCGCTCTACGAATTGAAGAAATTACGCGATGACGCTCGTCGACGCTGAAGCCAAGCCGCGCAAAGCGCATTTCGCCCTCAAGACCGCCGATACCCTGCTCGCCGAGCTCGACGAACTGGTGGGCGATCAACCGGCAAAATCCCCGGCCGCGCGCATGGCCGTTCTCGCCCATATGCGCCAGACCCTGGCCGAAGCAAGGATCGATGCCGAGGCGGAACTGATCGCCACCAACAAGGGCACGCGCTGCGCCCAGAACCTTTGTTCGGCCGAAGACGAGATCATCACCGCCGTCTATCTCTTTGCGACGACCCGCGTTTATCCCGTCGACAATCCCTCGGGCGCCGAGGCCATCGCGCTCTCCGCCGTCGGTGGCTATGGCCGTGGCACGCTGGCGCCGGGTTCGGACATCGATCTCCTCTTTATCCTGCCCTATAAGCAGACCCCCTGGGGTGAGCAGGTCACCGAGTATATTCTCTATATGCTCTGGGACCTCGGCCAGAAGGTCGGACACGCCGTCCGCTCGGTCGATGAATGCATCCGCATGGCCCGCGCCGACATGACGGTGCGCACGGCAACGCTCGAAGCGCGGTTTTTGACGGGCGACAAGTCGCTCTTCGACAATCTCATAAAACGCTTCGAAACCGAGATCATGCCCAAGACGGGCCCGGAATTCATTGCCGCAAAGATGGCCGAACGCGATGAGCGCCACCGGCAGATGGGCAATACCCGCTACGTTGTCGAGCCCAATATCAAGGACGGCAAGGGCGGGCTGCGCGACCTCAATACGCTCTTCTGGATCGGCAAATATTTTTATCAGGTGAAAACCAGTCATGAGCTGGTCGCCAAGGGCGTTCTTACGGATGCCGAATATCGCCTGTTCCAGCGCGCCGAGGATTTTCTCTGGGCCGTCCGCTGCCACCTCCATTTCGTCACCCATCGTGCCGAAGAGAAGCTGACTTTTGACGTGCAGCCCGACCTTGCCCGCCGCATGGGCTATGCCGAGCGCGTCGGTATGCTCGGGGTCGAGCGTTTCATGAAGCGCTATTTCCTTGTTGCCAAGGATGTGGGCGATCTCACCCGCATCATCTGCGCCAGCCTCGAATTCCGTCATGCCAAGGATATGGACCTCGTCGGCCGCGTGCTGGCGCCCTTCCGCACCGGCAAGACCAAGATCAAGGGCGAAACCGATTTCATCATCGATACCGGCCGCCTCAATATCGCCAGCCCCGATGCCTTCGAGAAGGACCCGGTCAATCTCATAAAAATGTTCATGGTGGCCGGCCGCGAGGAACTGCTGTTCCATCCCGATGCCATCAAGCACATTCGCGATAGCCTGCGGCTGATCGACAATAAGCTCAGGAACGATGCCAGGGCCAATTTTTACTTCCTGACCATTCTGACCAGTCCGCTCTATGTCGAGCGCATCCTGCGCCAGATGAACGAGAGCGGCGTGCTCGGCAAATTCGTGCCCGATTTCGGCAAGATCGTCGCCCTGATGCAGTTCAATATGTACCACCACTATACGGTGGACGAGCACCTGATCCGGGCCGTCGGCTGCATGGCCGATATTGCCAATGGCGGGCTGCGGCAGGAGCTGCCGCTGACCCACGAGCTTCTGCCCCAGCTCAACGATACGCGGCTGCTCTATGTCGCGCTCTTCCTCCACGATATTGCCAAGGGCCGGCCGGAAGACCATTCCGTCGCCGGGGCGCGCCTCGCCAAAAGGCTCTGCCCCCGCTTCGGCCTTAATGCCGCCGAAACCGACACGGTCGCCTGGCTCATCGAATACCACCTGCTGATGAGCGAAATCGCCCAGGCCCGCGATATTCAGGATCCCGAAACGGCCAAGGCCTTTGCCGATGTGGTGCAATCGCCCCAGCGTCTGGCCCTGTTGATGATCCTCACTGCCTGCGATATCCGCGCCGTGGGTCCGGGCACCTGGACCGGCTGGAAAGGCTCCCTCCTCCGCGCGCTTTATTACGCGACTGAACCGCTGCTGTCGGGGGGGCACAGCCAGGTCAGCCAATCCGACCGCGTGCAGGCCGCCAAGGATGCCCTGGGCGAAGCGCTGGTCAAATGGGAACCGGCCGAGATCGAGACCTATGCGGCGCGCCACTACGACCATTATTGGCTGCGCGCCGAGCCTGAATTGCAGATCGAGCATGCTCGCATGATCCGGCAGGCCGACGAGGCCAATCAGCCCTTTGCCGGTTCGATCCGGGTAAAGGCCTTTGAAGGCATTACCGAGGTCAGTTTCTATACACCCGACCACCCACGCCTGCTCTCGCTGATCGCCGGCGCCTGCACCATGCAGGATGCTTCCATCATCGGGGCGCAGATTTTCTCGACCCGCGACGGCCGCGCTATCGACACGTTCAGGCTGCGCCGTTCCTTCACCTCGGACGAGGACGAAAAGGTCCGGGCGACACGCATCATCGATACGGTGAAACAATTGCTGCAGGGCAAACGCACTGTGCTGATCGATCTGGGCAAGGAATCGCGCCACAATAAGCGCCTCAAGCCTTTTGCCCTGCCGGCGCAGGTTTCGGTCTCCAATGCCATCTCGGAGAAATTCACTGTCATCGAGGTTTCCGGCCTCGATCGGATCGGCCTTCTCTATGCGCTGACGCGCGAAATCTCCGATCTCAACCTCACCATCGGCTCGGCCCATATCGGTACCTATGGCGAAAAAGCGGTCGACGTATTCTACGTGACGGACCTGACGGGCCAGAAGATTCACGTGAAACAGCGCCAGAGAAAGATTTATGGCGCGCTGATGGATGTCTTCGAACGCCCCGAGGAGAAGAAGGCGGCGAATGGCTGAGAGCCGGCTTTGAGCCTTTTTCGCAATTTCTTCTCGGTCGGCGCCTGGACGCTGGTCAGCCGGGTTTTTGGGCTCGTCCGCGATGCGCTGATGGCGGCTGTGCTCGGTGTCGGCCCGGCCGCTGACGCCTTCAACGCCGCCTTCCGCTTCCCCAATCTCTTCCGCCGGCTCTTTGCCGAAGGCGCCTTCAACACCGCTTTCGTGCCGATGTTCTCCGGCGCCTTGGAGCAGCAGGGCGATGAGGGGGCAAAACTGCTGGCCTCCAAGATCATGAACTGGCTCGTCGCCATGCTGGTCGTGGTGACCGTTCTGGTCGAAATTTTCATGCCCCAGATCATGATCGCCTTCGTCCCCGGTTTCGTGGACGACCAGCAAAAATTCGACCTGACCGTGCTGCTGACGCGGATCATGTTTCCCTATCTCGCCTGCATGTCGTTGATGGCGGCCTATGGAGCGATCCTCAATTCCCTGGGGCGCTTCTTTGCCGCCGCCTTTGCCCCGGTGCTGCTCAATATCGTCAATATTTCCGCCCTGATCCCGCTCGCCACATTCTGGGTGCAGGATCCGCAGGGCGCCACGATCTGGGTTGCCATCGCCACCATGCTCGGCGGCATTGCCCAGCTCTGGCTCGTCTGGGTGGCGATCGAACGCACCGGCTTCCGGCCTGGTTTCCGCCTGCCGAAATTCGATGCCGAGGTGCGCCGCTTCTGGTTTCTCGCCATTCCGGCAATCCTGGCCGGCGGCATTACCCAGATCAACATTTTCGTCGGCACGATCATCGCCTCGGGGGCGGACGGCACGATTTCGGTTCTTGCCTATGCCGACCGGCTCTATCAGCTGCCGCTCGGCATCATCGGCATTGCCATCGGTACGGTGCTGCTGCCCGAACTGAGCCGCCACCTCAAGGGCGGACGCGCGGCCGAGGCGCTGGCGAGCCAGGAGCAATCGCTCTTCATCTCCATGCTGCTCACCATGCCGGCCGCCGCCGCCTTGATCGGCATGTCCGAGCCCGTAGTGCGCCTGCTCTTCGAACGCGGCGAATTCGATGCTTTGGCCACGAGGCAAACCGCGGAGGCGCTGGTTGCCTTCGCCACGGGCCTTCCCGCCTATGTGCTGATCCGCGTGTTCCAGCCCGGCTTTTTTGCTCGCCAGGACACCATCACCCCGACCATTTTTGCTGCCATCAGCGTTGCCGCCAATATCGGCATTTCGCTGCTGTTGTTTCCGAGCATGCTCCATGTCGGCATTGCTATCGCAACGTCCGTGTCGTCCTGGATCAATGTTGTGCTGCTGGCGGCAACCCTTGCCATTCGCGGACATTTTTCCCTGCCGCGCAGCCAGTGGTGGGGCCATGTCATGATCGTGCTGATCAGCGCCGCCATGGGCCTGAGCCTGATGCTGCTGGCCAATCACGGCGCCCATCATATTGCCGCGGGCGCCCCGCTCTGGCGGCAAATTCTGGTGGTCGGCGCGCTTATTGCCTATGGCGTGGTGTTCTATTTTACGCTGATCCACATCACCGGCACGCAGCGCCTCGGAACCTTGCTGCGGCGCCTGCGCCGCTCCCGCTGATGGTTTCCAATCGGCGCGGCTCCGTATAGAACGGGCGCACTGCACTCCAGATACGGCGTTCCTCTCATGTCCTTTACTCCCCGCGTCTTTTCGGGAATCAAGCCATCCGGCGACCTGCACCTTGGGAACTATCTCGGCGCCATCCGGCGTTTCGTGCCCTTGCAGGACACCCATGAGACCATTTATTGCGTGGTCGACATGCACGCGATCACCGTCTGGCAGGATCCCGAAGACCTCAAGCGCTGGACCTATGAGATCGCCGCAGCCTATATCGCAGCCGGTCTCGATCCGGCCAAGTCAATCATTTTCAACCAGAGCCAGGTCATCGAGCACGCCGAGTTGAGCTGGGTGTTCAATTGCGTCGCGCGCATGGGCTGGATGGCCCGCATGACCCAGTTCAAGGACAAGGCCGGCGAAAACAGCGAAAACGTTTCGCTCGGGCTGTTCGCCTATCCCTCGCTGATGGCCGCGGACATTCTGCTCTATAAGGCCACGGCCGTGCCGGTGGGCGAAGACCAGCGCCAACATCTGGAGTTGACGCGCGATATCGCCAAGAAATTCAACCATGATTTTGCCAAGCAAATCAAGGGATTGGGCGTGAAGGATGAGTTCTTCCCAATCACTGAGACTCTTGCGACCGGACCCGCCATGCGGGTCAAATCGCTCAAGGATGGCTCGAAGAAAATGAGCAAATCCGAGGCCTCGGACCTGGCGACCATCTATATGATGGATGGCGCAGATCTGATCGCCAAGAAGATCAAGCGCGCTACTTCCGATGCCGAACCGCTGCCAAGCGAGGCTGCTGGTCTTGAAGGCCGGCCGGAAGCCGAAAACCTTGTCGGCATCTATGCCGCGCTTGCCAATCAGAGCGTCGAGCAGGTGCTTGCCGAATATGGTGGCAAGGGCTGGGGGGTGTTCAAGCCGGCTCTCGCCGACCTTTCTGTGTCGGTGCTGGCCCCGATCGCTGACGAAATGAAGCGTCTCGTATCGGATAAGGGCGAAATGGATCGCATCCTGCGCGATGGTGCTGACCGCGCCCGTGCCATTGCCCAGCCCATCATGGCCGACGTTCGCCGCATCGTTGGTTTCGTCCGCTAATTCGGAGGCGCCTTTGTACGATACCGAATACAAACGGAAATTCCTTGTCGTTATCGACGAGACGGAAGAATGCGACCGCGCCCTGACCTTTGCCGCCTTTCGCACAAAGCGGACCGGCGGCACGGTCGTGCTGGTGACGGTGATTCCGAAACCCGAATTCATCGGCATGGGCGTCGAGGACGTGCTGCGCGCCGAGGCGGTGGAGGAAGCCGAGCGCAACCTCGACGAGCGTCTCGCCCGCATCAAGGAAATCGGCGATGTCAGGGCCGAATCAGTGATTCGTGAGGGCAATGGTCCCGAACAGATCGAGCAATTGATCGACAAGGATCACGGCATTGCCATTCTGGTGCTGGCGGCCTCGAAATCGGCAGAGGGCCCTGGCCCGCTCGTTACCCATTTTGCCGGCCGCGCCAACGCCCTGCCGATTCCGCTGACCATCGTGCCGGGGCGGATGAGCGACGAAGAGATCATCGCGATCTGCTGAGTGGGCCCCTTCGGGGCAAAATCAGTCCGGTGGACTGATTTTAACGAGGCAGGCCATGAGAGCTATGCTCGAATGGCGGTGCGCGGGTGCCTCGCAATTGGGGGCACGCCCATACCCCGACGCGCGTAGCGCTCTGGATGAGGGCTACTGGGATGCCTCTGCCAGTTGCTTCCGTTTCAAGAACGGGTCGTTCAAAAACGTCCCGAAGGGGAAGAACGCTGCCAATGTCGTCCTCACCCAGTCAAAGCCCGAAAATCCCCTCCCCGGCAGGCAGATCGTCATCGCCAGAATATAGGCGATGAAGGCGACCCCGTGGATAAGTCCGATGGGCGGGACGAGATCGGGATAGCCGAACCAATATTTGGCCGGCATGGCGAGAAGGAACAGGGCCAGGGTTGTAATGCCTTCGGCGAGGCCGATATATCTGAATAGAGCGATCATGATATGGTGCTAGCGCATGCCAGCCATGGCGCGCCACGCGACATAGCAGCGCAAATTGGGCTTGCAGCCGTCCCGTCTCTAATTTAGAAGCGTTCTAAGTCTACTCCACGGAGAGAGTTTATGTTCATCCAGACCGAAGCCACGCCCAATCCGGCGACGCTCAAATTCCTTCCCGGTCGCGATGTGCTGGCCGGCGAACCGCGCGATTTCCGCAACCTCGATGCCGCCGAAGCCTCTCCGCTGGCCGCCAGCCTCTTTGGCATTTCCGGCGTGACCGGGGTTTTTCTCGGCTCCGATTTCATCTCGGTGACCAAGGATGACACCAATTGGGCCCATATCAAGCCGGCCATTCTCGGCGTGATCATGGACCATTTCCTCTCGGGCAAGCCGGTCATCGCCGAAGGCGGTGAGGTGGATACCGATTTCGCCGCCGGCGAAGAATTTTTCGAGGAAGAAGACAAGGAAATGGTCGAAGTCATCAAGGAACTGCTGGCGACGCGCGTGCGCCCGGCGGTGGCCATGGATGGCGGCGACATCATTTTCCGCGGTTTCAAGGAAGGCACCGTCTTCCTCCATATGCAGGGCGCCTGCTCGGGCTGCCCCTCTTCGACCGCCACGCTCAAGAGCGGCATCGAAAACCTCCTCCGTCATTTCGTGCCGGGCGTGGAATCGGTCCAGCAGGTCTGAAGCCGCATCACCAGTTAAGCAGCAAGCCAGGGGCCTCGATGAGCAATCATCGGGGCTTCTGACTTTTTGGAGTGTAGCGGAGCGGGGAGGGTCGGGGATAAGTTTGCCATTTTCCGGCTGTCGCCCCCCTTCTATGGGGCAACAGCCGGGCATTGGGTCATTTCGGCGCTTGAGCGCCCTACTCCGCCGCGGCCTTCTGGTCTTGGGGCCGCTGGTCGGTGATGGCGAGGATTTCTTCGCCGTCTCCCCGCTTGCGGCGGATGCGTAGGCGCTTGATGCGGCGGCCATCGGCGGCCAGTACCTCGAATTCGAAACCGTCGAGCCCGCTGACCTTTTCGCCGCGGCGCGGCACATGGCCGGCAAGGTCGAAGACGAGGCCGCCCAGGGTTTCGACGTCCTCGGCATGCTCGCCGGGGTCGAAATCGGGGCCGACAACGGCACGGACTTCTTCCAGCTCGGCGCGGGCATTGGCGATATAGGTATCTTCGCTCACCTTGCGCACCATGGCGCGGGCGGCTTCGTCATGCTCGTCCTCGATCTTGCCGACAATGGCTTCGAGCAGGTCTTCGATGGTGACGAGCCCATCGGTGCCGCCATATTCGTCGACGACGATGGCCATGTGGACGCGGGAGGCGCGCATGGACTGGAGGAGATCGCCGGCCGGCATGAAGGTGGGCACGAACATGGCCGTGCGGGTAATGCCGAGCTTGTTGATTTTCTGGCGCAGGGCGGCCGAGAGCAGTTTTACCGGAACATCCTTTTCAGGATCGGTCACCGGCTCGGTGATCTTGGCCATGGCATCCTTGATGTGGATGAAGCCGATGATCTTGTCGAGTTCGTCTTCATAGACCGGGAGGCGCGAATGGCCGACCTGGCGGAATTTTGCGAGCAGGGTGCCGAGATTGATATCGGCTTCGACGGCCTGGATGTCGGAGCGTTCGACCATGATGTCGTCGATCGAGACGGCTGACAGTTTCAGCACGTTCTGCAGGATCGTGCGTTCGCTCTCGGTAAAATCCTGCGTCTCGGCGCCGGCGCTTTCATCGAGCGCCACCTGCAGGTCGTTGCGCAGGCTGACGGGGCGAAGCGTCAGGATGGATTTGAGTCTGTTGATCAGGCTCGGCCCTCGCACCGGCAGAGCGAGGGCGGGACTAGAGGAAGGTTCGGGATTATCGGGCACCCGGTTGCCCTTGCGATCGGTATCGTTCATCAAACTCAGGCTGCCTGGGGCAGCGCGCTATCCTCATATTGAACAAATAAAGCAGCCAGGCCCTCCAAATTCAGCGGCCTAGTCGGCGTAGGGATCGGCAATGCCGAGCCCGGCCAGTATCTGGGTTTCGAGGCCTTCCATTTCCAGAGCCTCGTCCTCATCGAGATGATCATAGCCCAAAATGTGCAAAAAGCCATGCACAACGAGATGGGTGAAGTGATCTTCCAGACTCGTGCCCTGTTCCCCGGCCTCGCGGATCAGCGTTTCGCGGGCGAGCGTAATGTCGCCCAGAATGCCGATAACGGGATCGAAGGGCTCGATCTGGGGGAAGCTCAGGACATTGGTGGACGCGTCCTTGCCCCGATATTGCGCATTGAGCTCGCGCTGTTCCGCATCGTTGGTGAGCAGCACCGAAATTTCGGCGGCGCCCTTTATCCTGGGTTTGGCCCCGGCAAGGGCGGCGAGAACCGCGCGCTCGGCCAGGGCATCAAAATGGTCGGGCCAGTCATCCGCATTGCGGATGACGGCGATTTCGAGCGGGGGGATGGGCGGCATAAGTGTCTGGTTCAGCTCCGGGGCAAAGTGCCCAGTGTCCGCGCCAGGCCTTCGGTGTCCCCGTCTTTCTGGGCCAGGCGCCGCGCAGTATCGGCTTCATAGGCCCGCACGATGCGGCCGACAAGCGCGTGGCGCACCACGTCTTTGTCGTTGAAGCGGGAAATATGCACGCCTTCCACGCCATCGAGTAGGTTCACCGCCTCGACGAGCCCCGATTTTTCCCCGCGCGGCAAATCGACCTGGGTCGGATCGCCGGTGACGATCATTTTCGAATTCTCGCCGAGACGGGTCAAAAACATCTTCATCTGCATGGATGTGGTGTTTTGCGCTTCGTCGAGAATGACCACGGCATTGGCCAGGGTGCGGCCGCGCATGAAGGCGAGCGGGGCCACTTCGATGATCCCGGAGGTGATGCAGCGCTCGACATTTTCGGGCTTCATCATGTCATAGAGCGCATCGTAAAGCGGGCGCAGATAGGGATCGACCTTGTCCTTCATGTCGCCAGGCAGGAACCCCAGGCGCTCGCCCGCTTCGACGGCGGGACGCGAGAGGATGATGCGATTGATGTCGCCACGTTCGAGCAGGGACGCTGCATGGGCCACGGCAAGATAGGTCTTGCCGGTACCGGCCGGGCCGACGCCGAAGACGAGCTCGGCGCGGTCCATGGCGCGCATATAGGCGTCCTGGGCCGGGGTGCGGGCGGCAATGGTGGATTTTCGCGTGGCGATCTGGGCCATGCGCACCTTGCCCCGGCGCTCGAGCGTGGGCAGGGTCAATTGGCTGTCTTCGGTTTCGACCATGCGAATGACGGCATCGACATCGCCGATATCGGCACTTCGGCCTTCTTCAAGGCTGGCATAAAGCGATTCCAGCACGCGACGCGCCTGATCGACCTTCGACGCCGAGCCTTTGAGCAGCACGTGATTGCCGCGCGGCGTGGCCGAGACGGTAAGGCGCTGTTCGATGAGGGCCAGGTTCTGGTCGAAATCGCCATAAAGCTGGGCAGCCAGGCGATTGTCTTCAAAGGCGAGTTCGAGTTGCGATGCGAGGGCGTTATCGGCGGTGGGTGGCAAGTGCCTGCTCAAACTTTCTCGGCTCCCGAAGGGGGCGCCGCGGAGCGCGTCGCCCATGCATTAATGAGGCTAGGATGATTTGGGTTCGATGTCTGTAGATTTTTTGTGACTCTTTGATTGTTATGACTTCATAGGGTTTTGCTCCCGCCAGCCTTTGCTGCGGGATTTCTTCGCGATTGGACGGACCCCGGAGCGGCATTCGCCTCGAAGTGTTTTGGTAGATGAAGCGGATACCGCTCTGGAGTGCCCTTTTTTCGGACGGAACTATCGGCGGCTTTTGATCGCTCGTCGCAAGCAGGCCAGCCCCGAACGTACGCTGGAGACGATCCAGCCCCAGGCCCCCTCGCTACTGTCGTCTGCAGACCGTCCACGCGAGGTTGGATGAGGCTATTATGGGGCCATAATTGGTGACGGGGATAAGATGGATATCTCTTCCCGTGGCGGACAGACGGGGTGGCGCCCCGGCCCCGCATGCCGCAAGGTAATCGCCTGGGAATCGCTTGGGAGAAAGCATGATCCGCATCGCCGTCGATCCATTTCCAGCCGATGAGACCATGCGCGCGCTCTGGCAGTCTGCCTGGGACGATGCCGGGCCGGCGAGCTGGCAGCCCGTGCTCCACAGCGCAGCCTTGCTCATATCGGCGCCTATGAGGGCGAAAATCTCGTCGGCTTCGTCAATATTGCCTGGGATGGCGGCGTGCATGCCTTCATTCTCGATACCTGCACGCACAAGGATTTTCGGCGGCAGGGCATTGCCACAAGGCTGGTGAAGGCGGCCGAAGAGGTGGCGCGAGAGCGCGGCGCCAAGTGGCTGCATGTCGATTTTGAGCCGCATCTGTTGGGGTTTTATCGCGGCTGCGGGTTTCGGCCGACCGAGGCGGGGTTGATTGGGCTTTAGGTTCTTGTGCCAGTAGCCCTCATCCAGAGGGGCGCAGCAGAGCGGAGCCTTCAAGGATGAGGGCTACTTTCTGTTTTCTAAGCCGCAGCCGCCTGCCTTAGGCGCCCGACCAGCGAATTGGTCGAGGTGCCGATGATCTCCACGTCGTGGATCCCCCCGATCAGCTCCGTGGATCCTTCGAGATGCACGGCCTGCAGATAGGGCGAGCGGCCACCCACCTGCCCCGGCATGCGGCCGACGCGTTCGATCAGGACGGGCAGGGTGCGGCCGATGCAGGAGGCATGGAAATCGCTGGTCTGCTTGTTGACCAGCTCTTGCAGGCGCGCCAGGCGCTCTGTCTTGACCGCCTCGTCGATCTGTTCGGTGAGACCGGCGCCCGGCGTGCCGGGGCGCGTGGAATATTTGAAGGAATAGGCCGAGGCATAGCCGACATCGCGGATGATTTTGAGCGTGTCTTCAAAATCGGCGTCGGTTTCGCCGGGAAAGCCGACGATGAAATCGCCCGAAAGCGCCATATCCGGGCGCGCCTCCTTGATGCGCTCGATGAGGCGGAGATATTCCGCCGCCGTATGCTTGCGGTTCATCGCCTTGAGGATGCGGTCGGAGCCGGACTGCACCGGCAGGTGCAGATAGGGCATGAGGAAATCGAGGTCGCGATGCGCCGCGATCAGCGCGTCATCCATGTCGCGCGGATGGCTGGTGGTGTAGCGCAGGCGCTCGAGGCCGGGAATTTCAGCCAGAAGATAGGCCAATTCGCCAAGTCCGACGGCGCGGCCCGCAGCATCTTCGCCGTGATAGGCGTTCACGTTCTGCCCGAGCAGGGTGATTTCCTTGACCCCGGCATCGGCAAGGCGCCTTGCTTCTTCGAGCACTTGCGCGACCGGGCGGCTGACCTCGGCGCCGCGCGTATAGGGCACGACGCAGAAGGAACAGAACTTGTCGCAGCCTTCCTGAACCGTCAGGAAGGCGGTCAAACCACGGCCGATGGTGACGTCTTTCTTGGCCGCCGGAAGGTGGGCAAACTTGTCTTCCTCGGGAAAATCGGTATCGACCACGGCGCGGCGCAGCGCCGGGTGCATATGGCGATTGCCCTCGGCCTGTTTCAGCATATCGGGCAGGCGGTGATAGGCCTGGGGGCCGAAAACCATATCGACCATGGGGGCGCGGCGAGCGATTTCCTCACCCTCGGCCTGGGCCACGCAACCGGCAACCCCGATCATCAGATCGCCGCCGGTGGCGCGCTTCTCGTTCTGCAGCTCTTTCAGGCGCCCCAGCTCGGAAAAAACCTTCTCGCTGGCCTTTTCGCGGATATGGCAGGTATTGAGCAGCACAAGGTCGGCCTCGGCCATGTCCTGGGTCGGCGCATAGCCATGCGGCGCCAGGGCGTCGGCCATGCGGTCGCTGTCATAGACATTCATCTGACAGCCATAGGTTTTGATGAAGAGTTTCTTCGGCGCGATCTGGTTCATGACGGGCTATTTACCAGACGAGAAGGTGTGATGCTACCGCCTGCAACCGGGCCGGGGGGATGTGTGTTGTCAGACCTGAGAGGCAAAGGATCTGCTCATGAGCAAACCACAGAAGGAACAGGCAGCCGCCATGCGGGGAGGTCGCAAGCCTGGGCCCAAGGATTCCCCGGTACAGGTTCGCAATGCGGGAGCCCAAGCGCAGGCTGACAAGCCGCGAAAATGGGATAAGGTGGACGAGGCGGTGGACGCAAGTTTTCCCGCCAGCGACGCTAGCGCAAAATATTGACCAGTCCGCCCGGGCCTGATCTGCCAGCCGACAAGGACCAGCACGCAATGGCAGCGCAAGCCCATGACCGGGTCGCAGAGGCCAGAAAGACGAGACCTTCGAAATCGCGGCCCCTGCCCGTCGCGCTTTATCTGCTCGCGCTCATGCTGGTCATTCTCCTGCCGGCCCTGATCGTGGCGCTGGTTTTGCTCAATAGCACCAATGACGCCCAGGAAAAGGTCGTAGAAGCCCTCACCAATGCCACGGTGCAGGCCATGGGCCAGTCGGTGGACCGCGAAATTTCGGGCATGATCACGAGCCTGCGCGTGCTCTCTTCGGATCAGTCGCTCGAAACGGGCGATCTCGAGCAATTCCATCGCCGGGCCACCATAGCCCTTGCCGGCACCGGCTCCTATCTCATCGGCGTCGACAAGGACGCCCGTCAATTGCTCAATAGCCGAGTGGAATTCGGCGCGCCTCTGGGCCAGTCGTCCGACATGCTCACCGCGGCGCGGGCGCTCGAGCGGGGGCGGCCCACCGTCTCCAATCTGTTCTTCGGCAAGGTGGCGCAGACCTGGGTCTATAATGTCTGGCTGCCGCTTTCCGAGGATGCCGCGGTGCGGCTGCTGGCCCTGACGCAGAATGCGCGCGATCTCATTCCGGTGCTGCAATCGCGGGAATTGCCGCAGGGCTGGAATGCCGCGCTCGTCGATGGGGTCAATACCGTCATCGCCTCGACCACCGGAGAGGAATTCGCCATTGGCGATACCCTGCCCATGCGGCGCAATCTCGAAGACACGACCCCGGGCTGGACCGAGGAAATCCTGCACAATGAACCGGTGGTGACGGCGGAATGGCGCTCGGGCCTGACCGGTTGGCGCATCATCGCCTGGGCCTCGGCCGCCCAGGTCAAGCGGCCCCTGGGCGAATCCATCCTGCAACTGGCGGCCTGGGGCCTGGTCATCGCCGTGGTCGCCTCGCTGACCGCCTTTTTCATCGCCCAGCAATTGAGCCGCTCGGTCAGGGGACTGCGGCTCGATGCGCAGCGGCTCGGGCGCGGCGAGGCGGTGTTCGAACGGCATTATCCGGTGGCCGAAATCGATGAAGTGTCCAAGGCCCTGGTCGAGGCCTCGCGCCAGCGCCAGACGGCCGAGCGCGATGTGCGCTTTTTGATGCGCGAACTGGCGCATCGCTCGAAAAACCAGATGGCGGTCATTTCCGCCATGGCCAAGCAGACCGCGCGCGGCGCCACGGACGTGCCGCGCTATGTCGAGGGGCTGGAGCGCCGCATCATGGGCCTGGCCCGTTCGACCGACCTGTTGCTGGCCCATGGCCGGGCCGGGGTGTCGCTGCGCGAGCTGATCGAGCTGCATATCGCCCCCTTCCAGCCGCAGGAGGCGGGCCGGCTCAGGATCGAGGGGGCCGATTTCCGGATCAATCCGCAGGGCGCGCAAATCCTGGGCATGGCGGTGCATGAACTGGCGGTCAATGCCACCCAATATGGCGCCTTTGCCGATGAGAAGGGGCAATTGACCCTCTCCTGGACCGAAGACGGGGACGCGCTTGCCATGCGCTGGCGCGAAACCCTGTCGGCGCCGCTGAAGGCCAGCCAAAGAGCTGGCTTCGGCACGACCGTTTTGCGCTCCATGGTGGGCGGGGCGCTCGGCGCCAAGGTCGAGCGGCATGAACATGCCGATGGGGTGGAATGGACCATCGAGGTGCCGATGACCGCGCTCGATCCCGCCTTTGCCGCCCTGCGCCCGGACGAACAGCTGCAAGAGCGCCGGAATCAATAAGTCTGGCTTTGTCCGGTGCTTTGCACTATAGGGACCGCCAGCAGGCTCACTTTGCCTGCGCTAGACAGGCCCTACCTGGACGACATCCTGGCTGGGGCTCTTCATCCTCAAATTTTTCAGAAGGATATGCCGATGTCGATTACCGCTGAACGCAAGACCGCGCTCATCAAGGAATACGCCACCACTGCCAATGATACCGGCTCGCCGGAAGTGCAGGTTGCGATCCTTTCCGAGCGCATTGCCAATCTCACCGAGCACTTCAAGGGCCACAACAAGGACAACCACTCCCGCCGTGGTCTGCTCAAGCTGGTTTCGACGCGCCGTAGCCTGCTCGACTACCTCAAGAAGGTGGACGATGCCCGCTACAAGACGCTGATCGAAAAGCTCGGCCTGCGTCGCTAAAGCGACCCAAGTTTCCGGCGCGGGGGCCTCTCCCGCGCCGGTTGCCCTTTCAGGAGCGTTTTTGGGGAAAGCGGGTGCCGCTTTCCGCCTCGAAAGCGACCCGACTGAAACGGGCTCATAATGGAAGCCATGGGCTTCCCCCTAGGCCGGCAGCGCCGGAGCATGGCAGGATTATTGGCGTCTTCCGCGGTGGAGACGCTTGTTGTCTTGTCCATGTTCTGAACCTGCCTCAGACAGAAACAGTGCCTGATTTTGAGCCGGCGCGCACATGGGGTGCGGCACCGGTGCGGGCACACCAAAGCGTTCGTGGGCCTTCGCCTAGCCCCGCGTTCCCGCGCTTTGGACAGAATGGAAAGACAAGATATGTCGATCAATTTTGACCACCACAAGGTCGAACTCAACTGGGGCGGCCAGCCGCTGACGCTCGAAACCGGCAAGATCGCCCGCCAGGCGGACGGCGCCGTGCTCGCGACGCTGGGCGAAACCGTGGTGCTTGCGACCGTGGTTTCGGCCAAGTCCGCCAAGCCCGGCCAGGACTTCTTCCCCCTGACCGTCAACTACCAGGAAAAGTACTTTGCCGCCGGCAAGATCCCGGGTGGCTATTTCAAGCGCGAAGGCCGTCCGTCCGAGAACGAAACCCTGGTTTCGCGCCTCATCGATCGCCCGATCCGCCCGCTTTTTCCCGATGGCTACAAGAACGAGACCCAGGTGGTCATCACCGTTCTCCAGCATGACATGGAAAACAATCCCGACGTGCTCTCGATGGTCGCCGCTTCCGCTGCGCTGACCATTTCGGGCGTGCCCTTCATGGGCCCGATCGGGGCGGCGCGCGTTGCCTATATCGACGGCGCCTATGTGCTGAACCCCTCCATCGACCGCCGTTCGGATTCCAAGCTCGACCTCGTCATGGCCGGCACCCAGGACGCCGTGCTCATGGTTGAATCGGAAGCCCAGGAGCTGTCCGAAGAAGTCATGCTCGGCGCCGTGATGTTCGGCCATGCCGAAGGCAAGAAGGTGATCGACGCGATCATCAAGCTGGCCGAACTCGCCGCCAAGGAACCGCGCGATTTCACCCCGCCCGATTTCTCCGCTCTCGAAGCCGAAGTTCTGGCCATTGCCGAGGCGGACCTGCGCGCTGCCTATCAGATCACCGAAAAGGCCCAGCGCTATGCCGCGGTCGATGCCGCCAATGCCAAGGTCAAGGACGCTTTCGCGGCCAAGATCGAAGCGGGCGAACTGACCAAGGAAGTGCTCGGCGAAGTCGTCCACAATCTTCAGGCCAAGATCGTGCGCTGGAACATTCTGGACACCGGCAGCCGTATCGACGGCCGTGACCTGAAAACCGTGCGCCCGATCCTCTCGGAAGTCGGCGTCCTGCCGCGCACCCATGGTTCGGCCATCTTCACCCGTGGCGAAACCCAGGCGCTGGTGGTTGCGACCCTCGGCACCGCCGATGACGAACAGTTCATCGATTCGCTCGAAGGCACCCGCAAGGAAAACTTCCTGCTGCACTACAACTTCCCCCCCTATTCGGTGGGTGAAGCCGGCCGCATGGGTTCGCCCGGGCGCCGCGAAATCGGCCATGGCAAGCTCGCATGGCGCGCCATCAACCCGATCCGTCCCTCGATGGAAGAATTCCCCTATACGATCCGTGTCGTGTCCGAGATCACCGAATCCAATGGCTCGTCCTCCATGGCGACCGTTTGCGGTACCTCGCTGGCGCTGATGGATGCCGGCGTGCCGATGAAGCGCCCGGTGGCCGGTATCGCCATGGGCCTCATCCTCGAAGGCGAAAAGTTCGCGGTTCTGAGCGACATCCTCGGCGACGAAGATCACCTGGGCGACATGGACTTCAAGGTGGCCGGCACGGAAGAGGGTGTTACCTCGCTCCAGATGGACATCAAGATCGCCGGTATCACCGAAGAGATCATGAAGATCGCCCTGGCCCAGGCCAAGGACGGCCGTATCCACATCCTGGGTGAAATGTCCAAGGCCCTCTCGGCGTCGCGCGGCGAAGTGGGCGAATTCGCCCCCCGCATCGAAACGCTGAAAATCCCGACCGACAAGATCCGTGAAGTGATCGGCACCGGCGGCAAGGTCATCCGCGAAATCGTCGAAAAGACGGGCGCCAAGATCAATATCGAAGACGACGGCACGGTGAAGGTTTCGTCCTCGGACGGCACCCAGATTGAAGCTGCCATCAAGTGGATCCGCTCGATCACCGATGAAGCCGAAGTCGGCGCCATCTATCAGGGCACCGTGGTGAAGACCGCCGATTTCGGCGCCTTCGTGAACTTCTTCGGCGCCAAGGACGGCCTCGTCCACATTTCCCAGCTGGCCGACCAGCGCGTTGCCAAGACCACCGACGTGGTCAAGGAAGGCGACAAGGTCTGGGTCAAGCTGCTCGGCTTTGACGAGCGCGGTAAGGTTCGCCTCTCCATGAAGGTGGTCGATCAGGCCACCGGCAAGGAACTGGTCAAGGAAGCCAAGGAAGCCGACGCCGAATAAGGCGCGCTCCGCATATCGGAAAAAGGCCCGGGAGCGATCCCGGGCCTTTTGCTGTTTCTGCCTTTGGGGCAAGGTGTCGGCATGATCACGCTGCTTTTCATTCACAGTGCCGGCGCGCAGGGGCCCGGAGAGGGCAGCGATGCCTTCCTTTCGGCGCTGCGGCCCATGCTGCCGCCCGAGATCAGGCTTCTCGCCCCGTTCATGCCCGAGCCGGAGGCGCCGAAAGCCCAGTCATGGGCCGCCGCCATAGCAGCGCAGATCAGGGCAATCGACGGCGATTTTATTCTCCTCGGCCATTCGCTGGGTGGATCGGCCATCCTGCAGGTGCTGGCGCGCGCGGGCGTGCCGCAAAACCTGCTCGGTGTCGTGACACTGGCCGCCCCGTTCTGGGGCGCTCCGGACTGGGCCTATGACGAATATGCCCTGCCCGCTGATGCCGGCGAAAAGCTGGGCGGACGGTTTGCCTTGCGGATCTTGCACGGTGCCGACGACGATGTGGTCGCCGGGGATCATCCGGAACGCTATAAAAATATCCTGCCCCAGGCTCGGGTTCACATTCTGCCCGGGATCGATCATCAAGCCGCAAATGCGGGGCCGGAAGTGTTGGAGGCGCTGAACGCCATCACAGCCCTGTGAAACCTGTGGGATTTGCGCAACAGGGCAAACTATGATCACATTGTGGCGAGGAACTGCCGCATTCGTGCCACGTTAAGCGGGAGAAGCGTTACTGCAAAGGAACGAGGCGGCTCCCTGCTTTCTCGAAATGATTCCTTTGCCTGTCCCGAGGTTCCAGTTTTGATTTCCCGCCGCCTTTTCCTCATCGGCCTCTCTGCGACGGCCCTGGCAGCCTGTTCGACCACGCGTCAGCCTGTGGTCCAGGAGCCCACCATCGATCCGTACTATCTGCGCATGTACGGCCCGATCACCAATGAAGCCTATCCTATCGCCGCCATGGATCTGCGTCGCGTCGATCCGAAATGGTGGCGGCAGGAAGTGCCCTATTTCACCACCGAGCGTCCCGGCACGATCGTGGTCGATACCCCGGCGCACTATCTCTATCTCGTCATGGAGAACGGCCGCGCGCTGCGCTACGGCATCGGCGTCGGCAAGGACGAAGCGCTCGTCTTCCGGGGCGATGCCACGATCGGGCGCAAGGCCGAATGGCCGCGCTGGACGCCGACCAAGTCGATGATCGCCCGCGAACCCGACCGTTATGGCCCCTGGGCCAATGGCATGGGCGCCGGCCCGGAAAATCCGCTCGGCCCCCGCGCGCTTTACCTCTACAAAAACGGCGCCGATACGCTTTTCCGTATCCATGGCACCACCGAGCCCTATACGATCGGCACCAATGTGTCCTCTGGCTGCATCCGCTTGATGAACCAGGACATCATCGATCTTTATTCCCGCGTTCCCACGGGTACGCGCGTGACGGTGATCAACGCCTAGGGCGCAATGTCGCCGCAACATTTCTGGGGGATCGTGTCATCGAGAGCCGCGGCTCTCTTCACGACCTCCAAGGAATTGCCGGCTGCGGACCATACCGTAGTCACCCGCATCCGGCATCCAGGGCCCGTTCCGCAAGGAACGGGCCCTTCGTCTTTCGGCCCCGTCTTTTCGGCGGGCGCACGATATGCATGATGGCGCTTCCGTTTCGAGGCCCGCAATGACCGACAATCCCCGCGCCTATATCATCTGCGGCACGCCGCGCTCGGGCAGCACGCTGCTGTGCGAAATGCTGGCGGCAAGCCGGATCGCCGGCCGGCCGCATTCCTATTTTCGGCCGCAGGATATTGGCTGGTGGGCCGGCAATTGGGGCGTGCCGCCTACGGGCGGCATCGAGACCGCCGATTTCGACCGGGCCTATCTCGCCGCCATGCGCCAAGCCGGCAGTGCCGGAACCGGGATTTTCGGGCTGCGGATCATGTATTCGAGCCTGGTCGAGGCCGGGCGGCGCCTCAACCGCGCTTCGGGGGCCACCGGCACGGTCGCCGAGGCGCTTCGGCAGGCTTTCGGGCCAGTGCTCTATATCCACCTCTCGCGGGGCGACAAGCTGGGTCAGGCCGTGTCGCTGATGCGCGCCGAACAGACCGGGCTCTGGCACCTCAACGCCGATGGCAGCGTGCTCGAGGGCGGTGAAAGCCGGCCCGAGCCGCGCTATGATGGCGCGCGCATCGCCGCCATTCTGGGCGAGCTCGAAGCGGACGACGCGGCCTGGGAGCGGTTTTTTGCCGGGCATGGTCTCCAACCGCTGCGGCTGACCTACGAAACCCTGACCGCCGGGCCGCAACAGGCGTTGGCAGAGATTTTTGCAGCGCTTGGACTGGACCGGGCGCGAGCCCAAACTATGGCAGTGCCCACGGCCAAGATGGCCGACGCCTTGAGCTTGGAATGGGTTGAGCGGTTTTTGCGGGAACAGGCCTAGGTTTCAGGCGGTGTCGTGACGTTCGACGCGTTCGCCGCAAGCGCGGGGATGAGCGACATGCCGGCCTGCCAGTGCACGGCAACCCAGCCCGCCGCGCGGGCGGCGAGAACGTTTTGTTCGGTGTCGTCGACAAGGGTGATCTGCTGCGGCGCCGTGCCGAGGCTGCGGCCGATGTGGTCGTAAAATTCCGGCGAAGGTTTCCGGTGGCCGATGGCGGCCGAATAGAAGATGCCATCGACATGGGCGGCAAGCCCGAGGGTTTCCATCAGATAGCTGGCGCGCAGGTGTTCCTGATTGGTCGCGAGATAGACGCGATGGCCGGCGGCGCGCAGAACGGCCATGCCATCGAGCACGGCATGGTCGAGCCGCGAATCGTTTTCGAACCAGTAGTCGATCAGGGTTTGGGCAGGGACATCCGGCGCGATCCCGGCAAGGACTTCGGCCAGTTCGGGCAGCAGGTCCTTTTGGCCCGTGACGATGGCGGGCCAGCGCGGCGCGAAGAATTCGCGCTGCAGGGTCGCAAGGTTCATGCCCAGATCTGCTTCAAGATCTGTGAAGAGATGCGCCCCGTCAGCCGGGCGTCCGGTTACGAGAACGCCATCGACGTCCATCATGATGGTTTGCATGCCGCCTTCCTCCCCGCAGAGCATAGGGCGAGGGGAATGGGGCGCCAAACAAAAAGGGCGCGGCTCGTGGCCACGCCCTTCGTTTCTGGTGATTGGCAGAGACTTACAGCGTGCGCTGAACCGTCTCGACGCGGAAACATTCGATGACGTCGTTGGCGCGGATGTCTTCGTAGTTTTCGAAGGCCATGCCGCATTCCTGGCCGGTCTGCACTTCCTTGACCTCATCCTTGAAGCGCTTGAGCGTCTTGAGCTTGCCTTCGTGAATGACGACGTTGTCGCGCAGGAGACGCACCCCGGCGCCGCGCTCCACGATGCCCTCGGTGACCTGGCAGCCGGCAACCTTGCCGACCTTGGTGATCTGGAAGACTTCGAGAATCTTGGCGTAGCCGATGAAGGTTTCGCGACGTTCGGGCTTGAGCAGGCCCGACATGGCCGACTTCACATCATCCACGAGGTCGTAGATGATGTTGTAGTAGCGGATTTCGATGCCGTCGCGGGTGGCCAGATCGCTGGCCTGCTTGTTGGCACGAACGTTGAAGCCGATGACGATGGCATTGGATGCCGCCGCCAGGGTCACGTCCGATTCGGTGATGCCGCCAACGCCACTCATCAGGATCTGCGCCGACACTTCGTCCGTGGACAGCTTGTTGAGCGAAGCCACGATCGCTTCCACCGAACCCTGCACGTCGCCCTTGATGATCAGCGGGAACTTGCTGATGCCGGCGATCTTGAGCTGATTCATCATCTGCTCGAGGCTCGTCGCACCGCCGCCGGCCGTCTTCTCACGGATGGCGCGCTGACGATATTCGGTGACTTCGCGGGCACGCGCTTCGGTTTCGACCACCGAGAAGCGGTCGCCGGCATTGGGCACGCCGGTAAAGCCGAGCACTTCCACCGGAACCGAGGGACCGGCTTCCTTGACCTGCTCGCCCTTGTCGTTGATCAGGGCGCGCACGCGGGCGAACTCGGTGCCGGCAACCAGAATGTCGCCCACCCGCAGCGTGCCGCGCTGGATCAGCACGGTTGCCACGGCACCGCGGCCGCGATCGAGCTTGGCTTCGACCACGAGACCTTCGGCACGGCCATCGCGGGCCACGCGCAGTTCGAGCACTTCGGCCTGCAGGAGGATGGTTTCGAGCAGCTTGTCGAGACCGGCCCGGGTTTTTGCCGAGACTTCGACGTCGAGCACGTCGCCGCCCATCGATTCCACGAACACTTCGTGCTGAAGCAATTCCGTGCGCACGCGCTGGGGATTGGCTTCGGGCTTGTCCATCTTGTTGATGGCCACGATGATCGGAACACCGGCCGCCTTGGCGTGCTTGATGGATTCAACGGTCTGGGGCATGACGCCGTCATCGGCGGCGACGACCAGGACGGCAATATCGGTTGCCTGGGCACCGCGGGCACGCATGGCGGTGAACGCCTCGTGGCCCGGGGTATCGAGGAAGGTGATCTTGTTGCCGTTCTTTTCGACCTGATAGGCACCGATATGCTGGGTGATGCCACCGGCTTCGCCCGACACCACATTGGCTTCGCGGATCGCATCGAGCAGCGAGGTCTTGCCGTGGTCGACGTGGCCCATAATGGTCACGACCGGCGCACGATCGGTCAAATCCTCGGCCTTGTCGTCGGCCGGGATGTCATAGAGACCTTCTTCGACGTCGGCATCCGAAACGCGCTTGACCGTATGGCCCAGTTCCGAAGCGATCAGTTCGGCCGTATCGGCATCGATCACATCGTTGATAGTGGCCATCTGGCCCTGCTGCATCAGCATCTTGATGACGGTGACGGAGCGCTCGGCCATGCGGTTGGCGAGTTCGGCAACCGTAATGGCTTCCGGAATCGTCACTTCGCGGCTGAGTTTGGGCGCTTCCTGCTGGTTGCGGCCCATCTTCTTGTCGCGGCGGCGGCGCATGGCGGCCAGGGACGGACCCTTGTCGCGATCGCTCTCGGTGCCAGCATTGGTCACCGTCAGGCGGCCACGCGCATTGGCTTCCTCGCCAACGCGACGGGTCGGACGTTCTGGGGTCGCACGCGAAGCGCGGCGGGCATTTTCCAGTTCGGCTTCGGTCGTCGGACGCGCGGAAGGCGAACCGGTACGAACCTTGCGGCCGTCAGCTTCATTGGGACCGGCCGGCGGCACATTGCCGATCGGAGCCATGCCGGCACCGAGAGCGATCGCGACAAGGGTCCGTCCCTGGCCGCCATGCGCCGCCGCCGCGACAAGAAGATGGGCCGCAACCAGCAGGTTGCGCCCAAGCTCAGCCGTGAAGTCGTCATTCCGGAGGCCATCACGGTCGCCGAATTGGCCAACCGCATGGCCGAACGCTCTGTCACCGTCATCAAGATGCTGATGGCACAGGGCACGATGGCCACCATCAACGACGTCATCGACGCCGACACCGCCGAGCTGATCGCAGCCGAGCTGGGCCATACGGTCAAGCGCGTCTCCGATGCGGACGTGGAAGAAGGCCTCTATGACATCCCCGCCGACGACAAGGCCGAGGATCTGACCGATCGTGCGCCGGTCGTGACCATTATGGGTCACGTCGACCACGGCAAGACCTCGCTGCTCGACGCGATCCGCGAAGCCAATGTGGTCTCGGGCGAAGCCGGGGGCATTACCCAGCATATCGGCGCCTATCAGGTCGAAAAGAACGGCAACAAGATCACCTTCCTCGACACCCCGGGCCACGAGGCGTTCACCGCCATGCGTGCCCGCGGCGCCCAGGCGACCGATATCGCGGTTCTGGTGGTGGCGGCGGATGACGGCGTGATGCCGCAGACCATCGAATCCATCAAGCATGCCAAGGCGGCCGGGGTTCCGATCATCGTGGCCATCAACAAGATGGATAAGCCCGAAGCCAATCCGACCCGCGTTCGCACCGAGCTGCTGCAGCATGAAGTGTTCGTGGAATCCATGGGCGGCGACGTGCTGGACGTGGAAGTGTCGGCCAAGACCCAGGCGGGCCTGGACAAGCTGCTCGAAACCATCCTGCTGCAGGCCGAAGTGCTCGAACTGCGCGTGGCTCGTGATGGCCGTGCCGAAGGCCTGGTCATCGAAGCCAAGCTTGATCGCGGTCGCGGTGCGGTTGCCACCGTCCTCGTGCAGCGCGGCACGCTCGCTATCGGCGACATTCTCGTCGCCGGCACCGAATTTGCCCGCGTGCGTGCCCTGATCAACGACAAGGGCGAGCAGGTCAAGGAAGCCGGTCCATCCATTCCCGTGGAAGTGCTGGGCTTTACCGGCGTGCCATCAGCGGGCGACCGCTTCTCGGTCGTCGAGACCGAAGCCCGGGCCCGCGAAGTCACCGAATATCGTCAGCGCGCTATCCGTGAAAAGACGGCCGGCGGCGGTGCAACGAGCCTCGAGCAGATGATGAATCAGCTCAAGATCGCCGGCATCTCCAAGTTCCCGCTGATCATCAAGGGCGACGTGCAGGGTTCGGTCGAAGCGATTGTGGCTTCGCTCAACAAGCTGTCGACCGATGAAGTCTCGGCGCAGATCCTGATGAGCGGCGTGGGCGGTATCACCGAATCCGACGTGACCCTGGCTTCGGCCTCGAACGCCATCGTCATCGGCTTCAACGTGCGCGCCAACAAGCAAGCCACCGATCTCGCCACCCGCGACGGCATCGAAATCCGCTATTACAACATCATCTACGACCTCGTGGATGACGTGAAGGCGGCCATGTCCGGCCTGCTCAAGCCAGAGCGGCGCGAGACCTTCATCGGCAATGCCGAAATTCTGGAAGTCTTCTCGATCACCAAGGTCGGCAAGGTTGCCGGTTGCCGGATTACCGAGGGTATCGTCGAACGTGGTGCCGGCGTGCGCCTGATCCGCGACAACGTCGTTATCCACGAAGGCAAGCTCAAGACGCTCAAGCGCTTCAAGGACGAAGTCAAGGAAGTCCAGACCGGCCAGGAATGCGGCATGGCCTTCGAGAACTACGAAGACATGCGCGCTGGCGACGTCATCGAATGCTTCCGCGTCGAGACGGTGCAGCGCACGCTGTAAGCCGATCGGCAGACACGATTTTGCAAAGGGCGCGGTGCAAACCGCGCCCTTTGTCATTTAGAATGGCACCCATGACCAAGCTGATCCTCATCCGGCACAGCACGCCGCAGATCGATCCGACGGTGCCGGCCCGTGATTGGGTGCTCAGTGCCGAGGGCCACGCGGCGGCCAAGGCGCTGGCCGCACGGCTGACTGACTATGGGGTAGACCCCGTCATCTCCAGCGACGAGCCAAAGGCCCGCCAGACCGCCGAGGCGATCGCCACCACCCTGCAATTGCCGCTCGAACTGGACCGCGACCTGCGCGAGCATGAGCGCGCCAACACCGGCTATCTACCGCGCCCCGAATTCGAGGCAGGCATCGCCCGCTTCTTTGCGCAACCCGGTGAACTGACCTTCGGCGACGAGACTGCCGACCAGGTCTTCTCGCGCTTCTCGGCCGCCGTGGAACGCAGCACGAAGCAAAGCCGCGGTATCATCGCGCTGGTCACCCACGGCACCGCATTGACCCTCTATCTCGCCCGCACCACTGGCATTGCGCCGCTACCCTTCTGGCGCTCGCTGACCCTGCCAATGGCCATAGCGCTCGAAGACGGGGCGTTGAGCATCCTTTAGGAGTACGCGTAGGGGTTACGCGCCTTTGCGACAGTCCGCCGTGGACCTGGCGCTGCGCTGGCGGCCCGCAGATCCAAGTGAGGAGGACGCACCTACAGGGGCGCCTGTGCCGTCACCAATCTCCGTTCCATCGTCATTACCCGGCTCGTCAGGGTAATCCATCGCGCCGCGCGCGCTGTGGCATGGATTGCCCGGACGAGCCGGGCAATGACGGTGCGGAGCGGTGTGAACTCAGCCCTAGTGGCTCGGAAAACCCGCGCATTAGCCCGAAGGTCCAAGCCTTCCCTTACAAATCAAAGCCCAAAAACCAAAAGACCCAGCTCTTGCAAGCTGGGTCCTTCTGAAATTTCCGGGCCATTGTCGCGGCAGCGGCAATCTTTTTTTCGGTGACTACGGATTCCGAAACAAGGATCCCCGCTGTCGCGATAATGGCCCGAGGGCTGGCGTTCTAGTTGATCACCACCACGCGGGTGCCGGTGGGCACGCGGGCATAGAGGTCCAGAATGTCCTGGTTCATCAGGCGGATACAGCCTGAGGAAACATTGGTGCCGATGGTGTAGGGCTCGGTCGTGCCGTGCATGCGGAACAGCGTGTCCTGGCCGTTCTTGTAGAGATAGAGCGCGCGCGGGCCCAGCGGATTGGTCGGGCCGCCTTCCATGCCGCCGGCATAGGGGCCATAGCGGTCAGGTTCGCGCTTGATCATGGACTGGGTGGGCGTCCAGCGTGGCCACTGGGCCTTGCGGCCGATCGTGGCGGTGCCGCGGAACACCAGGGCCTCGGTCTTGCCCACGCCGATGCCGTAGCGCAGCGCACGGCCGCCTTCGAGCACCAGATAGAGGAAGCGGGCCGGGGTATCGACAACGATGGTGCCGACCGGCTCGGAGGTGGGGTAAGCCACTTCCTGGCGCCACCATTGCGGGTCGACGCGGCGCAGATCCATGGCGGCGATGGGGAAGGGCTCGTTATACACGGCGCCATACATGGCCTGGTAATAGGGATCGATACGGGGTTCTTCGACCACCGGCGCACGCGAGGTGGTGCAGGCGGCCAGAGCGAGGGGCATACCGATCATGAACAAACGGCGATTGAGCACAGCGAATCCTATGGGACGACGCAATTAGGTTGAGTTAGCAATGACCTATGCAGCCAAAGCGGACTTGCATAGTGCAGGAAAGCATCACTTGCCGAACGGGATGCAAGGCCATCGGTTCCTCGCAGGAAAGTGAAGCACTTATGCTTGTTGCAAAGTTACCACAAAAACGAAAAGGCCCGGAAAACCCGGGCCTTCCGTCAATGGTGTAGCCAGCCGGATTATTCGGCGGCGGCTTCTTCGGACTTGATTTCCTTGCCGGTTGCCTGATCGACAACCTTCATGGAGAGGCGGACCTTGCCGCGCTCGTCAAAGCCGAGCAGCTTGACCCAGACCTTGTCGCCTTCCTTGACCACGTCGGTGGTCTTGGCAACGCGCTGGTCGGCCAGCTGGGAGATGTGCACCAGGCCATCCTTGGCGCCGAAGAAGTTCACGAACGCGCCGAAATCGGCGGTCTTGACGACGGTGCCCTGATAGATGGCGCCCACTTCGGCTTCGTCGGTGATCGACTTGATCCACTTGATGGCCGCATCGATCTGCGCGCCGTCCGAGGAGGCAATCTTGATCGTGCCATCGTCATCGATATTGATCTTGGCGCCGGTCTTTTCGACGATCTCGCGGATCACCTTGCCGCCGGTGCCGATCACTTCACGGATCTTTTCGGTCGGGATCTTGATGGTCTCGATGCGCGGAGCGAACTCGCCCACTTCCGAACGGGACGCGGTGATGGCCTTGGCCATTTCGCCCAGGATGTGGATACGGCCGTCCTTGGCCTGACCGAGAGCGATCTGCATGATCTGCTCGGTGATGCCGGCAATCTTGATGTCCATCTGCAGGCTCGTGATACCCTGATCGGTACCAGCCACCTTGAAGTCCATGTCGCCCAGGTGATCTTCATCACCCAGAATGTCGCTCAGCACGGCGAACTTTTCGCCTTCGAGGATCAGGCCCATGGCGATACCGGCCACGGGGCGCGCCAGCGGCACGCCGGCATCCATCAGTGCGAGCGAAGTGCCGCAGACGGTTGCCATCGAGGACGAACCATTGGATTCGGTGATCTCGGACACGATACGGATCGTGTAGGGGAATTCTTCGACCGAGGGGCGGATCGGGTTGATCGCGCGCCAGGCCAGCTTGCCATGGCCGATTTCACGACGGCCGGGCGAACCCATGCGGCCAGCTTCACCCACCGAATAGGGAGGAAAGTTGTAGTGCAGCAGGAAGTTCTGCTTCTGGGTGCCTTCGAGCGAGTCGATATACTGCTCGTCTTCGCCGGTGCCCAGGGTCGCCACGACCAGCGCCTGGGTTTCCCCGCGGGTGAACAGCGCCGAACCATGGGTGCGGGGCAGGACGCCAACTTCGGAAACGATCGGGCGGACGGTCGAGAGGTCACGACCATCGATACGCAGGCCGGTGTCGAGCACGTTCCAGCGCACGACCTTGGCCTGCAGGTGCTTGAACACGGCGCCAACGTCTTCGGCCGAGATCTCGCCGGCTTCAACGCGAGCGGCGAAGTGTGCCTTGGCGACGGCCTTGACGGCGTCGACGGCAGCGTAGCGCTCTTCCTTCTTGGTCAGCTTGTAAGCTGCACGCAGGTCGGCTTCGACGACGCCGAGCATTTCGGTTTCGATGGCGGAATGATCTTCCGGCTCGAAATCGCGGGCATCCTTGGCAGCCAGCTCGGCCAGCTTGATGATGGCGTCGATCACCTTGCGGCTCTCGGCATGGCCGAACATCACGGCGCCCAGCATGACTTCTTCGCTGAGTTCCTTGGCTTCGGATTCAACCATCAGCACGGCGTCGGCCGTGCCGGCCATGACCAGGTCGAGCTTGCTGTCGGCGCGGCGGTCGACGGGCAGGTTGAGGACATACTCGCCATCGACATAACCGACGCGGGCAGCGCCGATCGGGCCCATGAAGGGAACGCCCGAAATGGTCAGAGCAGCCGAGGCTGCGACCATGGCCAGCACGTCCGGATTGTTCTCCATGTCATGCTGGAGCACGGTCACGATGACCTGGGTCTCGTTCTTGTAGCCATCGGGGAACAGGGGACGGATCGGACGGTCGATCAGGCGGCTGGTCAGCGTTTCGGCTTCGGTCGGGCGGCCTTCGCGCTTGAAGTAACCACCGGGGATCTTGCCGGCGGCAAAATACTTTTCCTGGTAGTTGACGGTCAGCGGGAAGAAGTCGATGCCCGGCTTGGGCGACTTGGCGCTGACGACAGTCGCCAGCAGCACGGTTTCACCCAGGGTGGCGAGCACGGCGCCATCAGCCTGGCGGGCAATCTTGCCGGTTTCGAGTGTCAGGGGCTGGCCGCCCCAATTGAGCTCGACTTTATGATGGTCGAAATTGATGGTCGTCATTGTATCGTCTTTCCATTCTGCCGGCTGAGCGGGAACGCGGGGGGCGTAGTAAAACCCCGCGAACTCATCCGGTGTGCCCGCACCTCCAACGCACCCCATGTGCGCAAAAGGCTCAAAATCAGGCACTGTTACGGCTGGCTAGGACGAAACATGGGCAAGACAACAAGCAGCTCCCCAAGAGAGCGGCCAATAATCCTGCCATGCTCCGGCACTTGCCGGTCTACGCTGGCGCCCCATTTCCGCTGTCCCGGTAAACGGGTCGGAATGGCGGCAAAGGCGAATGCGGAAATGGCTCCCGCATTCGCAAGTTCAGAACTGCGCTTAGCGGCGCAGGCCGAGCTTTTCGATCAAGGTCTTGTAACGGGCGTCGTCAATCTTCTTGACATAGTCAAGCAGGCTGCGACGGGTCGAAACGAGCTTGAGCAGGCCGCGGCGGGAATGGTTGTCCTTGCCGTGATCCTTGAAGTGCTCGGTGAGGTTGGCAATGCGCTCGGAGAGGATGGCAACCTGCACTTCGGGCGAACCCGTATCGTTCGGCTTGGTTGCGTATTCCTGGATCAGAGCAGTCTTGCGCTCGGGCGTAATCGACATCGGAAATATCCTTTCAAAGGAGGATTGGGTCGCCCCGGCCGGGATGTCGTCCAGGCAGGGCCATTGACGCCCGGTGCCCGCAAAGGCGCCGAACTTGGGGCTGCATATAGGGCAAAGCGGGGGATAACGCCAGAATTTATTCCGAATCAGGCTCGTCGGCGGGGGCAGGGGCCAGCGCCGGATCGATGCCCGCGAGCGGAATTGCGAAGCGCCACTCCAGCCCATCGGCGTGATAGATCCGCTCGACCTCGGCATTCAGCGCCCGCCCGACCATGGATTTGAGCACCGTAGTGCCAAAGCCGCTGCGCTCGCTCGCCTCCAGCGTCCTGACAAGGGTTTCCCGCCAGACTAGCTCGAGCCGTTCGCCATCCCTTTGCCAGGTCACCGACAAATGCCCTTCGTCATCGAGAAAGGCGCCGTATTTGACCGCATTGGTGGCCAGTTCATGCACGGCCATGCCCAGGGTCTGCGCTGCCTGGCCATTGAGCCGCACGGCGGGGCCGGCAATCTGCACCCTTCCGGCCGTCACCGGGCGGAACGGTTCGATATGGTGTTCGATCAATTCACCCAGCAGCACGCCGGCCGTGCCATGGGTGAGCAATAGGTCGGTGGAGCGGGCCAGCCCCAGAATGCGCCGCTCGAAGGCCTGCACATAGCTGGGCAGGTCGGTGGCGCCGCGGGCGGTCTGCTTGGCCATGGCGGCGATGACCGTCATCTGGTTCTTGGAGCGATGCGCCAGCTCGCGCATGAGGAAACGCACTTCGCGCTCGGCGGCCTGGCGGGCTTCGGAGGCCTGTTCCAGCGCCTCGGAGACTTCGGCAATTTCGGACACCGGATAGGGCTTGGCCACGACCGGCTCGCCCGCCCCCAGCCGTCGCGCGTCACGGGCCAGGCCCCGCACCGAACTGCCGATGCGCCGGCTGCCCCAGAACAGAGCGCCCAGGATCAGTCCCAGCAGCACGATGCCGCCGGCGATCAGCATCAGCACGGCAATGAGCAAGGGCTGGG
>DATMSG010000015.1:0-14582 GCA_035565515.1 Devosia sp.
GTTTCCATGGGCCACCGCGACCAGGCCAAAACTAGCGGCCGAAGAAATAAATCCCCACCAGGCCGAAAATGCCGACGGCGATGCGCCACCAGGCGAAGGGGGCAAAGCCGTAGCGGGAAACGAAGTTGAGAAGGTACCGCACGACCACCGCGCCGACGACGAAGGCGGCGGCAAAGCCGACGGCGACATTGAGGGCGATGGAGGCATCGATCAGGTCGCGGCTCTTATAGAGATCGTAGCCGAAGGCGCCCACCATGATGGGCAGGGCGACAAAGAAGGTAAACTCGGCGGCGGCGCGCTTGGAGGCGCCAAAGAGCATGCCGCCCACCACGGTCGAACCCGATCGCGACACGCCCGGGATCAGCGAGATCATCTGGAAAAGCCCGATGATGACGGCGAGATGCCAGGGAAAAGTGTAGATGTCGTCGTACTTTGGCTCGAGCTTGAGCCGATCGACCACGAGAAGGACAAAGCCGCCGATAAGCAGCGACCAGCAGATCAGCGCGGCCGACTCCCACAGGTCTCCCTGAATGAAATCGCGCAGCAGCACGCCGGCAATGACCGCCGGAACACAGGCGAGAACGACCGAGAGCGCGAACTGCCAGGCATAGGCCTTGCCGGTCAGGGCATCGCGGATGAGCATGCCCAATTTGGCGAAATAGACCGTGACCACGGCAAGAATTGCGCCCAACTGGATGAGCACGACGAAGGTCGCCGGCTGGGTCAGGCCGAAGAAGTGACCTGCTAACAAAAGGTGTCCGGTGGAGCTGACGGGTAGGAATTCGGTAAGGCCTTCCAGAATTCCCAGAATAAGGGGCACAAAAAGACCTTGATCCGCGTTCATCTGATCTCCTAACTCGTCTTTTGGGCCGTTTTGCCCCTCTCTTAACGGTGTTCGTCCACCGCGCCAAGCGAGGGATCAAGCAAGGCAGCTGCGCGTCAACCGGGGCCCCTTCATGCCGACACTCGTGCACCATCCTCTCGATCCTGCCTCGCGGCTTATTCGGCTTATGTGTGCCGAATATGGCGTGCCGCTGGATGTGGAGGAGATCAAGCCCTGGCTGCGTGAACCGCATCTGCTGGACCTCAACCCCGCGGCCACTCTGCCGATTCTGGTGACCGACGACGAGGTGCCGATCATCGGCATTCTCGCTTCGATCCATGTGGTGGAAGATATCTATACGCTTGAAACCGTTGGCGGTTTGATGCCGACCCATCCGCTCGACCGCGCCGAAATGTGGCGGCTGGTCGAATGGATGCTGGTCAAGTTCAACGACGAGGTGACCCGCTATCTGGTCGAGGAAAAGATCGCCAAGCGCGATCTCAAGGGCGCGACGCCCGAGCCATCCGTCCTGCGGGCGGCCAAGGCCAACCTTGCCGAGCATATGCTCTATTTCAACTGGCTGCTGGCGAGCCGCAAATGGCTGGCCGGCGAAGAGATGACGCTGGCCGATTTCGCGCTGGCCGCGCATCTGTCGACGCTCGATTATATGGGTGACATCGACTGGTCCAAGGCCGCCGAGACGCGGGACTGGTATTCGCGGCTGAAATCGCGCCCCGCCTTTCGCACTCTGCTCAACGATCGCGTCGTTGCCATGCCGCCGAGCAAGGGCTATGCCGACCTCGACTTCTGAAATCGCCGCGTTCGGGGCCGGGGATAAATATGCGCGCATTCTTTTTCGGCCTTGGCTACTCGTCGCAGGCGAGTGCGCAATTCATGCGAAAAAGTGGCGGTTTGGTTGACACACTGGGAACGGTGAGAACAACCGAAGGGGTGGATCGGTTAACAGGGCGTCACCTTCCCGCACTGCTGTTCGACGGCACGGCGCCCGGCCCGGATGTGGGCGCTGCGCTCGAGAACTGCACGCATGTCGTGGTTTCCATCGCTCCCGATGAAGCGGGGGACGTGGTGCTGCGCCACCACCGCCGCGACCTCGATGCCATGCCCAACCTGCAATGGCTGTGCTATTATTCCACGGTCGGGGTCTACGGGGATTTCTGCGGCGCCTGGATCGACGAATCGGCCCCGCTCAGTCCGCGCAATCTGCGCTCGGGCATGCGCGCCAGCGCCGAGGAAGAGTGGATCGACTATGCAAGGGTTCGCGGCGTGCCGCTCTGCATTCTGCGGCTCGCCGGCATTTACGGGCCGGGGCGGTCGAGCTTTGACAAACTGGCCGACGGCACGGCGCGGCGGGTGATCAAGCCCGGACAGGTGTTCAACCGTATCCATGTCCAAGACATCGCCCGCGTCACGGCTTTGGCTGCGGAACGGCGGCTGGCCGGTATTTTCAACCTCGCCGACGACGCGCCCGGTCCGCCGCAGGATCTCATTACCTATGCCGCTAAAAAAATGGGCGTCGAACCGCCGGCCGAGATCGACTTCGAAACCGCCGAAATGACGCCGATGGCGCGCAGTTTCTATCGCGACAACAAGCGCATTTCGAACAGGGCGATCAAAGCGGCGCTGGGGATCGATCTGCTCTATCCCGATTACCGTGCCGGCCTCGATGCCATCTGGAAGGATTTTCGATGAGTGTGAAACCGGCAAAATCGGCGCCGCAGCGGATTGTGCTCGAAGGGCGCTATGTGCGCCTGGAGCCGCTGGACAAGCGCCACGCGGCCGATCTGTTCGCCGTTTCGACGATGGAGGGCGGAGCGGAACGCTATCGCTGGCTCTTCAGCCATGCGCCGGCGAGTGCCGCGGAGATGGAAGCGCGGATCGAGGAGGCCAATGCCGGGACCGACCCGGCCTATGTGGCGATCGCAGACAAGATTTCGGGCAAGGCGCTGGGCCAGCAGGGCTGGATGCGCATTCGCCCCGAACATGGTTCCATCGAAATCGGCGGCGTCTATTGGGGCCTGCCCATGGCGCGCACGCAAATGGCGACCGAGGCCCTTTATCTTTTCGCGCGTCACGCCTTCGATGATCTGGGCTATCGGCGGTTTGAATGGAAATGCAACAATCGCAACGAGCCCTCCAAGGCCGCGGCGACACGCTTTGGCTTTATCCATGAAGGCGTGTTCCGGCAGGACATGATCATCAAGGGGGAAAGCCGCGACACGGCCTGGTTCTCGATGCTCGACAGCGAATGGCCGGCTTTGCGGGCCGAATATGAGCGCTGGCTGAACCCGGACAATTTTGACGAAAGCGGACAGCAGAAGAGCAGGCTCGCGACGCGGTGAAGCTGTTTCATCTCAGCGATAATCCGGGGATCGTGCGGTTCGAGCCGCGGCCCTCGGCATATACGGCCGAACCGGTGGTCTGGGCGATTTCGGACCAGAGAATTGCTAACTACCTACTGCCGCGGGACTGCCCGCGCGTGTGCTTTCGCGCCGGGGCGGAAAGCTCGGACGAGGATGTGGCACGTTTACTTGGCAGCGAAAGCGCTGTGATCGCTATCGAAGAAGCGTGGCTGGAGCCGCTACGGGCGGCAAAGCTCTATCGTTATCTCATGCCCGGCGATGGTTTTGTGTTGCAGGATGAGGGCGCCGGCTATTGGGTATCCCATGGTGCCACAGAACCATTGGCGATGGAGGCGCTCGATGATCTGCCTGACGCGATTGCGGCCGAGGGCGTGACGCTGAAAGTGCTGCCTTCGTTGTGGGACTTGCATGATGCGGTGAAGGCATCAAGCCTCAAGTTTTCAATGATCAGGATGCGAAATGCCGGGGCGCGTCGATAGGGTATGCGACTGGCTCCTCCCCTCCCAGCTTCCCCACCAAAGGGAAAACATCGCATCGCGTTCGGGGCCGGAAATTTGCCGCAGCTTGGGGCGCGCCGCGATGGGGTCAGATCATACCCAATACCGCCTGCCGCAATCTTTCCAGGTCTTCTTCCCGGCTTAAGCGGTGATCGCCATCGGGGATCAGGGTGAAGGTCACCGGGTCGTGGAGGATATGGGTGAGCAGTTTTTGGGCATGGGCGGGGGGCACGTCGGGGTCCTGTCCGCCTTGCAGGATATGGACGGGGCAGCCGGTTTCGATGACGCGGCCGAAGAGGAGGTGGTTTTCCCCGTCTTCGAGAAGGTCTTTCGTATAGCGATAGTCGCCATCGCCATATTGGCTCAGACGCTCGACAAAGCCCTGTTCGGCGAGCGCGGAAAACTGTTCGGGCGTGAAGCGGGCGGGGATCAGTTCGCGCGTGGCATCGACGGCCGGGGCGATGAGGATCAGGCCTTGCAGGCGCTTTTGCCCGGTTTGGAGCAGGTGCCGGGCGAGGAGGAGCGCCAGCCAGCCGCCCATCGAGGAGCCGATGACGATCTGGGGCCCCTGGGTCCGGCCGAAGACGGCGATGGTTTCTTCGAGCCAGCGGCTGATCGTGCCATGGTCGAAATCCCCGCTCGAGGCGCCATGGCCCGAATAATCGAATCGCGTCACCCCAAGGCCCGTTTCGGCGCCGAAAGCATCGAGGGCGCTGGCCTTGAGGCCGGTCATTACCGAGCGGAAACCATTGAGCCAGAAAAGCCCGGGCGTTTTTCCGGGGCGCTGGACATAGGCGATAGTGCGATGCTTTTCCGCCGCGCCAATGCTAAGGAACTGTGGGGGAAGGGAAGTCACGCGGAACTCTTTGGCCGTTTGCGATCTTTACCGGCAAACGCATAGGCGTTCCCCGGGCGCAACACCGGGAAAATCAGCATATCCGGCAGTTGACTTCTTAACCCGCTAACACGATTTTAGGCCCGAATTCACCCCCTCGCTTGAATAGCATAAGGAACGCTTGCCATTCGTCGTCCAATGAGACCAACGGCGCCCCAAAAAGATGGGCCGCTTGCCAATGAGGACATTACCAGCCCCGACGTCCAGCTTATCGATGCCGAAGGCGAAAACCGAGGCGTAGTTTCAACGCGCGTCGCGCTTGCAGAAGCGCAGGAGGCCGGGCTCGACCTGGTGCTCATCGCCGCGAACTCTTCCCCGCCGGTTGCCAAGATGCTCGATCTTGGCCGCTTCAAATATGCCGCCCAGAAAAAGGCGGCCGAAGCGCGCAAGAAGCAGAAGGTCATCGAAGTCAAGGAAGTTCAGCTCCGGCCGAACATCGACACCCATGACTACGAGACCAAGATGAAGGCTGTGCAACGGTTCCTGGGCGAAGGCGACCGCGTGAAAGTGACGATGCGTTTCCGGGGCCGCGAAATGGCGCACCAGGACATCGGCATGTCGCTGCTCGTCAAGGTGCGCGAGCAGATGGAAACCATCGCCAAGGTGGAAAGCCAGCCGCGCTCGGAAGGCCGCCAGATGGTCATGGTGCTGGCGCCCAAGTGAGGCGACGGTATTTTTCGAATTGAAAAAGGCGGGCCCTGGGCCCGCCTTTTGTTCTTTGGGAGGCGGTTGAGCGGAGAAGATCAGACGCTCAACCAGGCCGGCGCGATCGCCGTGCCGCGGCCCAGGCCATAGCCGAACCGGATATTGAGCATGCCGACCGGTTCGAGAAGGCGGGCGGCGTCGAGCGCGCCGGTCTTTTCGACGGCAAAGCCGGCAGCCTTGACCAGCGTTTCGACCTGGGCGACGGCGGCATCTTCGCCGGCGAGGAACACCGGCACATTGGCCGTATCGTCGCGGGAGGCGGCAAAGAGGCTGGCAAAGATGGTGTTGAAGGCTTTGACGACCCTGGCGCCGGGCGCCGCCTTCTGGATTTCTTCGGCCGCCGAGGTGTCAAAGCCGAAGGCGAGGCCGGAAAAGTCGGGCTTTACCGGGTTGGAAATATCGACGACCAGCTTGCCATCGAGCGCGCCCGACTGGGCCAATGCGAGCGCCGAGCCATAGGGCAGGGCGAGGATGACGATATCGGCGCCGGCAATGGCGGCGTCAATGGAAGCGCTCTTCGCGCCGATTTCGGCGGCCAGCGCTGCGGCAGCGGCTTCGGTGCGGGTGGCGAGCACCAGATCGCCCCGGCCGGCCAGGCGGCGGGCCAGGCCCGAACCCATATTTCCCAAACCGATAATGGCGGTGGTCATGTCTATTCTCCGTGTGGCGGTTTCGATGGAGAGAATTTAGGACTGGACGATTGCAACGTGAATGTCTTCAATGGTTGGAAGACAAGTGCAGAAAAGTATCGAATGGTCGATCTCGTCAATCTCCGCACCTTTGTGACCGCCGCGACGTCCGGCAGCTTTTCCAAGGCCGCCGGGCGGCTCAACGTGTCCCCGGCCATGGTGGGGCGGCGCATTCTGGCGCTGGAAGAGGATTTTGGCGTGAAACTGATCGAGCGGACGACGCGCAGCCAGCGGCTGACCGAAACGGGGCAGGCGTTTCTGGCCAAAGCCATGCGCATCCTCGAAGAGGTCGAGGAGCTGGAAGACATTGCCCATCCGCAGGCCGAGGATCTCGTCGGGCATATCCGGATCAGCGGTTCGACGACGCTGGGCGTCAAAATGCTGACGCCGGCTCTGGCGCGCTTCACCAATGCGCATCCCGCCGTGTCGGTGGAAATGACGCTGCTCGATCGCAATGTCGATCTGGTGGCCGAGGGTTATGACCTGGCCTTTCGCATCGGCCATCTCAAACCCTCGAGCCTGATCGCGCGGCGCCTCGGCACCTATGACTTTGCCTGCTGCGCGTCGCCCCTCTATCTCGAGCGCATGGGCACGCCGGTGCATCCGGACGAATTGGGTCGGTATCGCTGCGTCATCAGCCTCAATCTCTCGCCACGTGACCATTGGCGTTTTTGGGATGCTGATGGGCGCGAGGTGTCGGCGGCGGTGAAGGGCAATTTCGGCGTCGACAATGGGGAGGCCATGCGCGCGGCGGCGCTGGAGGGCGTGGGGCTTGTCTATGCGCCGCGGGTGCTGGTGGAAGGCGATCTGGCGAGCGGGGCGCTGGTGGAGGTGCTCACGGACTGGAAGAAGCTCGCTCTGCCCATTCACGCGGTCTATCCCTCGCGCCAATTCGTGCCGCGCCGACTGGCGGGGGTGATCGACTGGGTGGCGCGGGAATTGCGCGAGCTTTAATAGGCGATCTCGGAGAACTGGGCGTCTCGCGCGTCATAGACCAGCACCCGACCGATAAGGGGAGCGCCGGTGCCGGTGACGAGCTTTATCGCCTCCATGGCCATGAGCGTGCCGATGACGCCGGTGACGGGCCCCAGAATGCCGTTGAGTTCGCAGGAGGGGAGGCTTTCGTCATCGGCCGCGTCCGAGAACAGCGCGTTGTGACCGGGGCCGCCCAGATGGGGCGCAAAAACCGTCACCTGGCCCGAAAACATCGAGACGGCGCCCGAGACAAGGGGTTTTTGCTGGCTTGCCGCGGTTTTGGCGACCAGGCGGCGGGTGACGAGATTGTCGGTGCCGTCGAGGACGAGATCGTATCGCGCCAGCATAGTTGCGGCATTGGCCTCGGTGACGGCTTCGGGGATGGCGTCGATCATGACGTGCGGATTGAGATTTTCCGCGAAGGTTTTGGCGCTGCCGGCTTTGCCCGCCCCGATGCCGGCGGTCGTGTGGACGATCTGGCGCTGCAGATTGGACAGCGAAATCGTGTCGGGATCGGCAATGCCCAGCCGGCCAATCCCGGCCGCGGCGAGATAGGCCAGGGCCGGGCTGCCAAGGCCGCCGGCGCCCACGATGAGTACGCTCGCCGCCCTGAGTTTTTGCTGGGCGGCACCGCCAAAACCCTTGAGCACGAGATGGCGCGCATAGCGCCGGGTTTCCTCGGGCGAAAGGGCGGGATCAGAAGACAAGCGGCACCGCGAGGAAGCGCCGGTCGGGGCCTTCGAAGCCGCCGGGATAATAGGAGATTATGGCAACGCCCGTGCCCTGCGGCGCCCCGAGCCCGGGGATGACGACGCCATAGAGGCGATAATCGAGCACGCAGCCGCGCGATTTGGGCAGGGTCTCGTCGCGATGCACCACCGCGCTGGCCGCGCCCCCGGCAAGGGTCAGCTCGAAACCCTGGGAGGGCGTATCGAACCAGAGGTCGCAATCCTCTGAGGATTTGAGCGGGAAGGTCTTGAGGGTGAGTTGGCGCTCGTCCCGCACCGTGCCGCGCTCGTAGCCGGGAAGGCCGAAGGCCAGGGTTTGCGCATCGGCATCGACCGCGCCGTCCCCGATAAGGACGGCGATCTCGGCGGGGACGAAGATTTCCTTGTCGGCGACGATCTTGATGGCCTGGCTATTGGCCTCGGAGCGAACCTGCAGGAGCGGCCTGTTCTCGTCCTCGCTGCGCATGCGAATGGGCGTGCCGTCGAGCCAGGTGTCGTTTTCGAGATCGACGACGAAAATATTGGAATAGGCAAAGCCCGAGCCGTCCTGGACCCCGAATTCCTCGAAGGCGAAATATCGGGCATCGGGCGAAAAGCCGATGAAATCGATCAGCGCCCGGTCCCCCGCCAGGGCGGGAGAGGCCATCAGGGCAAAGAGCCCGAAAACGCTAGCGGCCCGTCGAGCCGAAACCACCAGAGCCGCGTTCGGTTTCATCGAGTTCCTCCACCTGCGCAAAGACCGGCTGCACCACCGGGGCGACGACCATCTGGGCGACGCGCTCGCCGCGGGCGACGACGAAGTCTTCCTGCCCGAGATTGACGAGGATCACCTTCACCTCGCCGCGATAATCGGCATCGATCGTACCGGGGGAATTGAGCACCGTCACCCCATGCTTGGCGGCAAGGCCGGAACGAGGGCGCACTTGCGCCTCGTAGCCGGCGGGCAGGGCCATGGCAAATCCGCAGGGGATCAGCGCCCGGGCGCCCGGTTTGAGGGTGATGGGTGTCTCGGCATCGACCGCGGCGCAGAGATCGGCGCCGGCCGAAAGGGCGGTCTGCACCTTGGGAACCGACAGGCCGGCCCCATGCGGGAGCCATTGCAGAGCAATCGCGACGGAGCCGCTCATTTGGCGCGCACCACGGCAAAGAGTTCGTCCGGCAGGTCGGCTGTGCCGTTGATCAGGTCGAGGAAAGGCAGCTCGGTTGCGGCCGATTTTTTGTCCGCGCTGATCTTCATATTGGTCTCGGCGATCTCGGCCCCGGCAATGCGGATCGTCACGGTATGGCCGGTGAAAAAGGCTTCCACCATCTGCTTGGTTTCCGCGTCCAATTCCTCGGAGCTGAGTTCGCCCATCATGTCGGCGGTCGGCAGGGCGACGCGTACCAGGCCCGGCCCGGCCGGGGTGAAGATCAGCGCCTTTGACTCTTCGCCGGCGGTCAATTGCTCGAACGTGCCTTCTTCGGTCATGGTGCAGGTGGCGCCGCCATCGGCATTTTCGGTGAGCGTGCCGCCGGAGCAGAACTCGCCGGTGGCCGGCTCGCCTTCCGAGGCGTTCATCTTGAACATGGCGTAGAAATCGGCACCCATGACCTGGGTCATCGTGGTTTTGGCCGTGTTTTGGCCGGTGAGCTCGATATCGACCTTTGCGTCGATGCAGCCGGCAAGCGAGGCGCCGAGCGAGAGCATGGCGCCGAGTTTTGCGATGGTTTTGAAAGCCATAAAAATCTCCGGAAGCCGCTGGGCGGCAAACTAGGCAGTCGCGCGCCAGGCGGCAAGCGGACGCTAGAAATTACCTGTGAGGAGGCGCCAGCCGGCCAGAACGAGCACCACGAAGGCCGCGATCAGCACGGCCACGAGCGCAGTGTTGATGAAGCGGTTGGGCGGATTGGCCATCATGGCGCGATGCTCGGCCAGGGCCAGTTCGGCCTCGGCGACGAGGAGCGGCACCCGGCCAAGGGCGTCGCCCATGCGGGTGAGATGGCCGGCCAGCTCTTCGAGGCGGCCGACAGGGCCCTCCTCGCGGCGTAGCCAATCGCCCACGACCGGTTCGGCCACGGTCCAGATATCGAGGTCGGGATCGAGATTGCGCGCGACGCCTTCCACCAGCACCATGGACTTTTGCAGCAGCACCAGTTCGGGGCGGGTCTGCATGTCGAACAATTCGGTGATGACGAAGAGCTGGCCCAGAACTTTCGCCATGGAAATATCGGCGGCGGTGCGGCCATGCAGCGGCTCGCCGATCGAGCGGATGGCGAGGGTGAAATCGTCCACCGACTGGTGCTTTGGCACATAGCCGATGTCGAAATGGCGCTGGGCGACGAGGCGATAATCCCTCGTGATGAAGCCGAACAAGATGTCGGCGAGGAACTTTCGCTCGCGTTTCGAGATGCGGCCCATAATGCCGAAATCGACGGCGATGACGTCGCCGGTTTTCGGATCGGCGAAGAGATTGCCCGGATGCATGTCGGCGTGGAAAAAGCCGTCGCGTATGGCATGGCGCAGGAAGCTTTGCAGCAGCTTTGCGGCCAGCGCCTTGCGATCGATCCCGGCCGCGTCCATGGCGGCAAGATCGCGGATCGGAATGCCGTCCACCCAGGTGGTGGTCAGCACATTTTGCGCCACCTGATCCCATTGCACGTCGGGAATGATGAAGCCGGTATCGTCCTTGATGTTTTGCGCCATCTCGGAAATGGCAGCGGCTTCGAGGCGCAGGTCGAGTTCGATCCGCATCGAATGGTCGAGGGTTTTGACCACTTCGGTGGGTTTGAGGCGGCGGCTCGAAGGCGCCAGGATTTCGGCCAGATGCGCGCCGGCATAGAGCGCCTTGGTATCGGAATGGAAGCGCTCGGAGACGCCGGGGCGCAGCATTTTGATCGCCACGGTTTTGGGCAGCGCGCCGGGCTGGCGCAGTTTGGCCTTGTGCACCTGGGCGATGGAAGCGGCGGCGACGGGTTCGCTGATCTCGGTCAGAAGTTCGGCCTTGGTGCCCAAGGCGCTCGCCAAAATGCCGGGAACGAGGGCCGGATCGAAGGGCGGCATGCGGTCCTGCAGGCCCGAAAGGTCTTCGGCCGCCTGCGGGCCGACGATGTCGGGACGGGTGGCAAGGGTCTGGCCGAACTTGACAAAGCTTGGCCCAAGCTTGTTGAGCGCGGCATTGAGCCGGTCGACGCGGCCGGTTTTTCTAACGCTCGGGCGCTCGACGAGACGCGCCAGGCCAATGCCCAGTTTCATCGAGGGCGGCAGGGATTCGGCCGGAAGCACGGAAAAGGCGCCTTCGCGGGCCAGCACCCAGCCGGCATGGAAGAGGCGGAAATAGGAGGCAAGACCCATGCGTCAGATCTTCCAGCCCGAAAACAGCGTCGCGATATTGCCCGAAAAGGCGGTGTGTTTCACCCGCTTGAAGCCGGCGGTGGCGAGCATGGCGGAGAACCGGGCGGGATCGGGGAATTTGCGGATCGATTCGACGAGATATTGATAGGGCTGCGCATCGCCGGTGACGGCGCGGCCCATGGGTGGAATGAGCGTATCGGAAAAGGCGCGATAGACCGCATCGAAGCCGGGCACGTCGACCTGGGAAAATTCGAGCACGAGAATGCGGCCGCCGCGCTTCAAGACGCGATGGGCTTCGTTGAGCGCCTGCTGGATGCGCGGCACATTGCGAATGCCGAAGGCGATCGTATAGGCGTCGAAGGAATTGCTCTCGAAGGGTAGTTCCTCGGCATTGGCCTCGACGAAACTGGCCTGGCTGGGATAGCGCCAGGATTTGGCGCGTTCGGCACCGACCCGCAGCATGTCCGGATTGATGTCGGAAACGACGACTTCGGCATAGCCGTGACTGGCATTGACGATGCGTTCGGCGACATCGCCGGTGCCCCCGGCCATGTCGAGCACCCTATAGCCGCGGCTGCCCATGCGCGGCGGCGCGAGATCGGCGATCATCGCATCCTTCCAGAGCCGGTGAATGCCAAAACTCATGAGATCGTTCATGAGGTCATAGCGATCCGCCACGTCGTGAAAGACCTTGTTGACCAGGCCCTGCTTGTCCTCAAGCGCCACGGTCTGCTCGCCGAAATGGGTGGTTTCGCGCGCCTCGGTCATGGCTCACGCCTCTTTGCTGGTCTAGTTTGAACATCCACATGGGATCGGCGCGCACCATATATAAGGTGCGGCCAAAAGCCCATGGCGCAAGAACGCGCAGGGTAAAGGAGATTTTTGTGCCCGAACTGCCCGAGGTCGAAACCGTGCGCCGGGGTCTCGAGCCCTGGCTGCTCGCTGCGCGCATAGAAAAAGTGGAGCTGCGGCGGCCGGACCTGCGCTTTCCCTTCCCCGCGGGGCTCGCCGAAAAGGTGACCGGCGCCACGGTGACCAATGTGGGGCGGCGGGCCAAATATCTTCTCATCGGACTCGATAACGGCCTGACGATTCTGAGCCATCTGGGGATGACCGGCTCCTGGCGCTTTGCCGAACACGGCATCGACAAGCCGCCGCGCTACTATGAGCCGGGCACCGAGCCCAAACACGATCATCTGGTTTTTTCGCTTCACCATCCCGAGCACGGCAAGAGCCATCTCATTTATGCCGATCCCCGGCGCTTCGGATTTCTGGACCTGTTCGAAAAGCCCGAGGAGTCCGTCTATCTCCAGGGGCTGGGGCCTGAGCCGCTGGGCAACGATTTCAATGCCGCGGAAATGGCCGCCGCCTTCAGGGGCAAGAAGGCGCCGATAAAGGCCGCGCTGCTCGACCAGCGCGTGGTGGCGGGGCTGGGCAATATCTATGTCGCCGAGGCGCTGCATCGGGCCCACATTCTCCCCACCGTGGAAGCGCGGACGCTGGTCACCAAGGCAGAAAAGCCGAAAAAGGCGCTGGAGGATCTCGCCTATGCCGTGCGGGAAGTTCTGATAGAAGCGATCGAGGTCGGGGGCTCGACGCTGCGCGATTTCCGCAATGCCGAGGGCGGGTCGGGCTATTTTCAGCATCGCTTCGCCGTCTATGATCGCGAAGGGGAGCCGTGCCCGACGCCTTTGTGTGGGGGGAAGATAGAGCGCATCGTGCAATCGGGGCGCTCGACATTCTTTTGTCCTGTGTGTCAGAAGGCGCCGTGATCGCAGGCCTCCCGGTAAGCTGCTTTGCCTCGAGCAAAGCCTCGAACCGCGGGGCCGGGTGACTGGGGGCCTGGGCGCCGCGCCCATGGCCCGAGGGGCGTAGCGCTCCGGGCAGGCTCTTCAAAGAGTCCAAATGATGTTGACGCCCCGGCGCCTATCCCCTATAGACCGCCCAACTTGGCGGCAGTCGAACGCCGCCGATTTCATTTTATCCCGGACGCCTGCGACTTTGTGCGCTTGTTGGCCGGTTGGACGCCAAGAGGACCGTTATGGCCAATACGCCTTCAGCCAAAAAGGCTACCCGCAAGATCGCTGCCCGCACCGCGGTCAACAAGTCGCGCCGTAGCCGCGTTCGTACCTTCATCCGCAAGGTCGAAGAAGCAATCACCGCCGGCGATCATGCCGTCGCTTTCGCCGCTCTCAAGGCGGCCGAGCCCGAAATCCACCGCGCTGCCGGCAAGGGCATCGTTCACGCCAACCTCGCTTCGCGCAAGGTCAGCCGTTTGAACAGCCGCGTGAAGGCCCTCCAGGCCTGATTTGAATATCTGAAGCGGCGCCCACCAGGCAGACGCGACAAAGAAACGGGCTCCGCAAGGAGCCCTTTTTCTTGGTGCCCTTGCCGGGCAAGTTTTTCGTCTTCGGCCCGTCACATATCATTTCGATGACGGCGTGGTAGAATGCCGTACTTCCCGGCCGCCAGGGGGAAAGTGCTTCAGATTTAAGGGCTTATCACCGGAATCGCCTTTTCGTTAAACCGCGTTCAAATCGACATAAAATCGGTGGGATTGGGGGACGGGAATAATTTTTTCACCCTTTGTTAAAGAGGTGAAAAAGCGATTCTGCATTGAGTCACAGGCTCTTGTGGAAAGGCAATTTTGGACCTCGCCCGAGGGTTAAAACTCTGCCTCCGAGTCAAGACCCTATTTCAACGATTCACCAGTTGCGGGGCCAAAACCAACCCCCTAAAGTGATCTGGTCAGCACGGAAAAGCGGGGCTCGAAAAGACCCCGAAACGGTGTGGACACGATCACTTCGGGCAAGAGTATGGGGGCTGTCTCGGCACACGGGGCCGGAACAGCATGGGCTGGTTATGACCTTTTTGACGGAACGGTGTGCGGCCGGATTCCTCCGGGGTGGCACGGCGTATTAGTCCTTCGGCCGTCAGGCCGGGCTCACGACATTGATTGATTGAAGCCTCTGGCAGAGCGCTGCCCAGGAGGCTGGTGTTTCTCCTGTCAAAGGGGAAGCCAAGGAAATGCTCGTCTCCCAAAGGGGTGGCGGGCGCGAGAACAACAAGCTTCGGCGGCATGCGGACCGCACGGGCACAACAAACGGGGTTTGAAAACATGATGCGACAGGCAATCGCAGGACGGGATGATTGGTCGGTGGCCGCCTCTCCCTCCCCTTCCTCCGTCAACCAGAGTGGCGACCCTGTCATGAGCGAAAATTCCCCTGCCGCCACCCAGCGCGATCTCTGGATGCGGGTGCGTGCCCGCCTCAAGGCGGCCGTCGGCGAGGACGTTTTTGCCTCCTGGTTCGCCCGGCTTGAGCTCGAAGAGCTCGTCGACGACCTGGTGCATCTTTCCGCGCCCACCCGTTTCCTCTGTTCCTGGGTGCAATCCAATTATTCCGACCGCATCGTGGAAGCCTTCCGCCATGACGTTGCCGATGCGGCGCGACTGCATGTGACCCTGCGCGTCAATGGCCAGGCCCGTCCGCGCCTCGCTCCGGCGCCGGTTATTGCTGCCGAGCCGGTCGAGGAAGCGCCCGTCGCCCGGGCCGCAGC
>DATMSG010000016.1:0-8713 GCA_035565515.1 Devosia sp.
TCGGCGTCTTTCAGCTTTCGCAAGGCGCCCTGGGTCTTGCGGTTCAGCACCCAATTGGCATTCTGGCGATAGCCGGCCTTCAGCGTATAGACGAGATCGATCAGCACATCGCTGCCATTGCTCGCCGGCAGTGCGCCCGACGTCCCCGTCGCCACATAGCCGAGGTTCCCCCAGCTCCAGCTACTTTCCGCCACCGTGGTCGAGGCCAGAAAGCCCTTGGGCTTGTTGGTGCCATCGCCATTGACGAAGGCCGTGGTCTCCTGCGCCGCAAAGGCGGCATTCACCTCGTCGGCAATCCACTGGCCGACATCGACAGCCGCATCGTCGAGAAAGGCGGTGGTCGCCGCCGGCATGGCGTAGAGCTCGGTCGTGGGATAGGTCAGTTCGGCCAGGGTCTGGCTGGTGGTGGTCGGGCGGCTCGCCGTCTCGCCCACCCAGCCGGTCTGCGGCCCGGTCAGCGTGATCGGGCGCTTATAGACCGAGGCCGAAACCTGGCGCACCCCGGCAATGGCGCGGATCGGGGAAATCCCCGTCATCAGGCGGGTAATTTCCGTCTCGACCTCGGCGGGGACGACATAGCCGCCATCGGCGCCCACACCGACCTGCAGCGCCTTTTCCTCGCCGCGCTTCACATAGGCGGAAAAGGCCTCCTTATATTCGCCATTGGGCAAGGCGCCCTTGCCCTCGAGCGCGGGACGCGCGCGTTCGGCCTGGGCGCGATCGAGCGCCGCCTTCTGCCCGTCGAGCACGGCATTGAGCCGCTCGAGCTTGCCTTCGATCAGCCCGTCGGTCACGCCGCGCTTTTCGATATCCTTGAGGCGCTGGTCATTGGTGCGCTTGAATTCCTCGAACGCAGAGGAAAATTCGTTGAACAGCGCGGCAACGTCAGTCCCCGCGCCGGCCTTGGTTTCAAGGCCGTCGTCAATCCGATCCATGTCGGCATCCTTCTATCGGTTGCGGATAGTTCTTGTGGCGGCCGCAATGGCGGCGCCGGCCGAAACGGGGACGGCAATCCGCGCCGCCTCCATCATCGGAAAGGTCACGATCGAAATTTCATAAAGATCGATCTCGTGCAGCAGTCGGTTTCCCGCCTGCCGGCTGGCTTTCACCGTGCGAAAGCCGATGGAAAGCCCATCGAGCGCCTCGGCCTCGATCAGGCGTTTGAGCGCATCGGCCCGCGGCACGCCGGGCACCAACCGCCCGCGCACAAACAGACCATGCGCGTCCTCGCGCAGCTCCTCCCAAAAGCCCACCGGCTCCTTGGGATCGTGCTGAAACAACAGCCGAATGCGGCCCGCGCGGCTCCTGAGGCTTTTGGCAAATGCCCCCGGCAAGACAATATCGCCGCCGCTATCGAGCCGATTGAACACGCTCGCATAGCCGGCAAAGCGCCCATCGGCATCGACGGGAATTGGCCCTGCCATCAGCGTTTGCTCCCCGCCCTGCCCTGCGGCTTGGCGGTGGGCCGGCCCTTGTCGGCCAGTGTCCCCGCCAGGTTCCAGGCAAATTGCCGAAACGTCGCTACCGCCGTTTCCCGGCTCTGCTTATCCGCCATTCACTCATCCCCCTTGCGAAACAGCCTGTTCAACGAGGCAATTTCGGTCACGAAATCATTGAAGCGCCTATTGGCCGAAGCCATTTCCCTAAGGCTCCAGACCAGAAGCGCACTCGCCCCGCTCGCCCACAAAAACAGCGCCAGATGCGCGAGATCCCCGCGCTCGATAATGGTCTTGGTGAGGTCGTCCATCGCGGTCCTCCTGGGCAATAAAAAAGCCCGCCAAAGGCGGGCTTGGTGTCATGGGTGGGTCTTTCGCGCTCAGTCCGAGATCAGCAGATGCTCGACCGGCATATCGCCAATCCTGCGCAAGGCCTCTTCGCTGGATAGCCGGACGCCGCGGTTTTCCCCCACCGCCGGCCCATGCCAATATTTGGCTTCACGCAGCCGCCCCATCGCCTCATAGCATTCGGCAGTGCGCGTTCCGAGATAGCCGGCGTCTAGCGACGGATCGTCGTCCGCCATGAACATATAGACCTCAAGCGCATCCTGCCAGCGGCCGAGTTCCTTGAGCTTGACGGCAGAGCGCTCGAAGCGATTGAAATCACGGGGGATGCTCGTGAGGAACAACCGATCCTATCTAAAATGCAACTGTAGCAGTGCATTGGCGACAGCCTTATCGCGTTCAGCCACCGTCACAAGTTCCATTTCAAGCTCTGCTATATCACCCAAATACCGTGCCACGTCGTCGCTCGAGGCATGGCTCTCCAACAGCCCGAGTAAAGCTGGTAAATATCGGTCATACTCGTCTTGTGGCGTGAGCTCGTTTCTGACGCCCACAGGGTCCCACTGTTCCAGCAGAAGCGCCCGTATGGACTGTAATTTTTCCCGATTGTCCATTTTCATCTCGGCCACAAAGTGATGACTCTACCAAATGAATTTAGCACAACTTCGGCCCTGGCGCCCCGGTACTTCCAGGAATAAGGCGAAGATCCTGCCGTCACCCTGATCGGATTATAACCCAGCGCTGACTTCCGAGAATTATCGATCAGGGAGCAAGTGCGCCTCAAAAAATGCCCTGTAGGTCTGAAGAAATCGAACTTCTGCCTCATTCAGCTTGGTGTCCGGATATACTGGATTAGAGCCCATTTTGCGGTCCAGCTCTATCCCCACTCGGAGTTGGGCGGCGGGCAGTGCTGCTATGGAAACGATTTTGACGTGACCGCCGTCAGAATAAATTTGCGTCATTCCATCGCGGTCGAACCTAAATTTCATTTGGGTAGTCACGTGACGTGCCGAAAAACCGCTCGGGTCGGCGCGATAGACGAGAAGAAGCTTTTCCTGACCGCCAGCTCCGAGTCCAAAAACAAGATCACCAACCTGAATGGCCTTCAGAGCTTCTCTTCTTGTTGACATCACTGCCTCATCGGGTTTTGGGATCGAAGCCACTCAGCGTTTTTTGCTGCTCATCATGTGGTAGACTTTCAATGCCGAGGATTTTCAAAGCATATGCCCTGCAAAGATTTTCTCCGAAGATTTGAAACATGCCAGTAGTGTCAAATGTACCACCAAGCTGGCAACCGCTGGAAAAGCCGTCGCAACGAAGGCCGGCAATTAGAGTACGTTCAGTTTCGCGCGTGGTGCTAACGATGCTTAGTCGTCAATCCACTGACCACCTTGAGAAGTTCCACTCGGTGCCCGCGGTTGGTCCGGACGATATCGCCTTTCAAGCGCACTTAAAGCTACGTCAATCTTGAGAGATAACGTTGCGATACGGATTCAAGACCAAGAGTTTTGAGCTGCGACGAACAGGTCCGGTGCATTTAGGTACCCACCCCCACCATCTCCCGCTTCTCCGCATCACTGAGAAACTCTGCCCCGCCCACACGCGCCCAGAGCGCCGCGCGGTCCTCGGCCAGCGCCTCGACCTCGTCAAAATCCGGCACCACTTCCGCGCCTTCAAATGCCGGTCCCAGCCACAGGCTCAATTCCTGGCTCACCCGCACCACCAGCGGCACCAGCGTCTGGCGCCAGAGCGCCCGATTGGCCTCGGCCATGTTGGCATAGGTATTGTCGCCGGGAATACCGAGCAGCATGGGCGGCACACCGAAGGCCAGCGCAATATCGCGCGCGGCGGCATGCCGGGCTTCGATGAAATCCATCTCGCGCGGGCTCATGGCGATGGCCTTCCAGTCGATCCCGCCATCGAGCACCATGGGCCGCCCGGCATTGGCGGCGCCGGAAAAATTCGCCTCCAGTTCCTCCTTGAGCCGCCGGAACTGCTCTTCGGTCAGCGTGCCGCCACCGGCCGAATAGACCAGCGCCCCGCTCGGCCGCGCCGCATTGTCGAGCAGCGCCTTGTTCCACTGGGCCGAGGCATTGTGAATATCGAGGCTCGTCTGCGCGGCTTCCAGCGGCCCCATGCCATAGTGGTCGTCGAGCGGGTGAAACAGCGCCATGTGCAAAATGCCCGGCAGCGGCGCGCTCTCCTGCGAAATCCGCACCGTGCGCCCACCCGCGGTATAGTCATAGCCCACCGGCCAGCCATCGCCCCCGGCCACGACCCGCATACGGTCGGGCCGCAAGACGAACAGCGCCTTCACGCCCCCTTCGACGATCCCGGCTTGTAAGTAGGCATTCCCCGCCGTCTGGAGATAAGCATAAACCGCTTCGAGCATCTCCGCGCCCGATTGGCGCCCATTGGGCCTGGTAAGCAGGCTTTTGAGCGGATGTTCGCTCACCGCCTTGCCATCGACCTGCACCATGAGCGGCACGCGGTTGGCCGTCTCGGCGATCAATCGCACACAGCGATAAACCACCGGATTGCGCATAAAACCCTGGTTGACGAGGCTGGCATAACCCCGCCCGCTCCACTGCGCCGCCCCGAGCGCACTCAGCGTCATCAACGTATGCCCGGCAAAATTCTTGGTTTCGCCGGGCGTGTTCACCCGTCCGCCGAAAAGGCGGTTCATCCAGTTCGGCATATTGTTGTCCTCAAAACGTCCGCGACCGCCGCTCCGCCCCACCCTCATTCCCTCCCCATCAAGGGGAGGGAGGCGCAGGCTATGGCCTCGCGGTTCCATCGTCTCCCTCCCCCTTGTGGGGAGGGATCAAGGGTGGGGGTGCCGACAAGCATAAAAGCAGAGGCTAAACCCAGCGCACCCGCGGCCCCGCGCCCTTGAGCAAAAGCTCCGTCAGCGCCCAGACCAGCGCATCCACCCGGTCCGGCGAATGCCCGTCCGCCCTGCCATCCGGCCCAAAGGCGCAAAGTTCGTCCTCGAGCGCCGTCAACCCCGGCACATGGCCCACGAGCCCGCGGCCATAAAGCGCCGCCACCGGCTCGGCCCGCAGCCATTTTTTCCGCATCGCCCGCGCTTCGATCACCGGCACGCGGGCATCGACCTGGGCAATCAAATTCTTCACCAGGTCGCCACCCTGATTGACCTCCACAACGATAGCGTCAGCCGCATGCGCCTCGAAGGCCGCCACCGCCCGCCGCGCCCAGGTGAGCGGCGCCACGCCCTTGAGCGTTGCATCCTCGAGCACCACCGCGCCCTCGCCGCTCTGCCCCGCCACCACGATCCCGCAGGCATCCGAACGCGCCGTTCCGGTCACGGGCGGATCGACCGCCACCACGATCCGCCCGGTCACCGGCCCGCCCTCGCGAAACAGGCCCCGCTGCCAGAGCGCATCGGGCCGATCCTCGATAAATTCTCCGTCCAGCTCCTGCCGTCCCAGCACCGTGCCCTGATAGCGCGCCACCACGGCGTCGAGAAATTGCGGCGCCAGTTGCGCCTTGTTCTCGACCGTCGTCATGCGCACGGTCACCGTATGCGGATCGGCCAGCAGCCGCTTGATCAGCCTTGTCGGCCGCGGCGTCGTCGTCACCAATTGGCGTGGCCGATCCCCCAGCCGCAGCCCGAATTGCAATTGATCGAACGCGTCCTCCGCGCGCGGCCATTTGCCGGCCTCGTCGCACCAGGCCGCGGCAAATTGAGGCCCGCGAAACCGTTCCGGGTCGGAAGCGGTCATGATCCAGGCTTCCACCCCATTGGGCCAGATCAGCCGATTGCCCCCGCGCAGGATCGGCCGGTCGTCGTCGGGATGCACGGCCATGATACCGCTCTCGCCCCGCACCATGATGCTCAGGGCCTCGGTCATGGTCTCGCCCACGAGAGCAATGGGCGTCACCTTTTGGCGCGCCAGCACCCGCACCCACTCCGCCCCGGCCCGCGTCTTGCCCGAGCCGCGCCCGCCCATCAAGAGCCAGGTCGTCCAGTCCCCCTCGGGCGGCAATTGCTTGGGCAGCGCCCATTTATGCCAGTCGAAAAACTGCTGCTCGGCCTCTTCATCGGAGAGCGCTGCAACTTCCTTTTCTTCGGCACTGACCGCCTCACCTTCAGGCGCAGAATGCTCGGCAGGCAGGCCAAGTTCTTCGTCCAAAGCCGCTCTCCCAAACATCGTGCCCACGAACGCCCGCCACCCCTCCCCCAAGGGAGGGGTCGTGATCGCCAAGCCCCTATGTTCAACCCAGGGCCCCTAAACCTCACCGTGCCTTGAACTGCTCCATGCGCTTGACCAGCTTGGCCCGCAGATCGGTCATGTCCTTGCGCGATGCCGGCTCGGCATTGGGCTTGGCCGCGCCCTGCTTGATCAGGCTGTCGAGCGTCTTCACGCTGTCGGCCAGGGCCTTGACCTGTTTTTCGATCGGCTCATCCACGGCCGCCTCCAATGTCTTGATCTGTTTTTCCAGCACTTTGAGCATGCGGGCGACCAGATCGGCCTGGCGAGGCACCCGCGCCCTGGCGCTCAACCAGCCTTCGATCTGCCGGCGATAGCGCAATTGCGTGGGCGTGATCCCGTGCCGCCGGCAAATGACCGCCGGCAGAAACAGCCTGCCCTCATATTCGAGACGAATAGTGGCCCAGTCCGGCATTGCCGTTTCGCTCATGCCCCCTGCCCCCCGCTCCGTCGAAACCCAATTGTTCGACTATGCCTGAAGACTAGCAGACCGGCGTGACGCGGGGATTAGTTGGATAAGCTGCATAAGTGCGCACGAGCCTATTCCTCCAGTTCCCCGTCCCGCAGCGTCACGAAAATCAGCACGCCGAGAATGGTGATAAAAACCCGGAAGGCCGATTGCAGACCGTTCCAGGTGGAAGACATCCACATGCCGAACCATTCCCCGCCAATGCTCATGAAGCCGACCTGCCAGACGACAAAACCCAGGGTCAGCCCGCCAATGGCCCAGGTTTTGGAGCGATTGAATATCCGCGCCTCAGCCCTGCGGCTCCGAAACATGCGCGCCGCCCCGATCCAGCAGATCGCCGCAGTCGCCACTTCGGCGGCAATGATGATGAGATAGGCCAGGTGGTGAAGCAGCGGCGCGGTGATCGCACGATAGGTGGTGGTGGCATCGGGAAAGACGCTGTCCATCGTGAGCACGTGCTGCACGAAGGCGAAGTTGCTGCCATAGTCGGTAATATTGCCAAAGGCGACGAGGCCGGCATAAAGCCCCACCGCTCCGACCAGGATGATCTTGCTCGTCCGGACGATCTGCATCGCGCTCCCCCACTGACGCGAGGATAGCGCAGATTCGACCCCTCACGTCACAGTCAGGCGCCGAAAACGCGCCTTGCTTCCATGGCAAGGCCCAGTCCCACCGAGCCCAGCACGTCGGTGCGCACCACTTCGGCCTCGGGAAACAGCGCCTGCAAGCGCCCGGACACCGCCGGCACCAGCGTCGAGCCGCCCGTCAGGATCAGGCTATCCACCGCTTCGGGCCCCACGCCGGCGCGGCGCAGCGTTTCGACAATGGTGTCTTCCAGCCGTTGGATCGACTCCGCCAGGGCCTGTCCGAGTTCATCCGCCGAAATCATGGTCGTGATCTCCCGATCGCGCACCGGAAAGGTGAACCGGGTTTCCGCCGCATCCGAAAGCGCAATCTTGGCTTCTTCCACCCGCCCGATCAGCCGGTGCCCCAGCCGGTCCTCGACCAGCATCACCATGGTTTCCACCATGTCCGGCTCCGCCGCCTCGCGCACGGTCGAGCGCAGGTCGCGCAGCGCCTTGGCATCGTAAAGCCGGTTGATCCGGTGCCAGGTCGAAAGATCGACATAGGGCGCCACCGGCAGGTAGCGCTTGCCATCCCGCGTCTCGGAACCCAGCCCCAGTTCGGGCATGACCTTGGCCATGGCCAGCAGCCGGTCGAAATCGGTACCCCCGATATGGACGCCCGCCGTCGAGAGAATGTCGCCGCTACGGTCGGCCAGTCCGCTGCGCTCGGGCGAAACCCGCACCACCGAAAAGTCCGAGGTACCGCCGCCAAGGTCGACGATCAGCGCCAGCTTTTCCCCGCTCACCTGCCGCTCATAATCGAGCGCCGCAGCAATCGGTTCGAACTGAAAGGCGATCTCCTCAAAGCCCTGCGCCCGCACGGCCGCCTCGAGTTGGGCCTGCGCCTCGGCATCCGCCACCGGGTCGTCATCGACGAAATGCACCGGCCGGCCCATTACCACCCGGGTCAGTTCGCCACCCAGTTCCACTTCCGCCCGGCGTTTCAATTCGCCGACAAAACTGCCGATGATCTCGCCAAAACCCAACCGCCGCGCCTTCACCCGCGGCGTATCGCCATAAAGCGCGGTGCCCAGTACGCTCTTGAGCGAGCGCATCAACCGTCCATCGGCACCGGTCACATATTCAGCCACCGCCGCGCGGCCAAAATACAGCCTGTCGTCTTCGAAATTGAAAAAGAGCACGCTGGGGATCGTCCGGCTACCGCCTTCGAGCGCCAGAAGATCAGGATGCCCATCACCCCCGACACGCCCGAGGGTCGAGTTCGAAGTGCCGAAATCGAGGCCGCAACCAAGCGCCATTTGAGCCGTCCAACTTTTGGGAAAAGCGCGGCAACCGCGCGGGGACGGCCCCTATAGGGGGTTAGCAATAGGTTGGCAAGTTAAGAGGACAAGGTCGGGTGCGTTCGCAATACGCACGATCGTCCGTGCTCTCTTTCCCATCCTCATCCCTTGGAAGTGGGGGTGTTTTTCTTGGAGCACTTCTCATCTCATCCACCGGGCTGCCCTCGGGCCTGACCCGAGGGCCACTCATCCACGACACAAGCGTGGAAGCGTGGCGACTCCCGCACTGGCCCTCGGATCAAGTCCGAGGGGAGGCCTCACAGACGAACCAAACACTCAAAATACCCCCCTTTGATGGGGG
>DATMSG010000017.1:0-3342 GCA_035565515.1 Devosia sp.
ATGGAACGACGCGCCTTTTACCGCAACCCGGTCCTGCCATGGCTGCTGATCGGCCCGCAGCTACTGCTGGTTCTGGTGTTTTTCTACTGGCCCACATCGCAGGCGCTCTATTGGGCGTTCACGCTCGAACAGCCCTGGGGCGGCGGCAATAGCTGGGTCTGGCTCGATAATTTCATCGCCATTTTCCGCGACCGCGAATATTGGGCGACCGTTGCCCGCAGTGCCTTCTATGCCATCTGCACGACGGGTCTTTCGATGGCCGTGGCGCTGTTTCTCGCCTGCTTCGTCGACCGCTCGCTCAAGGGCACCAAGATTTTCCAGTCGGTCTATGTCTGGCCCTATGCCATTGCGGCGCCGGCGGCCGGGGTGGCGTTCCGGTTCATCTTCGCGCCGCAATCGGGGATCATCGGCTCGATCAATCAGGTCTGGCCGGGCATCTGGGACCCTTCCACCAATGGCGTGCATGCGCTTGCCATGATCATCGTCTGCCATGCCTGGCTCGGCATCGGCTATAATTTCATCTTCTTTCTCGCCGCCCTGCAGATGATCCCGCGTTCGATCACCGAAGCGGGGGCGATGGACGGGGCGCGGCCGGTGCGGCGCATGTTCGACCTGCAATTGCCGCTGATCGCGCCGACCGTGTTCTTCCTGCTGATCATGAACCTGATCTCGAGCTTTACCGACAGTTTCGGGCTCATCGACACGATGACCGAAGGCGGCCCGGTCGGGGCGACCGAAGTCATGGTCTACAAGATCTATTTCGATGGGTTCAAAGGCCTCGATTATTCGGGCGCCGCAGCCCAGTCGATCGTCCTGATGTTCCTCGTCATCGCGCTCACTTTCGTCCAGTTCAAATGGGTCGAAAAGCGCGTCCACTACAATTGAGGGCGCTCAGATGATCGAACGTTCGCCGGTTTTCAATATCGTCACCTATGCGGCCATGGTCCTGGGGCTATTGGTCGTGCTGATACCCTTCTGGATCGTCATCGTGGCGGGCAGCCAGTCGCTCCAGGAGGTCAGCCGCGTGCCCATCGTGCTCTGGCCGTCTTCTCACCTTTGGGAAAATATCGGGGCGGCCTGGGCCCGCGCCGATCTCGGCCCAAAAATGATCAACAGCCTGATCGTCGCCTCGGGCGTGACCCTGGGCAAGATCGTGCTCGCCTCGATCTCGGCCTTTGCCATCGTGTTCTTCGATTTCCGGGCGCGCATGGTGTGCTTCTGGATGATCTTCATCACCCTGATGCTGCCACTCGAAGTGCGCATCGTGCCCACCTATGCGATCGCCGCCAATGCGCTGCTGCCGTTTCAGGTCGTGCTCGATACGCTGGGGATTACGGGGCTGGTCGAGGCGGTTTCGAGCGTCCGCATCGGGCTCGAATGGAACCTGCTTAATTCCTATACGGGCCTGATCCTGCCGCTGGTCGCCACGGCGACGGGCACCTTCCTCTATCGCCAGTTCTTCATGACCATTCCCGACGAACTGGTCGAGGCATCGAAAATGGATGGCGCGAGCCCGATCCGTTTCTTCTTCGATGTGCTGCTGCCGCTCTCGCGCACCAATATGCTGGCGCTCGCCACCATCATGTTCGTATCGAGCTGGAACCAGTATCTCTGGCCGCTGCTGATCACCACCGACCGCACCAATTACGGCACCGTGGTCATGCAATTGAAGGCGCTGATCCCCGCGCAAAACGGCACGCCGGACTGGAACGTCACCATGGCCGGGGCCCTCATCATCATGCTTCCGCCGCTGCTCATCGTTGCACTCATGCAGCGCTGGTTCGTGCGCGGCCTTATCACAAGAGACAAGTGAGACTTTCATGGCTGCGATCAGCTTTTCCGGCGTCAAGAAGCGCTACCAGAAGAATGACGTCATCCATGGCGTCGATGTCGAGATCGAGGCGGGCGAGTTCGTCGTCATTCTCGGGCCATCGGGCTGCGGCAAATCCACCTTGCTGCGCATGATTGCCGGGCTCGAAGAGATTTCCGAGGGCACGATTGCCATCGATGGCACGGTGGTGAACCAGCTCGAACCGCGCGAGCGCGGCTGCGCCATGGTGTTCCAGAACTATGCGCTCTATCCGCATATGAGCGTGCGCCAGAATATCGGCTATGCGCTCAAGGTTGCCGGCATGCCCAAGGCCGAGCGCGAGGCGAAAGTGCTCAAGGTGGCAAAATCGGTCAGCCTCGAACCCTATCTCGACCGCAAGCCGGGCGAGCTTTCGGGCGGGCAGCGCCAGCGCGTCGCCATGGCCCGCGCCATGGTGCGCGAGCCCAAGGTCTTTCTGTTCGACGAGCCCTTTTCCAATCTCGATGCCAAGCTGCGCATCGCCATGCGCGCGGAGGTTCGCAACCTCCATCGCAGCCTCGGGGTCACATCGGTTTTCGTGACCCATGACCAGACCGAGGCCATGACCCTGGCCGACCGGCTGATCGTGATGAATGCAGGCTATGTCGAGCAGGTGGGAAAACCGTCCGAGGTTTATCACCATCCAGCGAGCCTGTTCGTCGCCGATTTCATCGGCTCGCCGGCGATGAATCTGGTGCGAGGCTTCTTCGGTGAAGACGGCTATTTCCGCCACGGCAAGGGCGGCATGGTGAGCCTGCCGGGTCTCGCCAAGGCGCATCTCAGCCGTGAGGTCTCGATCGGCATTCGCCCCGAACTGGTGCGCCGTGTCGATGCCGGGCACAGGAACGCCATTGCCGCGGTGGTGGACTATACCGAGGAATTGGGAGCCTCGCGCCTTGTCTATGCGCGCGCCGATGGCAGCCCGATCATCGCGGTCGATGGCGGCACCGACGCGCTGGGCACCGGCATGCCGATCCACTTCGCCTTCGAAGAGAGCGACATTCACGTCTTCGACCATAGCAATGGCCGCCGGGTCGACCATGAAGGTCGCCCGGTTCGCGCCACCGTTTCCGCCTGATTTTTTTGAGGAGGCCCCAATGGGCAATATCATCGGCACCGGCTTCAATGTCGGCTCTACCGACGGCGAATTCGAGAGCTTTCACGAGGACCTGCGCGCCCTGGCGGATATGGGCGTCGATACGGTCGAGCTGGGCTTGACCAGCCTCGATCTGATTTCGGGCGGCCGGATCATTGCGGAGCGCGCCGAGCGCCTGGTTGCCATCACCAGCCAGTTCGATTTCCGCTACACCGTGCATGGGCTGGTTTCGTCCAATTTCATGGACCCGGTGACCCAGCGCTACCAGATGGATGCCGCCAAGGCGCTGGTGGAAGTGTGCGACCGGGTCAATGCGCGCGTGCTGGTGCAGCATGGCGGGTGCCTGCGCGCCGACCAGATCGCAGAACGTGCCGGGGCCGACGAGCGGGAACGCGAA
>DATMSG010000018.1:0-8502 GCA_035565515.1 Devosia sp.
GCCTTCGTGCATCAGATCAAAAGCGTGGTTGATCTCGTCGAGGCCCATGGTGTGGGTCACGAAGGGCTGCAAATTGATCTTGCCGGCCATGGCGTCTTCGACCATGCCGGGGAGCTGGGTGCGGCCCTTGACGCCGCCGAAGGCGGTGCCCATCCACTTGCGGCCGGTGACCAGCTGGAAGGGACGGGTGGAGATTTCCTGGCCGGCGCCGGCCACGCCGATGATGATCGACTGGCCCCAGCCGCGATGGGCGCATTCGAGCGCGGCGCGCATGACGTTGACATTGCCGATGCACTCAAAAGAGTGATCGACGCCCCAGCCGGTCATTTCGACGATGACTTGCTGGATCGGTTTTTCATAATCTTTTGGATTGATGCAATCGGTGGCGCCGAACTCCTTGGCGAGGTCGAATTTGCCGGGATTGGTGTCGATAGCGATGATGCGGCCGGCCTTGGCCTGGCGCGCGCCCTGGATGACCGCAAGGCCGATGCCGCCGAGGCCGAAGACGGCGACGCTATCGCCTTCCTGCACCTTGGCCGTGTTATGCACGGCGCCGATGCCGGTGGTGACGCCACAGCCGAGAAGGCAGACGTGCTCGTGATTGGCTTCCGGGTTGATCTTGGCGAGGGAGACTTCGGCGACGACCGTATATTCGGAGAAGGTGGAGCAGCCCATATAGTGGTAGAGCGGCTGGCCGTTATAGGAAAAGCGGGTGGTGCCATCGGGCATGACGCCCTTACCCTGAGTGGCGCGGACGGCGGTGCAAAGATTGGTCTTGCCCGATTTGCAGAAGAGGCATTCGCCGCATTCGGCGGTGTAGAGCGGGATAACGTGGTCGCCCGGCTTGACCGAGGTGACGCCTTCGCCGACTTCGACGACGACGCCCGCGCCTTCGTGGCCGAGGACGACGGGGAAAAGACCCTCGGGGTCATCGCCTGACAGCGTGAAGGCGTCGGTATGGCAGACGCCGGTATCGGTGATCTTGATCAGCACTTCGCCCTTTTTGGGCGGGGCGACATCGATCTCGACGATTTCCAGCGGCTTTCCGGGTGCGAAGGCAACGGCGGCACGGGATTTCATCTGGGCTTCTCCTTTTGGGCGTCAGTTGCCGTTGGGTACAGGCGGAACTTTGCCGGTGCAAGGGCAAGCGAAATGAGGCTTGCCAATCTCTCACCCCAACCTTATGACATATGACTTATGACATAAGTTGGAGCGATAGATGTCTGAGCTTTTCAGCGTTGCCGGCAAAGTGGTGGTCCTGACCGGCGGTCTGGGGCAGTTGGGCCGCGAATTTACCACCTCGCTGGCCAAGGCTGGTGCCAAGGTGGCTGTCTATAGCCGCCGTTCGATCACCCAAGAAAAGTTCGACGAGCTGTTTCCGGGCCTCGGCGAAAACGTGCGCATCTATGAAGCCAGCGTCACCGACAAGGCGGCGATCGAGGCGGCGACCGACAAGGTGATTGCCGATTGCGGCGTGCCGGATGTGCTGGTCAACAATGCCGGCATCGATTCCAAGCCCGATGGCGGGGCCGAGCAGAATGCGCCCTTCGAAGTCTATCCGCAGAAATTCTGGGACGAGATCATCGACACCAACCTGACCGGCGTGATGCTGTGCAGCCAGGTGGTGGGCGCGAAAATGGCCGAGAAGCGCCGCGGCAGCATCATCAATGTCGGCTCGATCTACGGTATCGTCTCGCCCAACCAGGCGCTCTATGCCTATCGTGAAAAGCGCGACGGCGTGCCCTTCATCAAGGCGGTGTCCTATGCCGCGTCCAAGTCCGGGCTCGTCAACCTGACGCGCTATGTGGCGACCTATTGGGCGGAAAAGAATGTCCGCTGCAACCTGATCTCCTTCGGCGGGGTCAAGACCGGTAGCTTTGACAAGGAATTCGTCGACAATTTCCTCGAGCGCGTGCCGATGCGCCGGCAGGCCGAGAAGGGCGAATATAACGGGGTCATCCAGTTCCTCGCCTCGGATGCATCGAGCTATATGACGGGCTCCAATGTCGTGGTCGATGGCGGGCTTACCGCATGGTGACCCCAGGCGCGTCGGACCGGGAAAAGCTGCATGCTTCGGTGGTTGCCGCCATCGAGGCGGAAATCCTCTCGGGCGAATTGAAGGTGGGCGCACGCCTGCCTTCGGAAGCCGAGCTGGCGCGCCGCTTTTCGATTTCGACGCGCTCGGTGCGCGAGGGGCTGCAAATCCTTGAAACCAAGGGGCTGGTTCGCCGCCGCCATGGCGAGCGCGCCGAAGTCGTGCGCGACGATGTGGACCAGTTTCTCGGCTCGCTCGCGACGACCGTGAAGACGCTCTTTGCCGAAGACCCCGCCTATCTCGTGCAGCTCATGGATGTGCGGCGCATGTTCGAGCTGGAGGTCGTGGGACGGCTCGCCGCGGGCGAGGGCGAGGTTTCGGACGAGGTCGGGACGGCCCTCGGCGATCTCGCCGCCGCCAAGGATTTTGCCCATTATGCCGAGGCCGACGCGAAATTTCACCTCGCGCTGGTGCAGTCGCTCGGCAATGAAATTTTGTCCAGCGTCTATGCCAATCTCTATGGGCTGATCACCGATGTGATCCGGCTGACGAGCCGCGTGCCGAGCAAGACGCAGGCCGAAGGCGTCGCCGAACACGAAGCCATCTTCAAATCCATCCGCAGTGGCGATGTCGAGAAGAGCCGCGCGCTGATGCGCGAGCATATCGACAATTCCACCACCTATCTCGAACAGGCGATCGACGCCGCAAAAAAGGGACGCTGAGACAATGGCGGCTTATGACTACAACAATACCGACTGGGCGGCGATCAAGCGGCTTTCCCAGTGGTATTCGGGCGATATTCACGACGTGCTCGATGGCCGCGGGCCCTATGGCTATCTGAAGGGTATTTCCCAGTTCGGCGTGCTGGCGCCCGGGCAGGTCGTGTGCGGGCCGGTTTCGACCGTGCTTTATGAAAAGAGCAGCCGCGTCGGCCAGCCGCAGGACGTTTATCACGGCGCCATCGATGCCGTGGTCAAGGGCGGCATCCTGATGGTGGATTCGTCCTGCGCCGAAGGGTCGGGCACGGGCGAACTGATGTCGAGCGGGGCCAAGACCAAGGGCGCGGCGGCGACCGTCGTCAATGGCACGGTGCGCGACCTCGCCGAAGTACGAAAGCTCGACTACCCGCTCTTTGCCAAGGGGATGAGCCCGGTGGGCGTCTCGGGCCGCATGGAAGCGACCTACTATCAGACCGAACTCAATGTCGATGGCGTGCGCATCCGTCCCGGCGACGTGATCTTTGCCGACGTCACTGGCGTCGTGGTTATCCCGCACGAGCTGGTGGGCGTGATTGCCGATGCGGCCGATGAACTGGGGAAGAACGAGGTCACCTGCCGCCAGCGGATTCTTGCCGGGGAAGACCTGCAGAAGATCTGGCCGGTGGGGAAGACCGGCGGGCCGGTCTGAAGGGGACAGAGCATTTAGACCGGGCGGTGCAGTAGACCTCATCCTGAGCCTGTCGAAGGACGAGGTCGTGGCGGGAAGCCTTGTGCCACGACTTCGTGGTTCGAGGCTCCGCTGCGCTCCGCACCTCACCATGAGGTCTACTGGAACGCTCTCATCTGAAACGAAAAACGGCCCAAAAGCCCAAAAACGCCAACCGGAGGAGGGTGGCGATGAGGCAGTTAGCGCACGTAGCCCAGACGCTGGGAAATCAGGTTGGCGTGGTAGATGACGACCTTGTTGAGCTCGTCGACCTCGGCCATGGGCAATTGCCAGGCGGGGGAGCTGATGCTGATGCCGGCAAAGACGGCGCCGGACTGATTGCGGATCGGGGCGCCGATGCACCTGAGGCCCGGCTGGTGCTCGCCATTGTCGATGGCATAGCCGCGCCGGCGGGTGAGATCAAGTTCGGCGCGGAAAGCGTCGGGCTCGGTAAAGGTGGTTTCGGTAAAGCGCTCGAGGCCGGCATCGATAACCCTGGCGATGATGTCTTCGGGCTGATGGGCCAGAATCGCCTTGCCGACGCTGGTGCAGTGGACCGGCGAATTTTCGACCATGGTGTTGCTGAGCATGGGCTCTGCTTCGGTGCGCTGGATGACGACGGCGCGGTGGCCGTCGAAGACCGCCAGATGCACGGCGCGGCTCGTCAGGCGATGCAGCGCATCGACGATGACGCGGCCCTCGCGGTTCAATTCGAGATTGGCGAGAACCGTATTGCCCAGTTCGAAAAGCCTGAGGCCCAGGCGATAGGCGTCGCGCTCGCGCTCCTGCTCGATAAAGCCAACCTCGCGCATGGCCGCGAGGAGACGATGGGTGGTGGAGCGCGGATAGCCGGTTTTGGCGCAAATCTCGGCCAGGGTCAGGGCGCGATGGGCCGTGGTGAAACAATCCAGCACGCGCGAGACCTTGGTGAGGGATTTGAGGCTTTCATCGCTGCGGGCCGGCTTGGCAGGGGTCAGCGCTTGATCGGTATCGGTCATAGTCTGGGCCTCAACGCTGAAATTGAACAGTCACGCATGACCGTCAAGCTGGGTTCTATTAGTTCAGTTCGTCAGCCCGCTCAAGCAACGGGTGCCGTGTCATGTTGATCGGCGCCGGCAAGACTGCGGACGATTTCGGCCAGAGCCAGCATGCCGGGATCGTCGAGCCCGATACTCTTTTCGGCATACATGCGGGCGCGGCCCATGGCGGAAGGACGATTGCGGAATTCGGCCAGAACCTGATCCATGGCCTTCCGGGCGGCGGCGGCGGTGCCGGCAGCATCGCTCCGGCCTTCGAGACCGCTGGCGAGCGCGTCGAGGCCGTCGATGATGGTCTTGGCGCCGAGTTCGGCCTTGCCGCGGGCCATGGCGGCATAGCGGATGGCGGCGAGAAGGCCGGACAGGTCGGACCAGGCCAATTCGGTCTTGCCATTGGTGGCTTTGCCGGCGGTCATCATGGCGGTGATGATGAGCGTGCCAAGGCTCGATCCGGTCGAGGCGGCGCCCGCCTTGGCAAGAGCCATGAAGCCGGCGCCGAGATTCTCGGCGTTTTGCAGGTCCACCGCCGCGAAGGTGCCGATGAGGCGGGCAAGCATGGTGCCGGCATCGCCATCGCCCAGTTTGGCGTCGGCGGCATTGAGCACGTCGGTGAGGCGGGGCATGGCCGCATTGGCGCGGGCGATGGCGTGAGCCAGGGTTTCAAGCGTGATGGCCATGGGTCAACCGACCTTCCAGAAGGGGCATTCGGCGGGCGCCGCGAGCAGGGTTTCGATTTCCTCGTCGAGGAAGCACAGGCTGATCGAGGCGCCGCCCATTTCCATCGAGGTGACATAGGGGCCGATCAGCGGGTTCACGATGGTGAGGCCCGCCGCATCGAGCTGCTGGGCCGCCCGGCGATAAAGAATGAAGAGTTCCTCGAAGGGTGTGGAGCCGAGGGAGTTGACAAGGATTGCAACGCGGCTGGCGCCTTCCGGCTTTTCGGCGAGGAGCATTTCGATCATTTCGTCGACAAGCGCGTCGGCGGGGCGGAGCTTGTGGCGCCAGATGCCGGGTTCGCCATGGATGCCCATGCCGAATTCGATTTCGTCATCGGCAATGGTGAAATTGGGGCCGGCGGCGCCGGGGATCTGGCAGGAGGAGAGCGCAACACCAATGGTGCGGGTGCGATCGACGGTCTTCTGCGCGATAGCAGCGACGGCATCGAGGGTGCCGCCCTGTTCGGCGAGGGCGCCGGCGGCTTTATAGGCAAAGATCAGGCCGGCGACGCCGCGGCGCTTTTGGACCTCTTCGGGCCCGGCGCTGGCAATGTCGTCGGTGCCGAGCACGGTGCGGGTTTCGATGCCATCCATGGCGGCGAATTCGCTCGCCATTTCGAAATTCATCTTGTCCCCGCCATAATTGCCGAAAAGGCAGAGGACGCCCGCGCCGCCATTGGCGGCGGCGATTGCGTCCTGGCAGGAATTGATGGTGGGGCCTTCAAAGACATTGCCGATGGCGCAGGCATCGAGCAGGCCCTTTCCGACATAGCCGGTAAAGAGCGGCAGGTGGCCAGAGCCGCCGCCGGAGACGACGCCGACCTTGCCCTGGCGCATTTCGGTGCTGCGGGCCACGGCGCGGCGGTCATTGCCGACGCGGACAAGGCCCTTATGGGCGAGGCAGAGACCGTCGAGCATCTCGTCGACATAGTTGGCGGGGTCGTTGATCAGCTTTTTCATGTCGTCCTCCCAGGCGTCGTGGTGGCAGGCGGGCCGCGGTTCGGGCGGCCCGCCTCTGTGCAGTTGCGCGGCTTACCGGGCGCGCACGGAGGTCAGTTCGAGCACCGGGCCGAGCACGGCATCGATGGCGGTCTTTTGCGCATCGGTGACGCGTTCCATCGGGGCGCGCGGGTGGAAGAGCGGCAAGCCCTGGCGGTGCTGGATATATTTGACGCAGGCCGGCAGGTTGTCGTGGCGCAGGGCGTTCCAGAGCGCGTTGAGGCGGAAGTGGATGTCTTTGGCGGTCTTGTGGTCGCCGGCCTCGACGGCCTCGAAGAGTTTTACCGTGACGCCCGGCACGGCGCAGGTGAGTGCGCTGATGGCGCCGTGGGCGCCGAGGGCAAAGCTCGGATAGAGCAGCGCATCGATGCCGGTGAGGACGATGTTTTCGGGCTTGGAACGCAGCATCAGGTCGGAGACCGACTTCACATCGCCCGAGGACTGCTTCATGCCGACAACGCCGGGCACGGCATCCATGATGGCGAGCATGTCATCGATGGAGAGGTAGTTCCAGGGAATGACGTTGTAGATCAGGATCGGCACCTGGGTTTCTTCCCAGATGGCGCGGAAATGCTCGATGGTGGCTTCGCGGCCGGGCTTGAAGAGATAGTGCACCGGGGTGACCTGGAGCGCGTCGATCTTGATATCGCCCAGCGCCTTGACGCGATCCACGGCTTCGCGGGTCGACTGCACGATGAGGCCGACGACGAAGGGCACGCGGCCGGCATTGGCCTCGTGGGCTTCGATCATGGCTTGGGTGAATTCGGTCGAGGAAAGGGTGTGACCCTCACCGGTCGAGCCGCCGACGACGAGGCCGCGCACGCCCGAATCGATCATGAAATCGACCTGGGCCTTGAGCGCGCCTTTGACGAGATTCCCCTTTTCATCGAACGGCATGGAGAGGGGCGGCAGGATGCCCGTCAGGGTGTTGCGCAGCTTGAGCGCGATGGGGTTGCTCATCGAAGTCCTCCAAGGCCCGGACGGAAGCCACCATGGCCATCTGCGTCCGAAATTTTACCGGAATGCCAGCCACGATACGGGCCCGGCATTTATGAAATTCCACAATACGGAACATCATTCCTGCATTTGATAGGGGTGATCGCTTTGTCATGTCAATATATTTGGGCCATTTGTCGCAGAAATGCACATTTTGCGCGGCGGGAGTTGACATGTTAGTTCCGGAATGTGGTACAGAAGTTTGCAATACGGCAGGCAATGTTCGTATGTCGGAACACCCGACTTTCCCTGGGAGGACAGAAATGACCCTTTTGAAGACGCTCACTGGCGCGCTCGCGCTCTCGGTCCTGGCGATTGCTCCGGCCGCTGCGCAATATCCCGACCACGCCATCAACCTGATCGTGCCCTGGGCTGCCGGCGGCGGCACCGACGCGACCGGCCGCATCATCGCCACGCTGCTCGAAAAGGAACTGGGCCAGCCGATCAACGTCATCAACCGCACCGGTGGCGGCGGCATTGTCGGGCACACCGAAATTTCCTACTCGCCCCCCGATGGCTATACGCTGGGCGTGATCACCACCGAATTGTCCATGTATCACTGGACCGGCGTGTCGCCGCTCAATTACTCGAACTACGAGCCGATCGCGCTCTTCAACGCCGATCCGGAAGCCGTGTTCGTGCGGGCCGATGGCCCGACGATCGAGGACCTGCTGGCCGAAATCCGCGCCAATCCCGGCTCGGTCAAGGCTTCGGGCGCAAATCTGGGCGGTATGGCGCATCTGGGCTGGGCCGGCGTGCTGGTGACCAATGAGATCGATCCGGCAGCGGCGCCCTGGGTGCCCTCGGAAGGCGCTTCGGCCAGCCTGCAGCTGCTCGCTTCGGGCGCCATCAGCGTCGTGACGACGACCATGCCGGATGCGCGTCCGATGGTGGATGCGGGTGAAGTCAAGCCGCTGATCGTTGCCGCCAATGAGCGCGTTGCTGCCGCGCCCGACGTGCCGACCGCCGAAGAAGCGCTTGGCAACAAGTGGGCCGCCTATGCCTGGCGCGGCATTGCCGCACCCAAGGGCCTGCCCGAAGACGTGAAGGCGCGCCTCGCCGAAGCCATGGAAAAGGTCGTCAACTCCCAGGAGTTCAAGGACTTCATGGCCCAGCGCAATTTCGGCATCGACTATCGCGATGCCGCCGGTTTCGAAGCCTTCCTCAGCGAAGCCGACGAGTCCATCGGCAAGGCTCTCGTGGCCGTCGGCCTCGCAAAATAGGCCCTTGCCGACCCGGCGGCCGGATGCACCTCCGGCCGCCGCCTCCCCAGAGCGCCCGATCCGTGTCCCTC
>DATMSG010000019.1:0-4690 GCA_035565515.1 Devosia sp.
ATCAAGGGGGAGGTGAAGGAGCGGAGGGGGTGACTTGATCGTGCCCCGAACGCGATGGGACACCTCCCCCTTGATGGGGAGGATGGGAAGGTGTGTTCCCTCCCGATCAGATCATCGCCATGCCGCCGTTGACGTTGAGCGTGTGGCCCGTGATGTAGGCGGCGGCGTCGCTCGAGAGGAAGACGGCGCAGGCGGCGACTTCCTGGGGGGTGCCCAGGCGATTGGCGGGAACGGTCGAGAGGATCGACTCGCGCTGCTTGTCGTTGAGTTCATCGGTCATGGCCGAGGCGATGAAGCCGGGGGCGATGGAATTGACCGTGATATTGCGGCTCGCCACTTCATAGGCCAGCGCCTTGTTCATGCCGATGAGGCCCGCCTTGGAGGCGGCGTAATTGCCCTGGCCGGGATTGCCCATGACCCCGACGACCGAGGAAATGCCGATGATGCGGCCCCAGCGCTGCTTCATCATGCCGCGCAGGACGGCGCGGTTGAGATGGAAGGCGGCGGTGAGATTGACCGCAATCACTTCGTCCCACTCTTCATCCTTCATGCGCATGAAGAGATTGTCGCGAGTCATGCCGGCATTGTTGACGAGAATATCGAGGCCGCCCATGGCGGCTTCCGCCGATGGCACGAGCTTGTCGACATCGTCGAGCTTGGAGAGATTGCACGGCAGGATCGGGCAGTCCTTGCCGATCTCGCTGGCGGTTTCCTCGAGCGCGCCGACGCGGGTGCCCGAAAGGGCGACGGTGGCGCCAGCGGCGGCGAGCGCCTTGGCGATCTCGCGGCCGATGCCGCCGCTGGCGCCCGTAACCAGGGCGCGCTTACCGGTCAAATCGAACATGTTCATAAATCCCTGGTTCAGGCGTTGATGGCCGCGACGAAGGCGTCGATGTCGGTGGGGGTGCCGACGGCATGGGTGGTGACTTCGGGGGCGATGCGCTTGGCGAGGCCGGTGAGGACGCGGCCGGTGCCCAATTCGACGAGCTGGGTGACTCCACCCTGCCCTGCGAGCCAGGCGACGCTTTCGGTCCAGCGCACGACGCCAGTGACCTGTTCAACGAGGCGCTGGCGGATTTCGGCGGGATCGGAGATCGGGGCGGCCAGCACATTGGCAACGAGCGGCACGGCCGGAGCATTCATCTGCACTTCGGCGAGGGCTGCGGCCATGGCATCGGCGGCGGGCTGCATCAGCGAGCAGTGGAAGGGCGCGCTGACGGGCAGCAGCAGGGCGCGCTTGGAGCCCCTGGCCTTGGCGATTTCCACAGCGCGCTCGATGGCAGCAAGGGCGCCGGAGATAACGACCTGGCCAGGCGCATTGTCATTGGCGACCTGGCAGACTTCGCCCTGGGCAGCCTCTTCGGCAACGGCGCGGGCGGTTTCGAGATCGAGACCGAGCAGCGCGGCCATGGCGCCGTGACCGACCGGAACCGCCTTCTGCATGGCCTGGCCACGGGTGCGGAGGAGACGGGCCGTATCGGACAGAGAGAAAGTGCCGGCGGCGCAGAGAGCGGAATATTCGCCGAGCGAGTGGCCGGCGACGAATTTGGCGTGACCGGCGAGGCTGACGCCGCGGCTTTCGAGCACGCGGAGCACGGCGATGCTGGACGCCATCAGGGCGGGCTGGGCATTCTCGGTGAGGCGCAGAACGTCCTCGGGACCTTCGAACATGGTCTGGGACAGTTTTTCGCCCAGGGCCTCATCGACCTCGTCGAAAACGGCGCGTGCTTCGGGGAAGGCATCGGCCAGTTCCTTGCCCATGCCGACGGCCTGGCTGCCCTGGCCGGGAAAGGTGAAAGCGGTGCTGGTCATGCGTGCGTCTCCGGGGTTGCGGACATTGCGAGGCGTTTGCCGAGTGTATTTGGCTGAGTCAAGCAATCTCTCTTAAGGGAATTTGCAGGAGAATTGTGCGCTAGTGCGATTTTTTGGAGGCACCATGGATAGTTCTGCCGCGGGCGTTTCCACAAATAGCGGCTTTGCCAAGCCACTCATCGCCGCCGTGCCGACGGCCGCCGTGGTCTTTGCGCTGGCCTTGCTCGGCATTTATTCGCGCACGGCATTCGAGCTGGCGAGCCTGTGGCCGGCCAACGCGGTCTTGCTCGGCATTCTGGCCGTTCATCCCAAGGCGAATTCGATTTTGACCTGGGTGCTGAGTGCCCTGGCCTATATGGCGGCGGATCTGGTTTCCGGCGGCGAGTTGCTGCGATCGGTGGCGCTCAATGTGACAAATCTTGTGGGGGTCGCAACGGGACTGGGGCTGATCCGGTTCTGGGCACCGCGGTTTTTCCCGATGACGCGGCCATCGAGCGTCGTCCGGCTTTCCGTCGTGGTGATCGCGGCTTCCCTTGCCTGCGGCATTGTCGGCGGCTTTGGGGCGGGCCCGCTTCTGGGCATCGACCGGCTGGAGGCTTTCTTCCTCTGGACCGCTTCGGAGGCTGTGAATTATGCCATTTTCCTGCCTCTCGTGATGGGCGGGCGCCTGGTCAAGGCGCGAAAGGCTTCGCCTGGAGAGGGCAAGAATGAGGGCCTGGCCGAAAAGGCCGCGGCTGTGGCGGCGCTGGTTGCCTGCTGCGGGCTCATGCCTTTCGTGGGCGGCGCGGGCACGCTGATGCTCTATCTGCCGGCCTTTATCTGGTGTTCGACGCTGTTCCGGCCACGGATCGCGCTGGCTCTTTCGGCGCTGGCGGTCATGTGGATATTGTTTGCCGTGCCCGCCGGCCTCGTTCCGCTTTATGTGGACCATGTGCCGCTGACCTCACCATGGGATGTCGCCTCTTTCCGCCTGGGGCTCGGCTCGCTGGCGCTCGGTTCCCTCGCCATCGTGATGCTGAACGCCTTCTGGCAGGACGCGCATGACGAAATCGAGCACCGCGCCAATCATGACTTTCTGACGGGCCTGCTCAATCGCCGGCAGTTCAACGCCACGGCCGAGGCCAGCCTGGCGCGGCAGCGGGACGGCACGCCGAATGTGGCCCTGGCGATCGATGTCGATCACTTCAAATCCATCAACGATACGCATGGTCATCCGCTGGGAGACCACGTGTTGCAGATGGTGGCGGGGCTGCTGACGGCAGGGCTGCGCAAGGGCGATATTCTGGGCCGGCTGGGCGGGGAGGAATTCGCCATTGTCCTGCCCGGCGCCGGAATCGAGGAAGGCACCAGGGTCGCCGAGCGGCTTCGCGAGGCGATTGCCGCCGAAGCCCTGCAGCATGGCGATGTGGCGATTGCCACCAGCGTCAGCATCGGACTGGTCGAATTCCACGCGCCCGCCAATCTGCCGCGCATGCTCAGTCTTGCCGACGAAGCGCTGTACGAGGCCAAGAATGCCGGCCGCAATCGCGTCGTGGCTCATAAAAGCGCTGCTTTGCTCTAAGGCGCGCAAGGCTTGCATTGGCGGGCCTTCTGCTCTATAGCCGCCGCAGCAATTCGTTTGGCCGGGGGCTGAACGGAGGGTTTTTCCTTTGAACGATAGGGCTCTTCAAGCCTTAGCCTCTGGAAAGATAGGACGCCAACGCGTCCGGCCTCCCGTGTTCCCGCTCTTTGCAAGACTGCTTTGACGCCTTTCCGGCTTCGAAGGGGCTCCGCGCCAGCGATATGCGTATGACAACTGAAAGGAAGGCGCATTCAATGGCCCTTTACGAACACATCTTCCTGGCGCGCCAGGACGTTTCCCAGCAGCAGGTCGAAGAACTGACCACTGCGCTGACCGAAATCCTGTCCCAGGGTGGCGGCAAGGTTACCAAGAACGAATATTGGGGCCTCAAGGGTCTCTCCTACCGCATCCGCAAGAACCGCAAGGCCCACTACACCCTGCTCAACATCGACGCTTCCGCGCCGGCGATTGCCGAAATGGAGCGCCAGATGCGCATCAATGAAGACATCCTGCGCTTCATGACCGTGCGTGTCGACGAGCTGGAAGAAGGCCCGTCCGCGATGATGCAGAAGCGCGATCGCGATGACCGCGATGGTGGTGGCCGTGGCGAACGTGGTGCCCCCTCGGGCGACCGCCGTCCCCGCCGCTTCTAAGATAAGGAACGCATAGCCATGGCTATTAAAGACCTCACCACTTCCCAGGCCCGTCGTCCGTTCCAGCGCCGTCGCAAGACCTGCCCGTTCTCGGGCGAAGGCGCGCCGAAGATCGACTACAAGGACGTGCGCCTGCTCTCGCGCTACGTTTCCGAGCGCGGCAAGATCGTGCCGAGCCGCATCACCGCCGTTTCTGCCAAGAAGCAGCGTGAACTGGCCCGCGCCATCAAGCGTGCCCGTTTCATCGGCATCATGCCGTACGCCGTAAAATAAGCTCGCTGGGAAGGCGATCTGCTGGCGTTCACCTGCGCTTCCGGTGCTCACGTACGAAAGTACGCTCCGCTCCGGTTCTCGGCGAACACCAGCATCTCATCCTTCCCAACGGCTTCTTTCGACGACTGCAATTCCCGTGACGGGATTGGAGTTGCTGGGGTTGCGGATGGTCCGCGGCTCCTAACCGTCGTACCGACGGGACAGCCAAAGGAATAAAGACATGAAAGTCATTCTGCTCGAGCGTATCGGTCGCACCGGCACCATCGGCGACGAAGTCAATGTGAAGGACGGCTTTGCCCGTAACTTCCTGCTGCCCCAGGGCAAGGCTCTGCGCGCCACCGAAGCCAACCGCAAGCGTTTCGAAAACGAACGCGCGCATATCGAACAGCGC
>DATMSG010000020.1:0-6939 GCA_035565515.1 Devosia sp.
GGCGGCCTCTGGCCCGGAAAGCTCGCGACATCCCGTTCGTCGTCCTCGACCACGCTCATTGGGCGGCCCTTTCTGTGTCTATTTCCTCGCTCGGTCGCGTCTGGAGGTCATAAAGCGCCGAATAGCGCCCCCCCAGAGCCAGGAGCTCGGCATGGCTGCCGCGCTCGGCGATCTCGCCATCTTCGAGGAACAGAATGATGTCGGCATGCATGAGCGAGGACAGGCGATGCGCGATGATGATGGTCACGCGATCGCTGGCATAGGCCCGGATGGCCGAGCGGATACGATGCTCGGTGCCGGCATCGATCGCCGCGGTCGAATCGTCGAATACCATGACTGCTGGCCGCAGGACGAGGCTGCGTGCGATGGCAAGGCGCTGGCGTTGACCGCCAGAAAGCGACACCCCCCGTTCGCCCACCACCGTGTCGTAATCGGTCGGCAGACCCATGATGTAATTGTGCAGCTGCGCGCTTTCCGCCGCCTTCTCGATCTTGGTTTCCTTGGCCCAGGGATCGCCATAAGCGATGTTGTTCTCGATCGTGGTGGTGAAAAGGAACGAATCCTGCTGCACCACGCCGACCTGCCGGCGAAGGGATTCCAACGTCACATCGCGCACGTCCTGCCCGTCGAGGGTAACGCGGCCCGAGGTGACATCGTAAAAGCGCGGGATGAGATGGGCGATGGTCGATTTGCCGCTGCCCGGCGCGCCGACAATGCCGATGGTCTCTCCGGCCCGTCCCTCGAAACTGATCCCCTTGAGGGTCGGATGAGTGGCGCCGGGATAGGTGAAATGCACGTTTTCGAAGCGCAGCGTGCCTTCGCCGAGCTGCAGGGGTTGCGCGCCGGGCTTGTCCTCGATCTCGATGGCCTGATCGATGAAGGCATAAAAGCGCTGGCCGCACGTATCGGCGCGGGCGAAGGAATTGACCATCAGGCCCAGCTGACGCACCGGCATTTGCAGGATGGTCATGAAGGTAAGGAAGCTCGCCAGCGTGCCGACGCTCATGTCGCCCGCGATCACCTTATTGCCCCCAAACCAGAGCACGAGGCCCATGGCGGCAAAGAAGGAAAAGGTCATCATCGATGTATTCTTGACCCGGATCAGCACACGCTCATGCGCCAGCTCCAGCGCCGCCTTGGACGCCTTGTCGAATTTGGAAAGCTCGAAGAGCTGACCCGAAAAGGCGCGAACGACGCGGATGCCCCCGAGATTTTCTTCCATCACGCGGGTCATGATGGAGAGCCGCTCCTGCAATATGACCCAGGTGGCGCGCAGCATCAATTGGGCGACCGAGGAGCGCCAGGCCACGAAGGGCACGAAGCTCAGGGCCAGGAGCCCGAGCATGACATCGGTCGTCAGCAGCATATAGGCGCCGACCCCGATCAGCACCGTGAGCAGGATCGTGCGCACGAAGCCGGTGGAGAAGAACATCCGCACGCCATCGAGATCGAGCAGGCCCAGGGTGATCAAATCGCCCGAATGCACGCGGTCATGATAGGAATAGGAGAGCTTCTGTACCTTGTCATAGAAAGCGAGGCGCAATTCGTAGCCGACATGGTGGCCGACCGATTCCGAATAATAGTTCTGTACGAGGGTGAAGAACCCGCGCGCCACCGAGACGAACAGCAGCGTTACCGCGCTCCAGACCAGCGCCTGCTGTGCGCCCTCCGCTGCGGTGCTCAACACGTTCTGCGCCTGGTCGACCGCGTGGCCGAGCAGGCGCGGGATCATCAATTGCAGCACCGAGGCGATGATCGTGGCGCCGATGGCCAGACTCGCCTGCCAATAATGCCGCAGGGAGAAGAAGGTGATGCGCAATAACGGACTTCGGCCTTTGCCGGCGTAAACGGCAGCCAAGTGAGCCCGAGCATCGCCGCGTGAACGCGCGCGGCCAGCCTTGAGGGTAGGCAAGGGATTATCCAGACTTTAAAAAGTGGGGCCCGAAGGGGAGGCGGGGATCCGTCGACCGGGGATCGGGCAAATCAATGCCTGCCTATAAAAGTCGCATTATGCGTACCATTCAAGGTGCAAATTGCGCAATTTTTGCAACTTTTCGACGTCCCGAAGGGTGAAAGGCTCCAGTGGAGCCTTTCAAGTCGAAAAGGCCACGAGACCTATGGTCGAGTGGCATGCACTGAAGGTGAGGCGGCAAACTCGCCTCACCCAAGAGTGTTGGGTTAGGAGGTACGCCCCTATTCCAGCCGAACCAGCAAATCCTTCGCATCGATCTGGTCGCCCGGGCGGATAAGCAGCTCCGCCACTATGCCATCGACCTCGGCATGGATTGCCGTTTCCATCTTCATCGCTTCGATGGAGCAGAGCACGTCGCCGGCCTCGACCTTCTGGCCTTCCTTGACGGCCAGCGTCGAGATCACACCCGGCATGGGCGCGCCGACCTGCTTGGGATCGCCAGCAGCCGCCTTGGCGCGCACCTTGACCTCGCCGGCCTTCAACCGGTCTGGCACCACGATCGTGCGCGGCTGGCCGTTGAGATCGAAGAAGACGCGCACCTCGCCCTTTTCATTGGTCGGGGCGCGGCCGAGATAATTGACGACCAGCGTCTTGCCCTTCTCGATATCGACAAGCAGTTCATCGCCTTCTTCGAGGCCATAGAAATAGACCGGGGTCGGCAGGGCTTCGGTCGGGCCATAGCGATCCTGGGTCTTTTCGAAATCCGAATAGACCTTTGGATACATCAGATAGGAGGCGAGCCGGAAATCATCGACCGGTGCGCCCACCTCATCGGAAATCTTCTTGCGCTCGGCTTCGAGATCGACGTCTTTCAGATACGAACCCGGGCGCTCGGTAAGAGCCGTCTTGCCCTTCAGCACCTTCTTTTGCAGCGCCTGCGGGAACCCGCCTGGGGGCTGGCCGAGATCGCCGGCGAAAAAGCCCACCACCGAATCGGGGAAGGCGATGTCCTTGTCCGGATTTTCGACATCGCTGCGGGTAATGCCGGCCGAAACCATGGCCAGGGCCATATCGCCCACGACCTTGGAGCTTGGTGTCACCTTGACGATGTCGCCGAACATCTTGTTGACGTCCGCATAGGTCTGGGCGACCTCGTGCCAGCGGGTTTCAAGACCGAGCGAGCGGGCCTGCTCCTTGAGATTGGTGAACTGCCCCCCCGGCATTTCATGGAGATAAACCTCCGAAGCGCCGCCTTTGAGATCGCTCTCAAAGGCCCGGTACTGGGTGCGTACGGCTTCCCAATAGAACGAGATCTGACGGATTGCCCTGGGATCAAGCTGCGGGTCGCGATCGCTGCCTTCGAGCGCTGCGACCAGCGAACCCAGGGTCGGCTGGCTGGTGGTGGAGGAAAGCGCATCCATCGCCGCATCCACCGCATCGACCCCGGCTTCCACCGCTGCCAGGACCGTCGCCGCCGAGGCGCCCGAAGTGTCATGGGTATGGAGGTGGATCGGCAGATCGGTCTCGTTGCGCAGCGTCGAAATCAGTTTTTTGGCCGCCGCGGGCTTAAGGAGGCCGGCCATATCCTTGATGCCGAGGACGTGGACGCCGGCGGCCTCAAGCTCTTTGGCGAGCCCCACATAATATTTGAGATCATACTTGGAGCGGTCGGGATCGAAGAGGTCGCCGGTATAGCAGATGGCGCCTTCCGCCACCTTGCCTTCGGCCGTCACGGCATCGATCGAAACGCGCATGTTCTCGACCCAGTTGAGGCAATCGAAAATGCGGAACACATCGACGCCGCCCTTGGCCGCCTGCTTGACGAAGAATTTGACGACATTGTCGGGATAGTTCGTATAGCCGACGCCATTGGAGCCGCGCAGCAGCATTTGCGTGAGAATGTTCGGCGCGCCTTCGCGCACCTTGGCGAGGCGCTCCCACGGATCCTCGTTGAGGAAGCGCATGGAGACGTCAAAGGTCGCGCCACCCCAGCATTCGAGCGAGAAGAGGTTGGGCAGGCCGCGCGAATAGGCCTGGGCAATGCGGGTAATGTCGAACGAGCGCATGCGCGTCGCGAGCAGCGACTGATGCGCATCGCGCATCGTCGTATCGGTGAAGAGCACGCGGCCCTGCCGCTTCATCCACCTGGCAAGGCCCACCGGCCCATCGCGGTCCAGTACCTGGCGGCTGCCTTCGATCACGATCAAGGGATCGAATTCGGGCACGAAGGGCGCCGCGGCATCGGCGGGCGGACGCGGACGGTCGCGCACTTCCGGGTGCCCGTTTACGGTGACGTCGGCGATATAGGACAGGAGCTTGGTCGCACGATCACGGCGCGGCTTGAAGTTGAACAGTTCCGGCGTCGTATCGATGAAGCGCGTTGTATAGCGGTTCTCGACAAAATCAGGATGCGTGATGATGTTTTCGAGGAAGGCGAGATTGGTCGCGACGCCGCGAATCCGGAATTCACGCAGGGCGCGATGCATGCGGGCAATCGCTTCCTCGGCCGACGGGGCCCAGCAGGTGACCTTTTCGAGGAGCGGATCGTAGTAGCGGGTGATGACCGCGCCAGAATAGGCCGTGCCACCATCGAGACGCACGCCAAAGCCGGTCGCGCCACGATAGGCGGTGATGCGGCCATAGTCGGGAATGAAATTCTGCTCAGGATCCTCCGTCGTCACGCGGCACTGAATGGCATTGCCGTTGAGCCGGATATTTTCCTGGGCAGGCACGCCCGATTCCGGGGTGCCGATGACGGCGCCGTCGAGCAGGTGAATCTGGGCCTTGACGATGTCGATCCCTGTCACTTCTTCAGTGACGGTGTGCTCCACCTGAATGCGCGGATTCACTTCGATGAAGTAGAACTTGTCGGTATCGGCATCCATCAAGAATTCAACCGTGCCGGCGCCGCGATAGTTCGCGGCCTGGCCAAGACGCACCGCGGCATCGGTCAGATCCTTGCGCACCGCATCGGAAAGATAGGGCGCCGGCGCGCGCTCGACCACTTTCTGGTTGCGGCGCTGCACCGAGCAGTCGCGCTCGTAAAGATGCACGAGATTGCCGTGATCGTCGCCAATGAGCTGCACTTCCACGTGCCGGGCGCGCTCGATCAGCTTTTCGAGATACATCTCGTCCTTGCCGAAGGCGGCCTTGGCCTCGCGCTTGCCTTCGGAAACTTCCGAAAGCAGCGTCTTCTCATCCATGATGCGGCGCATGCCGCGGCCGCCGCCGCCCCAGGAGGCCTTGAGCATCAGTGGGTAACCGATTTCGGCCGCGAGCTTTTTGATCGCTTCCGGATCATCGGGCAGCGCTTCGGTCGCCGGCACCACCGGCACCTTGGAGGCAATCGCCATATTGCGCGCGGCAACCTTGTTGCCGAGGTCGCGCATGGTCTGGGCGCGCGGGCCGATAAAGATGATGCCGGCATCGTCGCACGCATCGACGAATTCCGGGCTTTCCGAAAGGAGCCCATAGCCGGGATGGATCGCATCGGCACCGGAGATGCGGGCGATACGGATATATTCCTCGATTTGCAGATAGGCTTCGACCGGGCCCTTGCCCTTGCCGATCAGATAGGCCTCGTCGGCCTTGAAGCGATGCAGTGCCAGTTTATCTTCTTCGGCATAGACCGCGACGGTCTTGAGACCAAGCTCGTTGGCGGCACGAAACACGCGGATGGCGATTTCGCTGCGATTGGCGACGAGGATTTTCTTGATTGGCATCGATTTAAATTCCGAGCAGGAGAGGTTGAGGACCCGTTTGCCGGGTCCGGCTCGCTTGTGTCGGTAGCTCGGATGGCGGGCCATCCAAGCCGCCAGTTCGGTTATGTCAGCTTCTCGAAAGAATGCCGGCGAGGTGGCTCATGTCGTAGCCGGCCTCAGCCGCCTGCGAGATGATCTCGGATGCATCCATTTCACCGGCCTGGCTCAACGCCCACAGGGTCGTCGAACGCGTACCGGAACGGCAGAAGCAGAATACAGGGCCGTCGCTCCCCTCGATGACGGCCTTGGTCTTGTCGACGAGTTCGGCATTGACGCCTTCTCGCCCCAGCGGAATGGCGTGATAGGCAAGCCCGGCGGCCTTGGCCGCTGCCTCGATCTCCGCACCCGCCGGCTGGTCGGGTGATTCACCGTCCGGACGGTTGTTGACGATGGCAACGAAACCCAGGGATTTGAGCGTGGCGACATCTTCGGGGCTGATCTGCCCGGAAACACTGACGTGATCGTTGATCCGCTTCAAGTCCAAGTCGCTACTCCCCAAATCCGCCCATCGGCTTCCCGCCCCCTTATATCCACCGGGCGGCGAGCCATGCAACAGTCGGTTCGTCGAAGAGTACTATCTGTTACGCCTAAGCCGCATTGGCGACCGCAGAGCGCTTGAGTGGCGCCGGCCGGCCGAGAAGGTATCCCTGAAAGGCCGTGCAGCCCGCCCGGCGCAACATGTCGAGCTGGGCCTCGGTCTCGACGCCTTCGGCAATGACGTCGACTTTGAGCGAGCGGGCAATATCGCAAATGGCCTCCACGATCATGGCATCGATCCGGTTATCGCCCAGATTGGCGACATAGGTGCGGTCGATCTTGATGATGTCGAAGGCAAAGCCCCGCAGATATTGAAGGCTCGCATGGCCCGCCCCGAAATCGTCGATGGCGACCTTTAGCCCCAGAGCGCGGATGGCATCGAGATTGGCCTGTTCCACGGCGCCCGCGACCATGGGCACCGTTTCGGTCACCTCGATGATCAGCATGCCGGGATCGACACCCATGCCCGCAACCAACTGCCCCAATTGCTTGGCAAAATCGGCACGACGCAATTGCGCCGGCGAAACATTGACCGCAACCGGCGTGCCGAGCGCCGCAAGATCGGCACAGGCCCGGCGCAGGACCCAGTCGCCGAGTTTGTCGATCAGGTCGCTTTCCTCGGCAATGGCGATGAACTGGGCCGGCGGAATCATGCCGCGCACCGTATGCCGCCAGCGCAGCAGCGCCTCATGCGAGCGCACCCGCATATCGGCGCCAAAGACCGGCTGA
>DATMSG010000021.1:0-15418 GCA_035565515.1 Devosia sp.
GGCGCCGCCGATTTCGATGCCCTTGGTGCCGGCCGGAAGGTGGAGGAGGCCGCTACGGGTCAGGCTGGTCGAATTGAGGACGGCGTGGTGGCCGGCAGATGCAAGGGCGGCGCCGAGGGTTTGGGCGAGATCGGCCGCTTCGGCGAAGAAGGCGGCATAGTCGCGGTCGCTGTCCTCATAGACGAAGCCGATGGAGGTGCCGGGCAGGATGTCGTGGAACTGGTTGAGAAGGACCGTCTTCCAGAGGCGTTCGAGGGTTTCCCTGGGATAGGGAACACCCTCCCGGGCGGCGAGCGTGCCGAGCAGTTCGAGATCGTGCAGCGCCTGTTCGGCGAGCCGATTGTTGCGCTTGTTCTTGGCGACGGAAGTCAGCGTGCCGCGGTGATATTCGAGATAGAGTTCGCCGACCCAGCTGGGAAAGGCCTCGGGCTCGCGCTGCATGCGGGCAACGAGGCGCTCGAAATAGGGCGCCATGGGTTCGTGGCGGATTTTCGGGCAGCCGGGAATGCCGCGCTCCATGCGGCGGACATTTTCGAGCATGCCGCGGGTGGGGCCGCCCCCGCCATCGCCATGGCCGTAGACAAGGAAAAGCTCGTCGTGCAGGCCCTGCTGGCTAAAGCGCTTCCAGGTGCCCATGACGTGGCTGGGAACCAGATCGGGGCAATAGGTGGTGTTGATCCCGTCATATTCGTAGCGCTGGGTGGTGAGGAAATAGGCCGGGACCTTCGTGCCGTCCAAGCCCTGCCAGAAGAAAATCTCATGCGGCATGCGATTGGTGTCGTTCCAGCTCATCTTGTGGGTGATGAACACTTCGAGCCCTGAGAGGGCCATGAGCTGGGGCAGGGCGGCGGTATAGCCAAAAGTGTCGGGGAGCCAGACGATTTTCGGCGTCACGCCGAATTTGTCCTGGTGATATTTTACCCCCTTGGTGATGTGGCGCACGAGGCTTTCGCCCGAAGCGATGACCACATCGGGTTCGAGCCAGAGAGCGCCTTCGATTTCGAAGCGGCCGGTTTCGACCTGGGTCTCGATGCGGGAGAAGAGTTCGGGATAGTCCTCTTCGAGATAATCGAGCAGCACGCCCTGATTGTACATGAAGCGGTAGTCTTCATATTCGTCCATCAAGGACAGGGCATTGGCCATGGAGCGGGCCATTTTCTGGCGCGTCTCGCGCACGCGCCAGAGCCAGGCGACATCGATATGGGTGTGGCCGGTGGCGACGATTTCGGGCATGGCATCGGCGTCGGCTTCGGCATAGAGCGCGTCGGCCCGCAGGCGGGCGGCTTCGAGGCTTTGGGCGAAGCGCTCGGGATTGCCGGGGCGGAAATCGACGAGGTCGATGGCCGCTTCGATATGGCGCAGGAGGCGGGCGCGGCGGGCGTCGTCGGCTTTGAGGAGGCGGGCGACGTCGAGGGGCACTTTCAGGTCGTAATAGACGATCTCGGCGAGGCGGTCGTGGGCGACGAGCTCGACGGCGAAGCCGAGCTGGCGGCGATCCTCGATGGTGCCGGCTTCGATGAGGAGATCGACGATCTGGCCGGGCACGGCATTGCGGCTAATGGGGAATTCGCGGTGATTGCCATCGCCGCCCTGGGCGATGCGGCCATCGAGACGGACCAGAAGCTGCGGATCGCTGCGGCCCATGACCGAACCGAACTGAGCATGGACGCGGCCGAAGATGGATTTGCCGGCAAGGCTTTCGGGCAGCGTGACCTGGCCGCCGAACCAGTAATAGCCATCGGGCTCGCCCCAGACGAGGCTGCGATCCACTTCCGTCCAGGCGCTGCGGTCCTGCTCGACCACCGCATAGCGTTCGCCATTGGCCGCGGGGCGATAGCGGAGGTGGACATGGATGCCGCTGGGCAGGAAGATGCGCTCGCGCAGGGCGGCGAGGAGGCGGTCGAGCGTGGCTATACGAGGCATGAAGATATGGCGCCGAATTCTGAATGAGAGGTTGGGTGGCCTGATGGCGCGGCGATTATAGGGATGGCGCGAGGATATGGAACAGGCGCGATTGCATCGTTGCAAAGATTCTGGTGCCGGTGGCGCGGTTATGCGCATCATTATTAGTCTATAGAATTAGTAGATATAAATTTCCCTGTGGCGGGGCATGGCGGGAAACTGTGCTCCGTGGCGGCCTCCCGCCTCTCGGCGGCCGGGACTAGTCTTTCTCCAGGCTTTGCGTCCTTGCATTGGCGCGGGATAGGAGAACGGACTGTGTCGATTGTCGATTTTGCAAATTATGCGCCGGTTCGGCAGATTGAAGATGGTGTCGATGCCGCGGCGTTCAGGCAGGCCATGCGCAACCTTGCCGGGGCGGTGAGCGTGATCACCGTGGGCACGGGGGAGAACCGGACGGGCTTTACCGCGACGTCGGTATCCTCGTTTTCGGCCGAGCCGCCGACCATTCTGGTGAGCCTTAATCGTGGTTCCTCGTCCTGGCAGGCGCTGCGCGAGGCCGGATCCTTCGCGGTCAATATTCTGACCGATGGGCAATCGGCCATTGCGGACCGATTTGCCGGGCGCGGCGGGATCAAGGGAAACGATCGCTATGTCGGCTGGGAGTGGAACCGGCTCGATAGCGGCAATCTCGGGCTCAAGAACGCGGTGGCGGTGATCGATTGCGCGCTGGACGAGGCGATCGAGCGACATTCGCATGCGATCGTTTTGGGGCGCGTGCGGTCGGTGAACCTGTCCACGGACCTGCAGCCGCTGCTCTATTGGCGCGGGCAATATCAGCAATTGCTGCCGACGCTCGATCCGTTCCAGAGCTGAGTTCGGTTGCGGGCAGCGCTGCCGGTAAATTGTCGCTCAGGTGAAAGAGGTGCATCGCGGCCCTCCCGAAACAGGGCGGGTTGGGGTAGGAAGAGTGGCTTGGCGTGTCGTCGCCCTGTCACATTGTCGGGCTATCGCACCGATCTTTCTCATTCGAACGCGCTGAAACCACCATGCAAGCCCTCGACTCGACCGTTCTGACCAATGCCCGCATTGTGCTGGCCGACCAAGTGCTTGAAGGCGCGGTGGAAATTTCCGGCGGTGTCATTACCGATATCGGGGCGGCCAGCAAGCGCGGCGTGGACCTGAATGGCGACTATCTGATTCCGGGATTGGTTGAACTCCATACCGATCACCTCGAAACGCACTATGCGCCGCGGCCGAAAGTGCGCTGGCACCCTGTCGCCGCCGTGCAGGCGCATGATGCGCAAATTGCGGCTTCGGGGATCACGACGGTGTTCGATGCCATTCGCGTGGGGATCGACGAGCATGCCGATATGGGCATGGATGAATTGCGGATTTTGGCCGATGCGATCACGGCCGGCGTCACTGCCGGGCGGCTGCGGGCGGACCACCTGATTCATCTGCGCTGCGAGGTTTCGGCGCCCGATTGTCTCGACAGTTTTGAGAAGATCATGGACCACCCGCTGGTGCGGCTGGCTTCGCTGATGGACCACGCGCCGGGGCAGCGGCAATTTGCGAGCGCGGATGCGTATAAGGTCTATTATCAGGGCAAGCTCAAGATGAGCGATGCGGCGCTGGCCGAGTTCATCGCCAGACGGTCTTTTGAATCAGACACTTATTCGGACAAGCACCGCAAGGCATTGGCTGCGTTGAGTGCGGAACGCGGAATTGCGCTGGCGAGCCATGACGATGCGACTGCCGCGCATGTGGATGAGGCCGTCGAGCTTGGCATTCGCATTGCCGAATTCCCCACGACGCTGGAAGCGGCCAGGGCGTCACGCAATGCGGGCATGGCGATCCTGATGGGCGGGCCCAATGTGGTGCGCGGCGGGTCGCATTCGGGCAATGTTTCGGCGCGCGATCTGGCGGCGGCGGGGCTGCTCGATATTCTGTCGTCCGACTATATTCCCTTCTCGATGCTGCAATCGGCATTTTGCCTTGTGGATGAGGTGCAGGGGATCAGCCTGCCGGAGGCGGTCGGCTTTGTGACCAAGCGGCCGGCGGAAGCGGCGGGGCTGGATGACCGCGGGGAGATTGCCGTGGGCAAGCGGGCGGACCTCGTGCATCTGCGGATCGAGGAGGGCATTCCGATCGTGCAGACCGTGTGGCGCGAGGGGCGCCGGGTGATATGACCGGCACTTTCGTGGCCGTGGTCGGCTCCAGCGGGGCCGGCAAGGACAGCGTCATGGCCTATGCGCGTGAGCGGCTGGGCAGCGATGTGGCGATCGTGCGGCGCGTGGTGACGCGGGATGCCGATGGCGGCAGCGAAGACCATGACACGATGACGCTGGACCAGTTTGCGGCGGCCGAGACGGAAGGGCGCTTTGCCCTGAGCTGGCCGGCGCATGGGCTACGCTATGGATTGCCGGTGGCGCTGGAGGACGATCTGCATGCGGGCCGGGTGGTGATTGCCAACCTGTCGCGCGCGGTCATTCCGCAACTGGTGGCGCGCTATCCCAGCGCGGTGGTGGTCGAGGTGACGGCGGACCCGCAGGTGATCGCGGCGCGGCTGGCCGGGCGGGGGCGGGAAGATGCTGCGGAAATCCGGCGGCGGATGGATCGGAGCGTGGGCGTCAGGCTGCCGGCGAGCACGGTGCGGATTGATAATTCCGGGGCGATCGCGGTGGCGGGCGAGCAGTTCGTGGGATTGCTGAGGGATCTCCTGCGGTTGCCGGCGGGTGGTTAGACCTCTGTGCCGAAGCATTGGAGCACGCCCTCGCCCTTCGAGGCTACGCTGCGCTCCGCGCCTCAGGATGAGGGCTACTGATCGAACTAGACCACCAGCTCCATGCGTTCAGCCGGGAAGCGAGTGAGGGCGTAGGAGAGCGGTTCGCCGTTGGGGTCGATGTCGACGGCTTCGGAAACCAGCACGATGGCGCCGGGGGCTAGATTGAGGGAACGGGTTTCTTCGACGTCGGCGTGGCGGGCGGAGATGCGGGTCGAGAAGCGGGAATAGTCTGGGATTTCATAGCTTTGGAAGACCAAAGTGGTCGACTGCATTGCCTTGATCCGCGCGGCGAAATCGGGGAAGCGGCGATAGGGGAGCCAGGTGGTGGAGCGCGAAATCGGCACGCCATCGGCGACCGACAGGCCTTCGGTGCGCACGACCTTGGCGCCGGGTTTTATACCGAGCGCTTCGGCGACCTGGACAGTGGCGTTTTCGATCTTGTCCGAGATGCTGACGGAGGTCAGGGAGCCGGCCTGGCCCTTGAGGCCTTCGCGGAAACGCGTGCGCTTGCCGATGGGATAGGAGAGGCGGCGGATGCTTTTCACGAAGGTGCCGCGGCCCTGTTCGGCGGCGACGACGCCCTCTTCGGCAAGGACCGCGAGGGCGCGGCGGACGGTATGGCGATTGGCGGAAAAGCGTTCTGCCAGAAGGGTTTCAGTGGGAAGACGATCGCCATTGGCGAGCTTGCCGCCGACGATGTCGAGGCGGATGGCGTCGGCGATCTGACGCCATAAAGCGACGCCACCTGAAGCTGACTGCGATTTTGTCATTGCACTTTCACACGGGAGGCGTAGAGCGGAACTAGTGAGATTAGTTGTCTAGTTTATTAGACAAGTCGAGGCAAGCATGACGACAGGGATTTCTGCCGAGCAAAGCGCAAGAAAGCGGGCGCTGGGTGTTCTGGCATCGGCGCCGGCCAAGGCGCTGGCCGAGCGCTGGGACGCCTTTGGCGACAAACCGGAGCACCAGCGGCTGCGCGGACCGGAGACCGGACTGGTCATGGTGCGCGGGCGGGCCGGGGGCGGTGGGGCGCCGTTCAATCTGGGCGAGGCGACGGTGAGCCGGGCCAGCGTCAGGATTGTAACCGGAGAAGTGGGGCACGGGTATTGTTTGGGGCGCGACCTCGACAAGGCCGAGGCCATTGCGGTGATCGATGCGCTGCGCCAGCGCGATGCGGCGAAAGTGGACGCGGAAATTATCGAGCCGCTGGAAGCACTTGGGCGTCAGCGGGACGAGGTGCGGGGCGAGGAAGTGGCGGCGACGCGGGTCGATTTCTTCACCATGGTGAGAGGGGACAACTGATGCTTTCCCATGATTTCGGCGCCGGTTTTGCCGATCCGGTACGCGATGCGCAGGCGACTTTCCGGGCCATTCTCGACGCGCTGGCGAACCCGGGCACAGCGCAAAAACTGGGCGGAACGAGTGACGGTTCGGGTAACCTCGGGCGGGATCTGGTTAGCACACTGTTGACACTGAGCGACCACGACACGGGCATTTGGTTATCGCCGGCGCTCGATGTGGATGCGGTGAAGGGTTTTGTCGGTTTTCACACCGGCGCGAGCGTGGTGAGCGATCCGGCCAGGGCCAATTTCGTCTTCGTGGCGCTCGGCGATGCGATGCCGGAACTGGCGCGCTGCAATCTCGGGACGCAGGAATATCCGGATCGCTCGACGACGGTGATTGCCGAAGTGGCGGCACTGAGCGGCGGGGCGAAACTGGTGCTGCGCGGGCCGGGTATTCGCGAGACGCAGGAATTCGCTCCGGTGGGACTGCCGGAGGACTTTGTCGCCCAATGGCGGGAAAACCGGGAACTGTTTCCGCGGGGTGTGGATGTGCTGCTGGTGGCCGGCGGGCAGGTGATGGGCCTGCCGCGCAGTGCCCGGATTGTGGAGGGCTGAGATGTATGTTGCCGTAAAGGGCGGGGAAGCCGCCATTGCCAATGCGCATCGCCTGCTGGCGGATCGGCGCCGGGGCGACCGCGCGGTGCCGGCGCTGCGGCTCGATCAGATTATCGAGCAATTGGGGCTCGCGGTGGATCGGGCCATGGGCGAGGGCTCGCTCTATGACCGGGAACTGGCGGCGCTGGCTATTCTGCAGGCGCGGGGCGACCTGATCGAGGCGATCTTCCTCGTTCGCGCCTATCGCACGACGCTGCCGCGGTTTGGTTATTCCGAGCCTGTCGACACCGGGGCGATGAAGATCGAGCGGCGGATTTCCGCGACGTTCAAGGACCTGCCGGGCGGGCAGATGCTGGGGCCGACCTTTGACTATACCCATCGCCTGCTGGACCCGGGCATTGTCGGGGGGGATGCCGAAATGCCGGTGCGGCGCGAGGCGGAGGAAAGCCAGGCGCCGCGGGTGACGGACCTGCTCGGACGGCAGGGGCTGATCGAGCCCGATGGCGCGATTGGGGAAGACCACGAGGTTGGCGATCTGACGCGCGAGCCGCTGGATTTTCCGCTCGACCGGGATTTGCGCTTGCAGGCCCTGGCGCGGGGCGACGAGGGTTTTTTGCTCGCGCTCGGCTATTCGACGCAGCGCGGCTATGGGCGGACGCATCCCTTTGTGGGGGAAATCCGCATCGGCGAAGTGGAGGTCGAGTTCGACATTCCCGAGCTGGGTTTCGCGGTGAGCCTGGGGCGGGTCCGGGTGACCGAATGCCAGATGGTCAATCAGTTCAAGGGTTCGGCGACGATCCCGCCGCAGTTTACGCGTGGCTATGGGCTGGTCTTCGGGCAGGCGGAGCGCAAGGCCATGTCCATGTCGCTGGTGGACCGGGCGCTGCGGGCCAAGGAATTCGGCGAGGATATCACCGCCCCGGCGCAGGACGAGGAATTCGTCATTTCGCACGCGGACAATGTGCAGGCGACGGGGTTCGTCGAGCATCTGAAACTGCCCCATTATGTGGATTTCCAGGCGGAGCTGGAATTGATCCGGCGGATGCGGGGGGAATTTGAGGGCAGGCAGGAGGCGGCGGAATGAGGGGTTTCTGCTGTCAAAACTACGGTGCTGTCCTCGGGCTTGACCCGAGGACCACCCGCTGCGTGTGCCGAGTTGAAAATGGCCCTCGGATCAAGTCCGAGGGCAGCCCGGTGGAAGTGGATGATTTTGTGCTCAATGGGGAGCAGATCTAATGAGCGCCGTTGCGAATTACAATTTTGCCTATCTCGATGAGCAGACCAAGCGGATGATCCGCCGGGCCATTTTGAAGGCTGTAGCGATCCCCGGCTATCAGGTGCCGTTCTCGTCGCGCGAAATGCCGATGCCCTATGGCTGGGGCACGGGCGGGGTGCAGATAACGGCGTCCATCATCGGGCCGGAGGATGTGCTCAAGGTCATCGACCAGGGGGCGGACGATACGACCAATGCGGTCTCTATCCGGGCCTTCTTCGCCAAGGTGGCGCAGGTCGAGACGACGACGCATACGGGCGAGGCGACGATCATTCAGACGCGCCACCGGATTCCGGAGCGCAAGCTCGAGGCGGGGCAAATCCTTGTCTATCAGGTGCCGATTCCGGAGCCGCTGCGCTTTCTCGAGCCGCGCGAGACCGAAACGCGAAAGATGCATGCGCTGGAAGAATATGGGCTGATGCATGTGAAGCTTTATGAGGATATTGCGCGGCATGGGCACATTGCGACGACCTATGCCTATCCGGTGAAAATCGAGGGGCGGTACGTCATGGACCCCAGCCCGACGCCGAAATTCGACAATCCGAAAATGCATCGGAGCGAGGCGCTGCAATTGTTCGGCGCGGGGCGTGAGCACCGGATTTATGCGGTGCCGCCGCATACCGATGTGGTGAGCCTCGATTTCGAGGATCACCCGTTCACGGTGCAGCACTTTGAGCAGCCCTGCGCGCTTTGCGGGGCGGAACAGGTCTATCTCGATGAGGTCATTTTGGATGACCGGGGCGGGCATATGTATGTGTGCTCGGACACCGACCACTGCGAGGAGCGGCGGGAAGCGGGGCATGTCGGGGCGATGGGGATGAGGGAGGCGGCGGAATGAGAGGGATCTATCACGCCTCCAGCAGCCCTCATGGTGAGGTGCTTTGCGTTTGCAAAGGATCGAGCCACGAGGGCGTGACGCGATGCTTTGATGCCACGACCTCGTGGTTCGAGGCTGCGCTTTGCTTCGCACCTCACCATGAGGTCTACTTGATTTTCCGGGGGTACTTCGATGTCTGACGAACCGCTGCTGCGGGTAAAAAACCTGACCAAATACTATGGCGCCCGGCTTGGTTGTGCCGAAGTGAATTTCGAGCTTTGGCCGGGCGAGGTGCTGGCGATTGTGGGTGAGAGCGGGTCGGGGAAGACGACCCTGCTCAATACGCTTTCGGCCAATCTCGAACCGACATCGGGCGAGGCGCTCTATCGGATGCGGACGGGCGAGTGGCGCAATATTTATGAGCTTTCCGAGGCCGAGCGGCGGTTTCTGACGCGGACGGATTGGGGCTTTGTGCATCAGAACCCGGCGGATGGGCTGCGCATGACGGTGTCTGCCGGTGCCAATGTCGGCGAGCGGCTGATGGCGGTGGGCGACCGGCACTATGGGAAAATCCGCGATACGGCGCTCGATTGGCTGGGGCGGGTGGAAATCGCGGCCGACCGGATCGACGATCAGCCGCGCAGTTTTTCGGGCGGCATGCGGCAGCGCTTGCAGATCGCGCGAAACCTCGTGACCGGGCCGCGGCTGGTGTTCATGGATGAGCCGACGGGTGGGCTCGATGTGTCGGTGCAGGCCAGACTGCTGGATTTGCTGCGGCAACTGGTGGGCGAACTGGGGCTATCGGCCATTGTGGTGACGCATGACCTGGCGGTGGCGCGGCTACTTTCGCACCGGATGATGGTGATGAAGGATGGACGGGTGATCGAGGCGGGGCTGACCGACCGGGTGCTCGACGATCCGCGCGAGCCCTATACGCAATTGCTTGTCAGCTCGATTTTGCAGGTTTGATGATGACCGCTCTATCCGTAAGAAATCTCGCAAAAACCTTCACCATGCACCTGCGTGGCGGGGTCAGCCTGCCGGTGGTGGAGAATGTCGAGTTCGACATCAATGCCGGTGAATGCGTCGTGCTGGGCGGGCCCTCGGGCGCCGGCAAGTCTTCCATTCTGAAAATGGTCTATGGGAACTATGGCGTCGATAGCGGCAAGGTTCTCATTGCCCATGATGGCGCGATGGTCGATCTCGCCAGTGCCGATCCGCGGACGGTGCTCACGCTGCGCCGCGATGCCATTGGTTATGTCAGCCAGTTCTTGCGCACGGTGCCGCGGGTTTCGGCGCTCGATGTGGTGGCCGAGCCGCTGGTGGTGAGGGGAATGGACAAGGACGAGGCGCAGGGGCAGGCGGGCGAGATGCTGGCCCGGCTCAATCTGCCGGAGCGGCTTTGGGGCCTGCCGCCGGCGACGTTTTCGGGCGGCGAGCAGCAGCGCGTCAATATTGCGCGGGGCTTTATCACTCACCATCCGGTGCTGCTGCTGGACGAACCGACGGCTTCGCTCGATGCGGCCAATCGGGCGGTGGTGGTGGGCATGATCGCGCAGAAGAAGCGCGAGGGTGTCGCGATGCTCGGGATTTTCCATGACGAGGACGTGCGGGCGGAAGTGGCGGACCGGATCGTGGATGTAACCGGGTTTGCGCCGAAGGTGGCAGCATGAAGAAGTTGAGTGAAACGCCGTCGGTGCATGAGACGGCCAAGGTGAGCCAGTCGATGCTGGGGAAATATACCGAGGTCGGGGCCTTCTGCCATGTCGCCCATTCGAGCATGGGGGACTATTCCTATTGCGTGAGCGGGACGCAGATCGCCTATTCGACGATCGGGAAATTTTCCAATATCGCGGCCAATGTCCGGATTTATGCCTCGATGCATCCGATGGAGCGGGCGTCGCTGCATCATTTTACCTATCGCTCGGCCCAGTATTTCGAGGGCGAGGAGGACGATGCCGCGTTCTTCGAATGGCGCGAGAGCACGCCGATCAGCATTGGGCACGATACCTGGATCGGGCATGGCGCGGTGATCATGCCCGGGGTCAGGATCGGCAATGGGGCGATCATCGGGTCGAACGCCGTGGTGACCAAGGATGTGGCGGACTTTGCCATTGCCGTGGGCGTGCCGGCGAAAACAATCAGGCAGCGGTTTGCCGATCCGATTGCGAGCAGGCTCGACGCACTGAAATGGTGGGACTGGAGCCACGAGCAATTGCATGTGGCGCTGCCGGATTTCCGGACGCTGGGGATCGAGGCGTTTTTGGACAAGTATGAGGGGTAAGGGCACACCCTCGCGGTTCGAGGGTTGCTGCGCTCCCGCCTCACCATGAGGGCCGGTGTCACGCCGGTGGCCCTCACGGCGATTGTGACGGCAGCCGTGCACAGTCACGAAAGCGTCACCCAACCGTTATGCTGACGTTACGCATGGCCCTTAGGTCTCCCCCATCTCAAAGGCGGGGCGCCAGGCATGCTCAAGATTTCGCACGTTACACGACGCTTCGGTGACAAGGTCGCCGTCAATGATGTGACGCTCGAAATTCCGCAGGGGCAGATGGTCGGGATTATCGGCCGCTCGGGCGCCGGCAAATCGACGCTGCTGCGCATGATCAACCGGCTCAATGACGTGTCGAGCGGCTATATCGAATATGAGGGCGTGAAGACCTCCGAACTGCGGGGCGCGGCTTTGCGGGCCTGGCAGCGCGATTGCGCCATGATCTTTCAGCAGTTCAACCTCGTGCCGCGGCTCGATGTCATCACCAATGTGATGCTCGGGCGGCTCAATGGGCGCAATCCGGTGCTGAACCTGCTGCAGGTGTTTACCGCCGAAGAGCAGCTTGAGGCGCTGAAGGCGCTGGAGCGGCTCGATATTGCCCAGACCGCGATGCAGTGGGCCCAGACGCTTTCGGGCGGACAGCAGCAGCGCGTGGCGATTGCCCGGGCGCTGATGCAGAATCCAAAGATGATCCTGGCGGACGAACCGATCGCCAGCCTCGATCCGCGCAATGCGCAGATCGTCATGGACAGTCTTCGCGACATCAATGCCGAGGGCATTACCGTCATCACCAACCTGCATACGCTCGATACGGCGCGCGCCTATTGCGAGCGGATCGTGGGCATGAGCCAGGGGCAGGTGGTGTTCGACGGTACGCCGGACGAGCTGACCACCGATGTCGCCCGCACCATCTACGGCGCCGATGGGCTGAAGGAGGCTTTTTCGGAGGCCATGACTTCGACCTCGATCGCGCCGGTGAAATTTCTGCCGCGCACGCCGACCAATGCGCAGCAGGCTCCCTAAGTCATCGGCCCCGGCCGAAGGCCTATCCCCGCGTCACCAAAGGAGACTTCCCGTGTCCGCGATCCGTAAACTGCTCCTGGCCTCCGTGGCCCTCTCGATGTCGACCGCCGCTTTCGCCCAGGACGTCACCGTCCTTCGCATCGGCCTCGATGGCGGCGAAAACGAAGCCGACCAGCTGCGCCGTTCGGAATGCGTCGCCGAGCCGCTGAAGGCCGCGACCGGCGTTTCCGAAGTCCAGTTCTTCCCCTCGCCCGACTATAACGGCATCATCCAGGGCCTGCTCGGCGGCACCATCGACATCGCCATCATGGGCGCTTCGTCCTATGCCGCCATCTACCTGCAGGATCCGGAAGCCGTTGACCCCGTGCTGACCACGCAGCAGGCCGATGGTTCGACCGGCTATCACACGATCATGGTTGCCCGCGCCGACTCGGGTATCACCGATCTCGCTTCGACCAAGGGCAAGAAGCTCGGCTTTGCCGATCCCGATTCCACCTCGGGCTTCCTGATCCCCAACGTTGCCCTGCCGGCTGATCTGGGCATGCCGATCGCTGAATTCTACAGCGAAACCGGCTTTGGCGGCGGCCACGAAAACCTGGTGCTCGGCGTTCTCGACGGCACCTGGGATGTCGGCACCACTTTCGGTTCGGGCCAGGGCGACTTCTCGGAGGGTTATACTTCGGGCAATCTGCGCATCATGGTCGACAAGGGTCTCCTCGACATGGATGACCTGGTGGAAGTCTGGCAGTCGCCGATCATCCCGAACGGCCCGCTGATGGTTTCGAACAAGCTGCCGGCCGATATGAAGGCCAAGGTCACCGCCTTCTTCAAGGCCCTGCCGGAAACCGACTTCGACTGCTTCGACGCCTTCACCGCCGGCGGCTACACCAACTTCGTCGATGCCGGCCAGCCGCTTTACCAGACCATCATCGATGCGCGTAAATCGGTGATCGGCGGGTAATCTTTTATCCCTGGTGGCGATGCTGCGGCTTCGCCACCAACCTGTTCCCACTCGGTGTCATCCCGGCGAAGGCCGGGACCCATCTTGAGATCTCGGGATGGGCCCCGGCCTGAAGCCGGGGTGACATCGAGAGTTTGGAAAGCTCCTGCCCATGGCCGATACCACCCACATTTCGACTGGACTTTCGCCGGCGGGCACTACGCTGCTGGAGCATTATCGCGGTCAGGTCAGGACGCGGCGGATCTATACGATCCTCGTCGTCGTGGGCGTTCTGGTCGCGCTGTTCGCGGCGATGTCCTATGCCAACTCGGCCAATTCGGGGAAGTTTCTTGAACGCCTCCCCTATATGTTCGACTTCATCAAGAACTTCATGCCGCGCGATCCCTTTGAGATCTTTCGCGCCATGTTCGGGATCGAGTCGCCCTATTTCGATGGCTCGGCGAAGTATGATTATACATCGAGCAATATCTGGCTGACCGATACGCTCTATATTCCCAATTTCATCTACCAGCTGATCGTGACGGTGAATATCGCCGTGGTTTCGACGATCATCGGCGGGGCCTTGGCCTTTTGCCTGTGCTTCTTTGCGGCTACGAACCTGGTGGGCGCGGGGGCGGTGCGCTGGGTGGTGCGGCGCGTCATGGAGGTGATGCGGGCCTTTCCGGAAATCGTCATCGCGGGGCTGTTGACGGCGGTGCTGTCGATCGGGCCGATCGCGGCTATTGCGGCGGTGTCGCTGCATACGATCGGGGCGCTCGGGAAGCTGTTTTTCGAGGTGGTGGAAAATGCCGACATGAAGCCCGACGAGGGGTTGAAGTCGGTGGGGGCGAGCTGGCTGGAGCGGGTGCGCTACGCCATCGTGCCGCAGGTGATGCCCAATTTCGTTTCCTATGGCCTGTTGCGCATGGAGATCAATGTGCGCGCCTCGACCATTATCGGGGCAGTGGGCGGCGGCGGTATCGGCGAGGTGTTCCGCCTCTCTATCGGGCGCGATTATGCGGCGCAGACCTATGCGATCATCATTCTGCTGCTCGTGACCATCATTGCCATCGACCAGTTTTCGGGCTGGCTGCGGCGGCGCCTGGTGGGCGATGCGAGTTTCAATTTCGGAAAGGCGAGCGTCTAAAATGTCGGCGATCAGTGCTGCCGAGCGCGCTCGGCTCGAACAGAAATTTCCCGAGGTGTTCAAAACCTCGTTCTTTAAGCGCCATGGGCTGATGCTCGGGCTTGGCGTGACGGTGCTCTATCTCGTTTTCTGCTGGTTCTTCTTCAATGTCGGGCCGGCCTTGCAGAACGGCAAATGGGATCGCGCCTCGATCTATGTGCAGGACTGGTATAGCTGGCGCGCCCAGCCGCGCTTGCGGTTTGGCGAGGATGGCGTCGTGACCGCGCAATGGTCGAGCCGCGGACAATATCCGGTGGGCGCCGAGATCGACTGGCTGACCCCGCACGCCGATGGCAGCATGACGGCGACGTTCGGCAGCGACGCGGACCGGCTGGAAATTTCGACGACGCGCGTGGACGTCTATATCAATGGCGAAGTCTGGCCGGTGACGATTACCGCCGATGCGGCTCTGGCGCCCGAAGGGGTGCCGGCGGCGATCGTGCAGGATCGACAGAAGGTCGTCGTCGACTATGGCTTTGAGGGGCAGGCGGAAATCCGCGCCAATCAGGTGGCGGTGCAGCGCCGGTTCTTTGGCTGGGCGAACTTTCTTTACGATCCGAAATCGCCGCTCTGGGGCAATGACCTGTTCTCGTCTATCGGGCTGGTGTTTTCGGGCGAGCGGGTCAATCCCGAAATGAGCAATGCCCAATATGTGTTCAACCAGTGGCTCAACAACCAGGCCTGGCAGCATGCGGATATTCTCGTAAAGCTGTTCCAGACGCTGGTGATGGCCTTTGTCGGCACGCTTCTGGCGACGCTGCTGGCCTTTCCGCTGGCTTTTCTTGCGGCGCGGACGATTACGCCGAACCGCACGACCAACTGGCTGATGAAGCGCTTCTTCGACTTCATCCGCTCGGTGGATATGCTGATCTGGGCGCTGTTCTTCACCCGCGGTTTTGGGCCCGGCCCGATCCCCGGCATTGCGGCGATCTTTTTCACCGATACCGGGGCGCTCGGAAAGGTCTATGCCGAGGCGCTGGAAAATGTGGACGACAAGCAGCGCGAGGGCATGAAATCGGTGGGCGCGAGCCCGGCCTCGGTCAATCGCTATGGCGTCGTGCCGCAGGTGCTGCCGGTCTTCGTGTCGCAGTCGCTCTATTTCTGGGAGAGCAATACGCGCTCGGCGACGGTGATCGGGGCCGTGGGGGCGGGCGGTATCGGGCTGAAGCTCCTCGAGTCCATGGGCACCAATTCGGATTGGGACAAGGTGGCCTATATGGTGCTGCTGATCCTGTTCGTGGTGTTCTTGTTCGACAATATGAGTACGGCGATCCGGCAGAGATTGATCGGGGGCAATAGCTGATCGCAGGGATAGAGCC
>DATMSG010000022.1:0-8216 GCA_035565515.1 Devosia sp.
CCCGGCGCAAAGGCGGCCTGTTCGCGCGCGATTTCGGCATGCAACCGCCCTTCGAAGGCGCCGAACGAAATCTCGATCAGCCGCTTGTCATGGATCACCGGCGGCAAGTCCACATCGAAGGCGGCGCGCATGCGGTCCATGGTTTCGGCGGCCCGGCCCAGTGGCGAGGCAAACCAGTTGAGCCTTGCCGGATCCACCCCGTCGCGTTCCAGCATTTCGCGCAGCAGCACGCCATTGGCGTCCGCCTGCATCTGCCCCTTGCGGTTAAGCGGAATATCCCTCGTGCCCTGATAGCGCTGTTCGCGGTTCCAGTCGGTTTCGCCGTGCCGTGCAAAGTAGAAATCCGGCCAGTCTTGGGCAGTCATGAGCATAAACGCGCCAGCGCGGCGCGGCCTTCAGCTAAGAGGAATGAACGGGGCCACCCTAACCATTTTCGCGTCCGATGCCAGAGGGCAAAGGCGGAAAGCGGTGCTGCGTCAACGCCTCGGTCTGGAACCGCCCCGCCGCTTGTGGCACATGATGGGCCACCTGCCTTTCCGAGATTTGCCATGCCGCTCTCGCCAGCCGAAATCGCCGCCACCCTCCAGGTCATCGCCGGTGCCGATGCCGTCATCAGCGACACAGGCAAAATGGGCGCCTTCCTCAACGAACCCAGAAAACGCTTCCACAAGACCGCCGCCGCCGTCGTTACGCCGCCCGGCGTCGAAGCCCTGCAAGCCGTGGTCCGCTGGGCCAATGAAAACCGCGTCGGCCTCATCCCCCAGGGCGGCAATACCGGCCTTGTCGGCGCCCAGGTGCCGCTTTACGGCACGGAGGTCATCGTCAGCCTTGCCCGCCTCGACCGCATCCGCTCCATCGACACCGCCGCCGGCGTCATGACCGCCGAGGCCGGCGTCATCCTCGAAAACGCCCACCGCGCCGCCGAAGCCCAGGGCGCCATGTTCCCGCTCTGGCTTGCCTCCGAGGGCTCGGCCCGCATTGGCGGCGTCCTCTCGTCCAATGCCGGCGGCGTCAATGTCCTCGCCTATGGCAATGCCCGCGAACTGACCATGGGCGTCGAGGCCGTGCTGGCCGATGGCCGGCTCTATCGAGGCCTCAATGCCCTCAAGAAAGACAATACCGGCTACGACCTGAAGGACCTGCTCGTCGGCGCCGAAGGCACCCTTGGCATCATCACCGCCGCCACGCTCAAGATCTTTCCGCTGCCCGAGGATCACGAAACCGCGCTCGTCAACATCGCCTCGCCCGAAGCCGCGCTCGATGTCTTCCAGCTCATGCGCCAGCGCCTCGGCAGCCGGCTCAATGCCTTCGAGCTGATCCCCCATATCGGGCTCGATTTCCAGCTTCGCCACGGCATGCTCGACGCCGACCCCACGGCCAGTCCCTCGCCCTGGTATGCTCTTATTGAAGTCACCCGCATGGCCGGCACCGAGCCGGGCGCTCTGCAATCCGCGCTCGAAGCAACCTTCGAAAAATCGCTGATTTCCGACGCCGTCATGGCCGAATCCCTCGCCGACCGCACCCGCATGTGGGCTTTTCGCGAGCAGATGAGCGAGTGCCAGTCCAAGGAAGGCGCTTCGATCAAGCACGACGTTTCCGTGCCCATCGCCGCCGTCCCGGCCCTCATAGCCGAAGGTTCGGCGGCCGCCCAGCGCCTTTCCCCCGGCATTCGCCCCGTCCCCTTCGGCCATATGGGCGACGGCAATATCCACTTCAATTTCTCCCAACCCGCCGGCGCCGACCCAAAAGCTTTCATGAGCCAATATGACGAAGCCCTGCATGAGGTGATCTACGAAGTGGTTCTAAAACTCGGCGGCTCGGTCTCTGCCGAGCACGGCATCGGCCAGCTCAAGACCGATCTTCTCAAGCAGGTAAAAGACCCGGTTGCGCTCGACATGATGCGCGCCATCAAGACCGCCCTCGATCCCAACGGCATTCTCAATCCGGGGAAGATGCTGGGCTGATCGCTGCGGCCATCAAAAAATACACTGAGTGGGAATGGAAACGTTCCGAGGGGGCCTCATCTGTTGCGGGGAAGGAATGAGCGTGGAGAGCCCCCAATCCCCATGTTACCCGGTACCCTCAATGTGCGTTCTTGCACCTTCCCCTCGCCTGCCCCATCTCTCCCCCATGCTCCTCGACATCTCATTTCTCGACGACGCCACGCGTCCGCCCGTTCCGGTTCTCGAAAACCTCACCGAGGCCCAGCGCGCGCCCGGCCATCATCTGCGCATGATCCACGATCACTTGCGCGACAATATGAAAACCCTCGGCAAGCTCATCGAGCGCGCCAATGCCCGCGCGGTCACCGCGGCCGACATTGCCGCCGAGACGGACAACATGGCCATGGTCGCCAATTACCGGCGTTTTGGTAACCTCTGCGGCCAGCATTGCGGCATCGTGAATACCCATCACACGATCGAGGATCACCATCTCTTCCCCGTGCTCGCCCAACAAGGTCCGGCCTTCAAGGCCATTGCCGACCGCCTCATGGCCGAACATGTCGTGGTCCACGAATTGCTCGAACGCCTCGTCGCCGCGCTCAATGCCCTCGCCGCCGAACCCGATGAAACCCGCTTCACCGACGCAGGGGAAATCTACCACGCGCTCGAACGCGTCCTTCTCTCCCACCTCGGCTGGGAAGAAGAAGCCATGGGCGATGCGCTGGGCTATTTTGAGATCATGTAGGTCAGAACAAGTCCATCTGCCCGCCGCCGCCACCGGCAACCTTCCTGGGCTTTGCCACCACCGGCTCGGGCTTTTCCTCGCTCACTTCCACGATCAGACCGGGATCGTCATCCCTGGCCGAATTGACCCTCGTGGACACCGGATGGAATTTCAAAACCCCATCCTCGAGCGGCAGGGCCATCTGCGCGGCATCCTCGGCCCGCACCTCGCGCACATTGAGCCAGTCGTCGATCTGCTGGCGATCCATCAGGATCGCCGGCATCCGGTCGTGCACCACCGAAAGCTGCCGATTGGCCGCAACGGTGATGGTTGCAACGCTGTCGATCTCCTCGCCCTCTGGCCCGCTCCAGGTGGCATAGAGTCCGGCCAGCGCCATGGGCGCGCCATCGGCGCGCGTGATGTAATAAGGCCGCTTTTTCTTGTCCGGCCCCGTGTGCCATTCATAATAGCCGCTCGCCGGCAGCAGGCAGCGCCCATGCTTGAGCGCATCGCGAAAGGCCGGCTTTTCCCCCATGCTTTCGGCCCGCGCATTGATCAGCAGCGGAAATTCGCGCGGGTCCTTTACCCAGCGCGGCACGAGCCCCCAGCGGGCAAAATGCCCCTCACGCCGCCCACCCTCTTCCCAGATGGCCGCGACCGGCTGGGTCGGCGCCACATTGTAGCGCGGCATCATCGGCAGCGTATTGAGCAGCTGAAACAGCTGCGCCATCATTTCGGGCGGCAAAGTCACCGCATAGCGTCCGCACATATTTTTCTCGCCTGATCGCCCGGCTGAGGCGATGTCGTCGGAGGATTCGAAACTGTTTGGGGCTACAAGTAGTGCCAGACGTTCCGAATCGCAAACCAGCTCCGGCCATGACCGACCAACCAAACGCCGCCAGTGTCGGCATCGTACGCCACGGCAAAATCCTCCTGATCAAGCGCGCCTTCGCGCCCTACCAGAATCTCTGGACCTTTCCGGGCGGCCGCATGGAGCCCAGCGAAACCATCGAGCAATGCGCCATCCGCGAGGTGCAGGAAGAATTGGGCCTCACCGTGCGCAATCCGCGCCATGTCATGACCCAGTCCCTCGGCCGCGACGGCACCTATCGCCTCGCCGTCTTCACCACCACCGATTATGTCGGCACGGTCAAACCCTCAGGCGAGGTGGTCGATCACAAATGGGTCGATCCGGGCATGCTGATCGCGCTGCGCACGACGTCCCGCCTCGATGACGTCATCAAAGAGTGTTTTAAAACCCTGGGACAAAGCTGGTAGATGGCGGGGATGATGACCTCGCTTTCCAACCATCGGGCTTGCGGCCCAACCCCCTTCCCCCTCTCCCGTAAAGGAGAAGGTGATGCATCTGTGGGTGTGGACAAATACCGACCCGAACTCGATCGGCACCTCCCCCTTGATGGGGGAGGATGGGAGGGGGTGTCGGCAACCGCCATTCTCAAAAAATTCCTCCTGCCCCTCATCCTCGCGCTCTCCTTCGCGGCCCCGGCCCTCGCCATCGACCCGCCCTATCAGCGGCAGATGGAGCGGCTCGCCGAGGTCATGGGCTCGCTCTATTATCTCCAGCCCCTGTGCAGGACCGGCAGCGAGGATTGGCGCGCGCAAATGGCCGAGCTGATCGCGCTCGACGAGCCCGACGAAGACCGCCGCCAACGCCTCGCCGGCGCCTTCAACACCGGCTATACCGGTTTTTCGCGCCTGCATCGCAACTGCACGCCCGCCTCGCGCGAAGCCCTCAGCCGCCTCTTGTTCGAGGCCCAGCAGCTTGCCCGCGCCATTCATACGCGTTTTGCCGAATAGGCGGGGCGGCGGAAAGCTGCAATTGCCTACCTCCCGTTAACCTTCGGCTTACTTCTGCCGCGCCAATGGACGGGGTGCGTGCTACGGGATCAGCTATGAGCACCACCAAGTCAATCTTCTCGCCCGCCTCCGGCCAGGGTCCATTCGAACAGGGCCAGGCCGAACGCCAGATCGCGCTGGAATACCTGGCCGAAGCCTGGAACGAAGCGGAGGAAGACGGGCTCGAAACCGCCGCCCTCGCGCATGCCTCGCTGTTCGCCGCGCTCGCCACTTTCGTGCGCCTGCATGGCGATGAGGCGACGGCCGAGTTGATTGCGCAATTGCCCGACCGTATCCGCACCGGCGAATACAATCTCGAGCGCATTCTGCAGTAGCGCCCTATTCGCCCATGGCGTGGGCGCGTTCGATCGCCAGTTCTTCCTTGGTCTTTGCCGGCGCGTTCTTGTCCTTTTTCGGGCCGCGCAGCAGCAGGATCAGCGGAATCGAGGCCAGGCTCAACAGCAGCATCAGCCAGAAATCGTCGAGATAGGCGAGCATCGCCGCCTGTTTCTGCACGAGGCCATTGACCACCGCGATGATCTGCGTGCTGCCCGCCACCAGACCCGGCATCTGCGTCTGCACGGCCGGGGATTGCGCCGTCAACCGCTCGGCGAGTTCGGCATGGTTGACCTGCATCATATTGGCCAGCACCACCGAGACCAGCGAGATACCGATCCCCTGCCCCATATTGCGCACCAGCGCGAACATGGCGGTGGCATCGGCGCGCATGCTCGGCGCAATGGTGGCAAAGGCCATGGTCGAAAGCGGCACGAACAGAAAGCCCATGCCAAAACCCTGCAGGGCCCCGGTGATGATCACGGGCCAATAGTCCATGTCGGGCGAAAAACTCGTCATCTGCCAGAGCGAATAGCTCATCAGCACCGCCCCGATCAGCATCATGACCCTGGGATCGACCTTGCCGCTCGTGCGCCCCACGATCATCATCGAGACCAGCGTCGCCGCCCCGCGCGGCGCCATCAAGAGCCCGGTAAAAATCACCGAATAGCCCATCAGGTTCTGCAACATGGGCGGCAGCAGCGCCAGGCCCGAAAACAGCGTGATCCCCATCACGCCCATCAGCACCGAAGCGAGCGAGAAGTTGAAATCCCTGAACATTTTGAGATCGACGAAGGGCTGCTTGGCGGTCAGCGAGTGAACCAGGAACACCCAGAGCCCGGCAATGACCACGCCCAGCTCGATCCAGGTTTCCACCGAATGGAACCAGTCGTTTTCCGCGCCCCGGTCGAGCATCAATTGCAGCGCGCCGACGCCCAGCGCCAGCATGCCGAAGCCGAAAAAGTCGAAGCGCCGGTTCTTTACCTCGGTCTGGGGCATGAACAGCACCAGCATGGCGACGCAGAGCACCCCCACCGGCACATTGACCAGAAACACCCAGCGCCAGTCGAAGGTTTCGGTCAGCCAGCCGCCCAGCGATGGCCCGATGATCGGCGCCACCATAATGCCCATGCCATAGATGGCCATGGCCTGGCCGATGCGTTCCTTGGGATTGATATTGAGCAGCACCGTCTGCGCCAGCGGCGCGATCATGGCGCCGCAAATGCCCTGCATGACCCGGAAAACCACCATTTCGGGTAGGCTCGACGCAATGCCGCACAGCGCCGACGCTACGGTAAACCCGATGACGGCGAGAAGGAAAAGCCGCCTTTGCCCCAGCCGGTCGCTCATCCAACCGGTCAGCGGCGTCGCGATGGCCGCCGCCACGATATAGGAGGTCAGAACCCAGGTGATTTCGTTCTGCGAGGCACCCAGGGACGAGGACATATGCGGCAGCGCCACATTGGCGATGGTGGTATCGAGCACCTGCATGATGGTGCCGAGCATCAGCGCGAGCGTGAGCATGCCCTTGTTCTTGACGACCAAAGCGGGCTGGGAAAGCGTTTCGGCCATTCTGGCCTCCTGAGGGGAAAAACGGATGGGCCCCTGGGCCCATCGCATCAGAGCGGCTTGGCGGCCCCGGTCATACGTTCGAGTGTATTGGCGCCGGTATCGACGCTGACCAGCGCCGACATGCCCGAGCGCAGCAGGTCGGCCGGCACATCGTCGCCAAAGTCGACGCGCACCGGAATGCGCTGAGTCACCTTCACCCAGTTGCCGGTGGCGTTCTGGGCCGGGATCAGCGAAAATTCCGAACCGGTCGCCGCCCCGATACTGGTCACCGTGCCTTCGATGGCCCGCCCGGGAATGGCATCGACCATCACCTCGGCATGCATGCCGACATGAATGCCGGCGAGCTGGGTTTCCTTGAAATTGGCTTCCACCCAGCTCGAATGGGTCTCGACCAGGCTTGCAATGGTCGTGCCGGCGGCCACGAACTGTCCGACATTGAGGCTCGCCACCTGGCTGATCACGCCATCCGACACGGCCACCACCTGGGTTTTTGCCAGATTGCGCTCGGCAAGGCTGACCTGCGCCAGCGCCGTCTTCACCGCCGGATGATCGTCGGTCGCAATATCGGCTCTGCCGCCCAGGGCCGCCGCCGCATTGTTCACCTGCTGCTGCGCGGTCGATACCGCATTTTCGGCCTGCTGCAAGGAGAGTTTGGGCTGGTCAAGCGTCGCGGTCGAGGCAATGCCCTGGCTCACGAGGCTATCCTGCCGGTCAAAGCTCGCCTGCTGGATCGCCAGCACATCGTTGGCCGCCTTCAGCGCCTTTTCGGCCGTGGCATAGGCCACCTTCAATTGCTCGACATTGACCCGCGCCGTGCCCAAAGCCGCATTGGCCTGTTCGAGCGCGATTTCATAGGGCTCCGCGTCGATCGAAAAAATCGGATCGCCGGCATGCACTTCCATGTTTTCGCTGACATCGACCGCCGTAATGCGCCCGGCCACGTCGGCTGAAATCGCCACCTTGGCCTGCTGCACATAGGCATTGTCGGTTTCTTCGAACCGGCCACCGGTCAGATAGAAATAGCCGCCCGCGGCAATGAGCAGGACGGGCACGCTGACCATCAGCAAAAGGCGGCCGGGGCGGCGCTTCTTCGCCGGCTCGGCCGGCGTCACGATCGCATCGGCAGGTGCAGGGGTCGCCTCGCCGGGCTTGGGTTCGGGCGCATGGGCGTTCATCAGACTTCGTCCTTCGTTTCGGCGTCGCCGCCGGCAAGATTGTCTCGAATTCGTGCAAGCCCTGCCACCAGGGCTTCCGTCTCCGCCTTGTCCATCCCGGCAATGGCGGTCTTGTAGAGTTCGGTGCCCAGCGTCTCGACCATGCGGTAGAGCGCGAGGCCCTCATCGGTCAGCGTCACGATCTTGGCCCGTCCGTCCTGCGGATCGGGCTTGCGGCGCAAGAGCTTACGATCCGAGAGACGCTTCAGAATCGCACTCAGCGTCATCGGATCGGTATCGATCGCCGAAGCCAGCGCCACCTGCGACAGGCCATCCGCCCGCCCGAGCTTGGTGATGATCCGCCATTGCGGCAGCGTCAGATCATGACCGCGCGTCTGCTCCTCGAGCTGGCGGCGAAAAGCCCGCCCCACCTCGTGGATCAGATAAAAGATCGGCGCTGTCTCCATACTTTTCATCAGGCGGGCCCAAATTTAATAAGCGGGCATATAATATGCTCACTTACTAAATGAAAGCGCGTCCTTGACGAAGCTGTCATGCACGGCGCGCAGGGGTGTCATCCCACCCTATCGCTAACCCCTCGCACAACCCACCGGCTGTCACCCCGGCGAA
>DATMSG010000023.1:0-4502 GCA_035565515.1 Devosia sp.
ACTTCCACGCCCGGCTCGAGACGCATGGAACGCGCCATGCGCGGCAGGCGGGCCGCCAGCCAATTGCGGTGGCGCATCAGAAAGGCTTCGGCATCGGCCCAGCGCGCGCGCTCGGGCAGGGTGAGCACTGGGCCCGAGGCGGGCAGGGAGAGGCGAAAACTCGTCGCCCGCTTGCTGATTTTGACGGCAATATCCACCGGGCGACCATCGAGTTCGACGGTCACGCTCCGGGGTGGCTTTGGCGTTTGGCGCAGGAATGAGAACATGGGGAATCGGTCCTGCGCCCAGTCTAAAGCATGTCTGCCGCCGGTGGGTATGGGTTTTGCCACCCGCGACAGATCAAAACCGGATTGGGCTTTTCCCAGAGCGCACAAAACTACCCCACCAGCACCGGCGTGAGGCAGCGCACGCCATAGACGCGGACATCGGCCTCGCCAATGCCGAGGCCCAGCGCGGTCAGCAGCGTATTGACGATGGAATCGAGCGGCGCGGCGATCGGGGCGATGAGCGTCTTGAGCGCATTGGCGATGACATTGAGCGGGGAAAGCCCGAGGCCGAGAATGGAAATATCGAGCGTGAGATCGCCCAGCAGCGATTGGCCGAGCGAGGTGACGAGCGTCGTGGTCTTGGCCGTCTTCAACTGGGCCGCCCCGATGTCGCCCGACGAAAATTTCAGCAGCACCGGCGTTGTCTGCGCCACTTTCACCCGCGCCGAGGCGGAAATGTCCAGCAGCAGCGCATCGAGAATACGCACCGGGGTGACCGGCAGGGCGGCGCCGAAATTGCGCATCTGCGCATTGGTCACCTTGCCTATCGCCAGTTCGAGTGCGCCGGGCAGCACGGCTATGTCGGCCGTGCCATTGGGATTGGCGCGATCGGGGCAGGAGACGGCGGCGACGCGGGCTTCGGCCGGGGCCAGGTCGAGCCAGAGTGGCAGCCTGACAAGGGCGCTCTGCAAGACGAGGCCGCCCAGAAATTGTGCCTCGATCCGCAGCCGCACCTGTGCGGTGCGGACGACCTTGTCGACGGGTCCGATGGCAAACCAGCCTCCGCCCTGGGGCGGCTCCCCGACCGAGAGTTCGACCGTGAGTGCGGCAATGCCGGGCAGGTTGCCGCCAAGACTGAGCGCAGCCTGCCGCTCGCCATCGGCAAGCGCGGCAGCGGCCGAAAGGACTTCGAGGACCGATATGCGGGCATTGAGAGCCGCCCCGGCGCTGCCAAGCGCCAGCGAACCGAAATGGCCGAGATCGAAGAGTTTTCCGAGCGGCACCCGGTTGCCTTTTCCCGCCTTGGTCAGCGTCGTCAGCGCCGTCTTTTCGGTGCCGTTGACGAGACCCGCCAGCGCGGCCGCGATGTCCCCGGCATAGACTTTCGCGGCCAGGAGATCGTTATAGGTGCCGGCGGTAATGCCCATTTTGAACGCCAGCGCATCGAGAAAACTCAGGGCATCCACCCGCGCCGCCGCGAGATTGTTGTAGTCGAGAACGGAGAGATTGACCGTGGTGCCCAGCAAGGCGCCGAGCAGCGCATTGGCGATGCCGCCATTCAGGCTCGCAACCCGCGACCCCAGCGAAAAGGAGACTTCGGGGGTGACGGTGGCAAGCCCTGTCGCTCCCACCATCGGAGCCTGGGTGAAGCTCGAGGCGAAATAGAGCGTGCCGGGCCGCTCGAACTGGACCTTGACCGCATTGGCCGGCACGCTGTTGGGCACGAAGCGATCCGCAGGCGCGCGGGTCGCGTCGGCCTCGAAGCGCCCGATGGTAACGACCAGGCCGGCCTGATCGGCAAAGCCGGCCCGGGCGAGCACGTCCGCGGCGATTTCTTTCGCACGGCTCGGGTTGCGCGCGGCGCTAATGGCCGCGAGATCGACGCTCGACTGGATGACCCGCCTTTCGTGATAGAGCGCGGCCGCGTCCACCGCGATCGCGCCGATCAGGCCCGAGAGCGAAAAGGCGGCGGCAAACAGCAGCGCCATATTGCCGCTTCCATCGCGCAGGAACGAGCCGATCACAGCCCGCCCTGCCTAATCGTTGCTCCATAGACCATGTAGCGGCTGGGCATGGGCAGGGGCGGATAAAGGTTCCAGATCGGCAGTTCTATGGCGTCATAGCGCAGGGCGACGCGATATTGCGTGGGGTCGCCGGGATCATCGCCGACGCTATAGGTCAGATATTGCCGGTCGATCAGCATATAATCGCCGGCATGGCGGTCGAGATAGGTTTTGACCAGTCTGTCGCGCTCGGTGTTGTCGAGCCCGGCAATCGAAATGCGTGCGGCATCGGCGGCCAATTGCTGTAAGGAATTGGCCGCTCCGAAGTAAAGGCCATAGGCCAACATGCCGGCGAGAAAGAGGATATAAACAGGCGTTAGAATTGCGAACTCTACAGCAGCACCGCCATAATCATCGCGTAGACAAGACGTGCGGTCTGGCAACATATCAGGCCTCCCGAACATTCATCGTCGCGTAATGCTCCGCTCAATTTATTAGCGAAGCGTAAAAACCGGCACTAAGATAAAAGCCGTATGCAGAAAGGACATTTGCTTATGTCGCGGCGGACGCTATAGAGGAGCAAACCTTCGGAGAGCCCGGTGGCCGCCCGCAATTTCCTGTTTGCCCTTGATAATGAAGATGTTTCCCTGGCGCGGTTGATTGAGACCGCGGCGCGGGTTACCGGCTTTATGCAGGGGGCGCCGGGCGGGCCACTGCCCGGCTGGTATGTCCCATATACGGACAATGCCCTATTCCTCACGCAGCTATATGCAAGGCTCGAAGCGACCTATCCTGCGGCGGGGCAACCCTTTTATGCCGTGCGCCTGCTCACCAATCTTTTCTGGCAGCCGGCCTATCTCGCCGTTATCGGCACTCATGTACACGGCGCCATGCCGCAGCTTTCGCGCCTGAGCCAGCAGCTCAAGGGCGTGGATGTCAGCGGTTTTCGCCTGCCGCCGGGGCCGCAATATAAGGCGCCCCTCGACGATCTTATCCTGCGCGCCGGCACGGACCTGCGCGCTTTCGCCGATGCTCTCCTGGCCGAAATCAATACGGTGACAAAGCTCCGGCGCGTGCCGGCCTTGCGGCTCGTCACCGATCGCATGCTCGGATTGATGCTGCGCCTGCGCGACTATGTTCCGGGCATAACCCTTGAAGAACAGCGCCGCTTCTGCGGCCTCTGGCTCTCGGCCATGGGACTCGTGGGCAAAGGCGATCTCGAAACGCTCGATCTCGCCGACGGCCGGCATGTGCTGATATCGGCCCGAAAAGGCTGTTGCCTCGATTATCTGGCTTTTCCCGGGGCCTATTGCAGCACCTGTCCCAAACAGGACAAGGACCTGCGCCTTGCCCGCCAGCGCGCCGAAGCGCTGGCCGAAATCGATGTCTAGCTAGTCGAAGACTTCATCGGGATAGACGCCCCAGATTTCTTCCTGGCGCACATAGCCCGAGAAGTTGGCCCGCTCGCCCGGCTGCCCGGCGGTGACCGTGCACCAGTCGCCATCGCATTCCGAAATATTGACCCGCACGCCGGGCGCGAGCCGGGCACGAACGCGCGATTCGGTCGAGCGCGAGGCATACATATCCACTTCGCCATTGGCCGCGACCGGGGTCACATAGCCGGCGCGCGTGCCCACCAGCAGACTTTGGTGCACCCAGCCCTCTTCCCCGTCCATGTCGCGAATCTTGCGCCAGGTATCGAATTCCTGGACGATTTCGACCGGCACGCCGGAAACCGTATAGTTCCAGGCAATGTCATATTTCGTGCCGGGGCCGACGCGGACATTGATGGGGTTGGAGCGGGTTGAAACAAAGCGCGGCAATTTCAGCCCCGAAACCGATTCGGCCTGAGCCCGGGCGGCGGGCGCGCTCAGGCAAAGGCTCGCCAGCACCAGCGGCAAAACAGCGAAAAAGCGCGGAAAAAGCAGACGGGCACGGCCCGAACCGGCGTGCGAAATGAACATGACTTTGCAGACGGATTGGAATTGCCCTATCACTACGGCATGATCCTTAACGGTCCTTAAAGGATAGGCGCAAGCCGTCCCTTTGTGATCAGGTCGCAAGGCAAGCATGACATCGAGCAAACCGAAAATACTGGTGACTCGTCGCCTGCCCGAGACCATCGAAGCGCGCATGGCGACGCTTTTCGAGACCGATGTCAACGAAACCGACCAGACCCTGACCGCCGAGGATATTCTGGCCGGCATCGAAGGCAAGGATGTGCTGGTTTCCACCATTACCGATCGGATCGACGCCGATCTCATCGCCCGCCTGCCACAAAGCGTGCGGCTCATCGCCCAGTTTGGCAATGGCGTCGACAATATCGATCTTGAAGCGGCCTGGGCCGCCGGCCTCACCGTCACCAATACGCCCAGCGTTCTCACCGAGGACACGGCCGACATGGCCATGGCCCTGATGCTGGCGCTGCCGCGGCGGCTCGTGGAAGGCACGCAGGTGCTGCTGCGCGACCGCGCCTGGGCCGGCTGGTCGCCGACCTCCATGCTGGGCAACC
>DATMSG010000024.1:0-2347 GCA_035565515.1 Devosia sp.
TCGGTCCGGTGGGCCAGATTGACGTAATAGCAGCGCAAGTGGCTTAGAAATCCAGCTTGCCGAGATCGCGCACGGCGCCGCGGGCGGCGGACGTCGCGAAGGCGGCGTAGGCGCGCAGGGCCTGGGTCACATTGCGTTTGCGCGGGTGGGCGGGCTTCCAGCCGAGCGCATCCTGATCGTGGCGGCGCTGGACCAGTTCGTCATCGCTCACCAGCAGCGTGATCGTGCGGTTGGGGATGTCGATTTCGATCGTGTCGCCTTCGCGGACCAGACCGATCGTGCCGCCTTCGGCCGCTTCGGGGGAAACGTGGCCGATGGAGAGGCCCGAGGTGCCGCCGGAGAAGCGGCCATCGGTGAGCAAAGCGCAGGCTTTGCCCAAGCCCTTGGATTTGAGATAGCTCGTGGGATAGAGCATTTCCTGCATGCCGGGGCCGCCGCGCGGGCCTTCGTAGCGGATGACGAGGACGTCGCCTTCCTTGATCTGATTGGAGAGGATCGCCTTGACCGTATCGTCCTGGCTCTCGAAGACGCGGGCCGGGCCGGTGAATTTGAGGATCGAGTCATCGACACCGGCCGTCTTCACGATGCAGCCGTCGATGGCGATATTGCCCTTGAGCACGGCCAGGCCCCCGTCCTTGGAGAAGGGGTTTTCGGCCGAGCGGATGACCCCGTTCTGACGGTCCAGATCAAGTTCGGCCCAACGGTTGGACTGCGAAAAGGCCTGGGTGGTGCGCACGCCGCCGGGGGCGGCCATGTAGAATTGGCGCACGCTCTCCGAATTGGTGCGGGAAATGTCCCACTTATCGATGGCATCGCCCATGGTTGCCGCATGAACCGTGGGTTCGCTGCGGTTGATCAGGCCGGCGCGGTCGAGCTGGCCGAGAATGGCGAAAATGCCGCCGGCGCGGTGCACGTCTTCCATGTGGACGTCCGATTTGGCGGGCGCCACCTTGGAGAGCACCGGGACCTTCAGGCTGAGCCGGTTGATGTCGTCCATGGTGAAATCGACGCCGCCTTCATGGGCAGCGGCCAGGATATGCAGCACGGTATTGGTCGAGCCGCCCATGGAGATATCGAGTGCCATGGCGTTTTCGAAGGCCGCCTTGGTGGCGATGGAGCGCGGCAGCGCCGAGGCGTCGTCCTGCTCGTACCAGCGCTTGGCCAGGTCAACGATCAGGTGACCGGCTTCCTGGAACAGGCGCTTGCGATCGGAGTGCGTCGCCAGGGTCGAGCCATTGCCGGGCAGGCTGAGGCCGAGCGCTTCGGTGAGGCAATTCATCGAATTGGCGGTGAACATGCCCGAACACGAGCCGCAAGTGGGGCAGGCGGCCTCTTCGACGGCCTGGACTTCCGCGTCGGTATAATGATCGTCGGCAGCCATCACCATGGCGTCGACCAGATCGAGCGCCTGCAGCTTGCCCTTGAGCATAGCCTTGCCGGCTTCCATCGGGCCGCCCGAGACGAACACCACGGGGATGTTGATGCGCATGGCGGCGTTGAGCATGCCGGGGGTGATCTTGTCGCAATTGGAAATGCACACCATGGCGTCGGCGCAATGCGCGTTGACCATATATTCCACGGAGTCGGCGATCAGGTCGCGGCTGGGCAGGGAATAGAGCATGCCGTCATGGCCCATGGCGATGCCGTCATCGACCGCGATAGTGTTGAATTCCTTGGCCACGCCGCCAGCAGCCTCGATTTCGCGCGCCACGAGCTGGCCGAGATCCTTGAGATGGACGTGACCGGGCACGAATTGGGTAAAGCTATTGACCACGGCAATGATGGGCTTGCCGAAATCGCCATCCTTCATGCCCGTTGCCCGCCAGAGCCCGCGGGCGCCGGCCATGTTGCGGCCATGGGTGGTGGTGCGGGAACGATAGGCAGGCATGACACTTCCTCGGGCTTGGCGCCGGTTGGGCCGACGATGGTTGATCTTCTTTAGACCCATTCCAGGGGAGGATCAACAAAAAACCGTACCGTACCGTACGGTACGGGCGAGTTTTGATGGGCTGGGTGATGGTGGGCGCAGGCGGAAGCGCCGCCTGGTTGCGGTTGTCGAAGAGACGGACGGACCCCGAGACGGCATTCGCCCCGAAAGTGATTAGTATGAGACGGATGCCGCCTCGGGGTGCCGGGACTTTATCGGACGGCGAGATCGCAAACCCCAGCGGATTGCCGTAGCGCCCCGCCCGAAATGTTTCGTCCGCTCGACCCGGAGCAGAGCGCGACCTCCACTCCCCCGGCTGGCTCCCGGACGCTCGTCGCTGCAGCGCCGCCCGTATCCCGGAAGATGGAGGGAGTATGGGGGAGGGTTTGGGGGTGGGGGATAAGTTTTTTTTGGTTTTTT
>DATMSG010000025.1:0-5814 GCA_035565515.1 Devosia sp.
AATTCCAGCTGGCTGCGGTCAGAATAGACGTGATCCACAAGACCCCAGGCCTTTGCATCCTCCGGGGCCATATAGCGGTCGCGCTCGAGCGCTGCCTCGACCTCTTCGTAGGTTCGCCCGCAATGCTTTGCGTAAATCCCGTTGGTCAGCCGCTTGAGCCGCAGGCTCTCCTCGGCGTGGATCATGATGTCGGTGACCTTGCCCTGATAGCCTCCCGAAGGCTGGTGCAACATGATCGACACATTGGGCAGACTGGCGCGATGGCCGGCCTCTCCCGCCGCCAGGATCAGCGTTGCGGCGGAGGCAGCCATGCCCATGCAGAGCGTGCCCACCGGCGCCTTAATGAACTGCATCGTGTCATACATCGAAAGCGCCGCGGTCACGACACCGCCGGGCGAGTTGATATACATATAGATCGGCTTGGTGGGCGCCTCGGCCTCGAGGAAAAGCAATTGCGCGCAGACGAGCGACGCCATGGTGTCCTCGACCTCGCCATTCACGAAAATGATCCGCTCCCGCAAAAGCCGGGAATAGATGTCGAAGGATCGTTCGCCGCGGCTCGATTGTTCCACGACCATAGGGACGAGTTGCATCATGTCGCGCATGGGCGACCTCCGTTCGGTTGGAGTTTGGGCTTTTTGGCGGTGAGACGCTCGCGGCTAGGCGGCCAGCATCATCACCGGTTCATTGCTGTTGGCCGGCTGCGGCAGCGCCATCGGCGCATGCGTTAGGCGAAACCAGGTGCCGCCATCTTCGCGCGGCGAAATCTCGAAGGTGACGAGACTTTCTTCGGGTTCGGCCGCAATGCCCTCGCCCGGCTCACGCCAGCGGTAAGTCAGGCTCCGGTTCTCGTCCGCCGCGACCACGGAAATCTCGGCATCGGCCGGCGGCTGCAACCAGCGTTCGAGATATTCCGGGATCGAAAGCGCGCGCCAGACCTTTTCGGGCGGAGCATCGAGCATGGTTTCGAACACCAGCGTGTCGGCGTCGTCCTTCATTGATCCATCTCCCTGAGCATGTCCCTAAGGTTGTCGATGCGGCTCGGCCAGAAATCGCGATAGCGGGCCAGCCAGCCGTGCAAAGGCGCAAAGCCGGCGGCATCGACGCGGTAATGGGCGAACCGCCCCTCCCGGCGTTCGCTGATCAATCCTGCGCCCTTGAGCACGGCAATGTGCTGCGACATGGCCGGCTGCGAAATGGCAAAGCCTTCGCGCAGATCGGTTGCCGTCAACTCTTCGCCGGACAGCCGCTCGAGAATCGCGCGGCGGGTCGGATCGGCCAGGACCTTGAAAATCTCTGCTTCGTTCATGCATACACATAAGCACAGACTTATGAGTCGTGACAAGAGGGGTTGCGAGAGCTGGGGCGGTCGCTAGGTTGAGACTTCCTCTCTTCGGATTCTCCCATGACTGGTCGCACCTATCTCGCCATTCCCGGCCCCTCGGTCGTTCCCGAGCGCGTGCTCAATGCCATGCACCGCGCCTCACCCAATATCTACGAGGGTGAAGTGGTGGCGATGATGGACCCGCTGATGGCCGATCTGCGGCGCGTGGCGATGACGCGGCAGAATGCGGCCATCTACATTGCCAATGGGCACGGCGCCTGGGAGGCGGCCAATGCCAATCTCTTTTCGCGCGGCGACAAGGCGCTGCAGGTGGCGACCGGAACATTCGGCTGGGGTTGGGCCACGTCGGCACAGCGCATGGGTGTCGATGTCGAAGTGCTCGATTGCGGCAAATCCGGCGCCGCCGATCCGGCACTGGTCGCGCAGCGCCTGCGCGACGACAGGGAGCACAGCATCAAGGTGCTGATGGTCACCCATGTCGACACCGCCTCGTCCGCCAAGAACAGCGTGCCCGCAATGCGAAAGGCCCTGGACGAGGCTGGGCACCCTGCCCTTCTGGCCGTCGATGCCGTGGCCAGTCTCGGCTGCGATGAGCTGCGCATGGACGAATGGGGAATCGACCTCTTGGTTGGCGCCAGCCAGAAGGGGTTGATGATGCCGCCGGGGCTGGCTTTCCTCTGGTTCTCCGACAAGGCGCGGCAGCGCTGCGCCGCGGGCAATCTGAAGACGCCCTACTGGGATTGGGAGCCGCGCACTGTCGGTGCCGAATTCTGGCTCTATTTCGGCGGCACCGCACCGACGCAGCATCTTTTTGGCATGCGCGAGGCGCTGACGATGATTCTCGACGAGGAAGGGCTCGAAAAGGTCTGGGCCCGCCACGCGCGTCTCGCTCGCTCGGTTTGGGCTGCCATGGACGCGTGGAGCGCCGGCAATGCAGATATCGGCCTCAATATTGCCGATCCCCAAGCCCGCGGCCATTCGGTGACCGCGGCGCGCATCGTCAATGGCGGGGCCAAGCGATTGCGGAGCTGGTTGGAGGCCGAGGCCGGCGTAACGCTGGGCGTCGGCCTTGGCATGGCCCGGCACGACGAGGCGGCCTATGGCGACTTCTTTCGCATCGGCCATATGGGACATGTGAACGCCCATATGGTCCTTGGTGTGCTCGCGACGATGGAAGCCGGGCTGACGGCGCTCGACATTCCGCACGGCTCCGGCGCTGTCGACGCCGCGGCCAAGGCTTTCGGAAAAGCCTAGACGGCGAACACTTCGCGCCGCAGCTCGTCCCAGTTTTCCTTGCTCGGCGCGACCAGCAGGCCGCCGTCGATATGGTTGGCCTTGTATTCCGAACCGTCGAAACGGGCGACATGGGCGCCGGCTTCGCGCATCATCAGCGCACCGGCGACATGATCCCAGGGCATGAGCTTGTTATACATGAGGAAATGCGCGTGACCGCCGGCGGCCATGCGGTATTCATGGCCGGCGCAGCGATAGTTCGCGAACATTTTTACCTTGGCGAGATTGCCCAGAACCCTGCCGCGCACGTCGGTGGGCAAATAGGAAACCGAGGCGAGCCCGCCCATTTCGGCCAGTTCTGTCGGTTCGGCGAACTTCTGACGCACCCGGCGGCCATCGGGAAAAACCTGCCAGGTGCCGCAGCCGCGCTCGGTCATCAGGAAATCGTCGCCCATCGGGTCATAAATCACGCCGGCAACCGTCTCGCCGTTTTCCACCACTGCCGCCATGACGGCAAAGAGCGGCAGGCCGGAGGCAAAATTATAGGTGCCGTCCACCGGATCGACATAGATCACGGTGCGGTCTTCAAAGTGGCCGTTGAGCAGGTTGGGATTGGCGGAGACGGCTTCCTCGCCGATCACGACGGTATTGGGCGAGTGGCCGTTGATCGCGGCGGTAATAGCGCGTTCGGCGCTTTCGTCGGCTTCGGTCACGAGATCGAAGGCATTGGCCTTGGAGCGCACCATGCCATCGTCGAGCCGGCGGAAGCGCGGCATGATTTCGTCCTTGGCGGCCTGACGGAGAATGGCGGCCAAGCGTTCGATATTCATGCGTCTCTATTCCTTCTGGTTGAGGGTCAGGCCCGCAAAATCGAAGAGGCGCGGGTCGAGCATATGGCTGGGATTGATGTTGCCTAGCGCACGGATCATGACGTCCTTACGACCGGGCATGCGCTTTTCGATGTCGGTCAGCATGGCCTTCATCGCATTACGCTCGAGACCGTCCTGCGAGCCGCAGAGATCGCAGGGAATGATCGGGAACTGCATGGCGTCGGAAAACTTCTGCAGGTCCTCCTCGGCGCAATAGATCAGCGGCCGCAACACGGCGAGGTCGCCTTCGTCATTGACGAGCTTTGCCGGCATGGCCGCAAGCTTGCCGCCATGGAACATATTCATGAAGAAGGTTTCGAGGCTGTCGTCGCGATGGTGGCCGAGAACGAGCGCCGTGCAGCCTTCTTCGCGCGCGATGCGATAGAGATTGCCACGGCGCAGGCGCGAACAGAGCGAGCAATAGGTCGCGCCTTGCGGCAGCTTGTCGGTCACGATCGAATAGGTGTCCTGATATTCGATACGATGCTCGATCCCCAGCCCTTCGAGGAACTGCGGCAGGATGTGCTTTGGAAAATTCGGCTGGCCCTGATCGAGATTGCAGGCGAGCAGTTCCACCGGCAGCAGGCCGCGCCATTTGAGGTCTAGTAGAAGAGCAAGCAGCCCATAGCTGTCCTTGCCGCCCGAAAGGGCGATCAGCCACTTCTCGCCCGGCTTCACCATGGCGAATTTTTCCAGCGCCTCGCGCGTATTGCGGATCAAGCGCTTGCGCAGCTTGTTGAATTCGACCGAGCGCGGCGCATTGGCATAGATCGGGTGGGCGCCGGCATCGCTATCGTCGGCGGGCGTGGCGGGGGCTTCCATCACCGCGGTCATGGCGAAACTTTCTCTGAAATCTTTCCGTAGCTGATAGCGCCTCGCGGCACCGAGGGGAAGCGAAAGCGAGCAGGGCCAACCTTACCAAAGCTTAACTTCGCGTCCTTGTTTTACGCCCAATGCCACAGTTAGATGACACATCCTCCTGGCACCTTGGAGTCTCCCGGTGTTCCGCTCCTTTTTTCCTGAGCCTAAGCTCTTCTTCACGTCCGCCTTGGCCTGGACAGTGCTCGCAATGCTCGTCTGGTTCGCCTTTGGACCTGCCTTGGCTGGCGTCATCAGTTTAGGCCCGATTCTCGGTCAAGTCCCCACCGAGGCCGATCCGGATGTGTTTCTCACGCCCGACAAGGTCTGGCTCTATCAATATGTTCTTATGGCCGGATATCTGTTTTGCATCCCATGGTACTGGCTGGGGAACAATCGCCGCTGGTACTGGTGGTCGGTAGTGGGCTCCGTCACCATCATCGAGGTCGTATTCTTCGACGTACAGATCGGCGCCTGGATGAACGCCTGGTATGGCGAGTTCTTCAATATGATCCAGGGCGCGCTCACCAATCCGGGCAGCATCACGCTCGACCAGATCTATGGTGAACTCTGGACCGTGCTCTACGTGCTCCTGCCCCGTATCGCGGTGTTGGTGCTCAACGCTTTCTTCATCGCGCACTACCTCTTCCGCTGGCGCCGGGCGATGACCTTCTTCTACATGAGCCATTGGCCGAAGCTTCGCGGCGTCGAGGGCGCTTCCCAGCGCGTTCAGGAAGATACACAGCGCTTTGCCAATATCGTCGAGGGCCTCGCCGTTTCGCTGGTCGGTTCCGTGATGACCTTGCTGGTCTTCCTGCCGCTATTGTGGGACCTGTCGCAACACATCACAGAACTGCCTCTGGTTGGTCAGGTCAATGGCAGCCTCGTCTGGGTCGCGCTGGTGTCCGCCGCCGCCGGCACGGTGCTGCTTGGTCTTGTCGGTATCAAGCTGCCGGGCCTCGAATTCCAAAACCAGCGCGTGGAGGCCGCGCTGCGCAAGGAGTTGGTCTATGGTGAAGATCACCACGAACGGGCCCGTCCGCTCGACACCAAGGAATTCTTCATAGGGGTACAGCGGAATTACTTCCGGCTCTATGGACACTACCTCTATTTCAACGTGGCGCGTTACGTTTACCTCCAGGGGGCCAATTTCGTGCCGCTGATCGCCATGTCCCCGTCTATCGCCGCGGGCGCCTTGACCTTCGGTCTCTTCCAGCAGGTCAGCAATGCCTTCAGCCAAGTCGAAGATTCCTTCCGGTTCCTCGCCAACTCCTGGACCACGATCATTTCGCTGATTTCGGTCTATAAGCGCCTGCGCACCTTCGAAGCCAATATTCCGCCCGGCGCAATCTCCGGCGTCGACTACGACGATCCGCGCTACCTCGCGACGGATGCTGAGTTTGCTCCGCTGCCGACAGATGCAGATCGCGGCAAGGAAGGCGTCCCGCCCGGCCTTTAGGCTATCCCGTGCGGCTCATACCGAGTGTGCCCCGGCGCTACGCCTGGGCA
>DATMSG010000026.1:0-13877 GCA_035565515.1 Devosia sp.
CCGGCCGATCTCATTGCCACGCAGCGCCAGAGCCTCGATCTTGCCGGCACGCGTCTGTCGGGCGGCCTGCGTCATTTCGTTGCGGACCGGCGCCTCGCGTTTTCCCGCCTTGCCGGCACCATCCAGCCGCGCCTCGTGCGCCAGCGCCATGTCGAACTTTCGAGCCGCATCGACAATCTCGATCATCGTGCCCTAGCGGGCCTATACAAGACCACCGAGCGCGCCCGCCTCACCTTCGACCCGCGCGCTGCCCGTCTCATGGGTTCGGTCGGCCAGGCGCTCGAGCGCAAGCGCACCCAATTCGTCCGGCTGGCGCCGCGCCTGTCGCCCCAGCCTCTCCGCGCCGAATTGCGCCAGTTGCAAGGTCAATTGGGTCCGCTCGCCCAGCGCCTTGCGCAGGCGCCGGACCGCATCACGCTCGAGCGCCGGCAAAAATTGGGGCAGCTCGAAAAGCTGCTGCAAACCCTGAGCTATCACAGCGTTCTGGCCCGCGGCTATGCCCTGGTGCAGGACCAGGCCGGCGCGGTCGTCAGCAGCGCGTCCAGCCTCAAACCCGGCGATGGCATCAAGCTGACCTTCGCGGATGGCGAAGTCGGCGCCAATGTTGCCGGCGCCCCGGCACAGAAGCGCAAAGCACCGCGTTCACCATCGGACGACGGGTCGCAGGAAAGTCTCTTTTGATTGTCCGCTTTCCGCTCTATATCGGAATAATTCGGAGGGACACGGCCAATGAACATCTTCGACAAGGGGTTTTCGCCCTCCGAAGCGAGCGTACGCTATCTGGACGGGGACTATGTCGTTCTCAAACAGGGAACGTTCGTGCGCTGCGCCATCAGCGGCAAGCCCATTCCGCTCGAAGAACTGTTTTACTGGAGCGTCGATCGGCAGGAGCCCTATGCCGATGCATCCACCGCTCATGAAGCCTTTCTGCGCTACGGTCGAGGCAATTGAGCGTGGCAGAGGCAGCGACGCGTCAGCGCTACCTCGTCATTTCCAATGGTCATGGAGAAGATGCCATAGGCGCGGCCCTTGTCAGGCGCCTTACCCCGCAAGCTCTGGTTGAAGCCTATCCCATGATCGGGGGCGGCAAGGCCTATGAGGGGGCCTGCCCCATAGTGGGCCCCCGCGCCACGCTCGCTTCTGAAGGCTGGCGCAATGTGAAGGGGTCGCTGCGCCGCGATGTGGTCAGCGGCGGCCTTCTCACCGTTCCGCCGGCGCTGAAATTCCTGCGCTCGGTGCGCGGTCATTATGACAAGATCATCGTCATCGGCGACATGGTGGGCGTGCTCGCCGCCCTCCCCACCGGCCTGCGGCAGCTGATTTATCTCGATGTCTACAAGACCGGCGCCGCCCGGCTTTATTCCGCCGCCGAAGCGTGGGCGATAAAGCAGACCTGCCGCACCGTCTTCTGCCGCAGCGACAGCCTGGCTGAAAAGCTGCGCACCGCCGGCATCGATGCCAGATGCGTGGGCAATATCATGATGGATGCCATTCCCTATGGCGACTATGACGCCATGGCCCGTCGCCGCGCGCCATTGGCCGTCACCCTGCTGCCCGGCAGCCGGGCCCTGACGGCCGAGAGCTTTGCCTTGCAAGTGGGCGCCCTGCGCCTCATCCCCGAAGAAGAACGCCCCGATGTGTTCCTCGCCGTCGCCGGCAGCGTCAATGTCGAGGAATTGGGCAAGGCCGCCAGCCTTCGGCGCACATCGCTTCTGAGCACCGAATCCGACGATCTCGGGGAATTGAGCGACGGCAATCTTACCGTCCATATGGCCCGCGGCGTCGCCATGGGCAATCTGGTCCAGGCCTCGGACATCGTCCTCAGCCAGGCCGGCACCGCGACCATTCAGTCGCTCGGCCTCGGCCGCCCCGCCATAACCTTCATCAATCCGCGCGACCGCCGTTCACGCTTTGCCGACGAGCAGAACCTTTTTGGGGAAGCCCGCATCGTTACCGAAGCCAAGGCCGCCGACGTCTCAGCGGCCCTCCATGGCCTTCTCACCAATATGTCCGAACGCCTGCGCCTTGCCGAAGTCGGCCGGAGCCGGATCGGCGGGCCCGGTGCCATGGAGGCGATCGTGGCCGAGATCACCCAGTAGACCTCATGGCGAGGTGCTTTGCGGAGCAAAGCCTCGAACCAAGAGGGCGTGGCGCCGACACATCCAGTCACGCCCCCGCCCTTAACGGCCGCGCCGCGGCACCCCAGGGTGAGGGCTACTGAAATTAAGCCCCGGTCGCTTCCGGATCGAGCAGGCGGTGCAGGTGCACGATAAAGTAGCGCGTCTGCGCGCTGTCCACCGTCAGCTGCGCCTTCTGCCGCCAGGCCACGAGTGCGGAGGCATAATTGGGATAGAGGCCGACAATATCGACCTTGTCGAGATCGGCGAAGGTAACGTGCTCGATGCTCGAAAGCTCGCCGCCGATCACCAGGTGAAGAAGTTGCTTGTCAGTCGCTTTGCTGTCAGCCATCGCTTGGGGGTCCACTGAGTTGGGAGGAGGAGGAAATCTCGGCCTCTGCCAAGGATTCGGCCGGACAGCCATAGACCTTGATCAGCGCCGCATGGACGAGAGGTTTTAGGCTCATGTCGGAAAGCGCCGCAAGCGCTCCGTGGCGCACATCTCGTTTGTTGAATTGTGGGAACCCGCTGCACACATCGGCAAGATCGTGCCCGGCTTCCTTCAGGATCACGGCCGCCGCGGCAATATCCCAATCCTGGCTGCCGCGCCGCGCCACTGCCGCATCGAGTTTGCCCGTCGCCACCTGCAGGAGCCGGTAGGCCAGCGAGGGATACATCGGCCCGCGCGTATAATTGAGCCCGCCCTCCTGCAATTCCTGGTGCACCGCGCCCGGTGCGGGGATCAGCGGCGGCGCTCCGGCCCGGCGGTTGCGCACCAGCGCCTGGCCATTGAGCCGCGCCCCGCCGCCGAGAAAGGCCTCGTACATTTCGTTGCGGGCCGGGGCATAGACGACACCGGCCACTGGCACGCCCTTTTCCACCACGGCGAGGCACACCGTCCAGCAATCCTCGCCGCGCAGAAAGGCCCGCGTGCCGTCGATGGGATCAACGATAAAGACGCGATCGCAATCGAGGCGGCTCGGATTATCCGCCGTTTCCTCACTCAGCCAGCCATAGGCCGGACGCGCGGTCAGCAGGCTCGCGGCGAGATAGCGGTCGACAATGATGTCGGCTTCGCTGACGGGCGAGGCATTACCCTTGGTCCAGCTCTTTATGTCGCGCCGAAAATAGCCCGAGGCAATGATGCCCGCGGCCACGGCAGTGGCGCGAAGCAGTTCGAGATCGTCCTCATAGGGTGGTGCAAAGGCTGGCATGGGCGGCTTTTATGCCCCGTACGACTTTTGGACAAGAGCCGGGCGGCGATGGCCCATTCTCGAAGTGCGAACCCCGCAAATATGGCAGGGTAAACAAGACCCAACGCGATTGAGTAAACTGCGCGTTGCAGTGTGCAACACCCTGCTAACCACCCGCCCATGACAAGATAAACTTAACCGAACCCATTAAGGCACTGGGTAAGGGGACGCGGTAGATTGCCCTCATAAAGGGAGCGCAAAAACAGCTCTCGAAGTTACAGGAAGGCTAGAAAATGGTTCATGGCGTTGCGATGGAAGGATCGTCAGTCGTCCTTGCTTTCGGTAAGCCCGCGCTGGCGGAACGCCGCTTTGTTGCGGCGAACGACAATGGGCCCCGCGATCCGGTCAAGACCGTGACGGTGCGCAAACAGCTCGAACAGAGCGGGGTTGCCATCAAGATCAAGGTGCCGGTTACCGAATTCATCGGCGTGGCCGTTGCCACCCGGATTTCCGAGGAAGGCGTTCTGACAAGCGCGATCGAACTCGTCCATCCCGATGGCGAACTGACCTACAAGGTCTTCGAAGAAGAAGGCAATCACAACGTCGTCGCCGAATGGCAGAACTGGGGCAAGAAGCTCCGCCTGCCGCTCTTCATCAAGGCCGGCGACGGCTCCTATCTCCCCTATAGCCAGCAGGTCGATGGCATCATGGTCGGCGAAACCGCACCGCGCCGCAAACTCGCCGCCGACGCCGCCCGCCGCCCCCGCTTCCTCAACCGGCGGAAACCGGGCGAAGTCGAGCACAACTAAGAATCCCCCTCCAAGGGCAACGTCGATGGGACCGGCTGGTGGTGCGGCTGGTCTCTTTGGCGTTTTTGGGCACTGTTTTCTTGTCGTCGAGCCGGTGCGTGCCAATCACCCCCCATCCTTCCCCATCAAGGGGGGGGCGCAAGACCGAGTGTTTGGCACGATCTCACCCAACCGCCATCCCTTCACCTCCCCCTTGGTGGGGAAGGCCGGGAGGGGGTGGAGCCCCGCGCGCAATTTCAAGCGAAGTTAACTACCAAGCCCACTCGGCCAACAGCGCCAGCGTCAGTGCAATCCCCACATAGTGATTGCTCCTGAACCGCACCAACGGGTTCTCAACCACTTCGACATCGAGCGTATAGACCTGCCAGGCGAGCAAGGCCGCCGGCACCAGCATCAGTACCAGGGCGATAGCCCCGCCGCCCGACGACAGGACCGCCATGAGCCAGAAAATCACCGCCCCGGCGTAAAGCGCCGAGACCGCCGGCTTCACATTGGCGCCAAAGAGCCGCGCGGTGGATTTGACGCCGACCAGCGCGTCGTCTTCCACATCCTGCAGCGCATAGATCGTGTCATAGCCAATCACCCACAGGATCGTGCCGAGATAGAGCAGGATCGGCGGCCAGGAGAGGCCGCCGGTTTCGCTGGTCCAGCCGATCAGCGCGCCATAGGAGAAGGCGAGGCCGAGAAAAAATTGGGGCCACCAGGTGATCCGCTTCATGAACGGATAAATCGCCACCAGCACCAGCGAGGCAACGCCCGCCCAGACGGTGAAACGATTGAACTGGAAGAGGATGATCGCCCCCAGCAGCGCCTGGGCAATCAGAAAAGCCAGCGCCTGCCGCGAGGTCACCTGACCCGATGGAATCGGCCGCAATCGCGTGCGCGCCACCTTCATGTCGATGTCGCGATCCACGATATCGTTAAAGGTACAGCCCGCGCCGCGCATCAGCACCGCGCCGACGAACATGAGAATGACCGAGACCCAGCCGAAGCCACGCTCGGGAATTTCCACTGCCGCCAGCGCCAACCCCCAGACGCAGGGCCAGAACAGCAGCCAGAAGCCGATCGGCCGATCCCAGCGCGCCAGTCGCGCATAGGGTTTTAGCCAATCGGGGGCATGACGATCGACCCAATTGTCCCTTTGGGCGTCGGCAACGGGTGCGGAATGAATATCGGACATGGTGCCACGGCCTCGTGGTTCGACAAGCTCACCATCAGGTCTACTCTAAACGACGAAGACAAAGTAGACCTCATCCCGAGCCTGTCGAACCACGAGGGCGTGGCACACTGCCGCGTTCGAAAGGAGACGAATGCCCCGCACACATGCCAGCCTGCCCCGCCTTTTCGTTGACGCGGACCTCGCCAAAGGCGGCGAAGTCGCCCTCAACAAGGACCAGTCGCTCTATCTCGCCGCCGTGCTGCGCAAGAACGTCGGCGATGAAGTCGTGCTGTTCAACGGCCGCGACGGTGCCTGGCTGTGCCGGCTGACCAGCGATTCGAAAAAATCCGTCTCCCTGGCCGTGGCCGAGCAGGTCGCTGTCCAGACCGCGAAATCCGATCTCTGGTACGGTTTTGCTCCGCTCAAAAACGAACGTCTCGACTATGTGATCCAGAAGGCCGTCGAAATGGGCGCCGGCGTGATCCAGCCGGTGATGACCCAATATACTCAGGTCCACCGCCTCAAGACCGAGCGCCTTCACGCCAATGCCATAGAGGCCGCCGAGCAGTGCGAAGTGCTCTCGGTCCCCACCATTGCCGATGAAATCGCCCTCGAGCGTCTCCTTTCCGACTGGCCGGCACAACACGGGGATCGAAAACTGATCTTTGCCGATGAAGGCGAAGCCTCATCCTCGCCGGTCGATGCCCTCACTGCCCTCAGGGGCCAAAAAATCGGCCTTCTCATCGGCCCCGAAGGCGGGTTTTCCGATGCCGAGCGCGAAAAACTGCGTTCGCTTGCCTTCGTCGTGCCCATCAGTCTCGGCCCGCGGATCCTGCGCGCCGACACTGCCGCGGTCGCGGCAATGGCCGTCATTCAAGCTATCATCGGTGATTGGCGATAAAAGCCGATTGCATTCCGGCTTGCGCTCGTTATGGTGCCGGCCCAATTTAGCCCTCATAGTTTAGACGAGGATCACATGGCCGGCGCCGACACTGCTTCGCCTCTGATTGAATCGCGCGCAGACCTGATCGAAGCGATGGAACGCGGCTCAAAGCCCGCTTCCGAATGGCGAATCGGCACCGAGCACGAAAAGCACGTCTTCCACACCAATCCCCTGCGCCCCGTCGCCTATGAGGGCGAAAACGGCATTCGCGCGCTGCTCGCCGGCATCGAGAAGGAAACCGGCTGGCACCCCTTCTACGATGGCGACAATCCCATCGGCCTGCGCAACGATGAAGTCGCTGGCGGCATTTCGCTCGAACCCGGCGGTCAGTTCGAGCTGTCCGGCGCGCCGATGGAAACGCTCCACGGCACCGCGGCCGAAATGGCCGAGCATATGCGCATCGCCAAAAAAGTCGCCGCGCCGCTCGATATTCATTTCCTCGGTCTCGGCGTCACCCCGCTCTGGGCCGTCAGTGAAATCGAGGTCATGCCCAAGTCGCGCTATGGCATCATGACGCCCTATATGGAAAAGGTCGGCACGCTGGGTACCTCGATGATGTACCGCTCGTGCACCGTGCAGACCAATCTCGATTTTTCGAGCGAAGCCGATATGGTCAAGAAGCTGCGCGTCTCGCTGGCGCTGCAGCCCGTCGCCACCGCGCTCTTTGCCAATTCGCCCTTCGCCGATGGCCGCGACACCGGCTATCTCAGCTTCCGCAGCCATATCTGGCTCAATACCGATAATGCCCGCACCGGCATGCTGCCCTTCGCCTTCGAGGAAGGCTTTGGCTTCGAGCAATATGCCGACCACGCGCTCGACGTGCCGATGTATTTCGTCATTCGCAACGGCCAGTATGTGAACGTCGCCGGCGAAAGTTTTCGCGCCTTTTTGAAGGGCGAACTGCCGCAGCTTCCCGGCGAAAAGCCTACGATGAAGGATTGGGAAGATCATCTTTCCACGCTCTTCCCGGAAGTGCGCCTCAAGCAGTTCCTCGAAATGCGCGGCGCCGATATGGGCGACGAAGCTCATGTCACCGCCCTCTCCGCCTTCTGGACCGGCCTTCTCTATGATGAAGTCTCGCTCGAAGCCGCCTGGGAACTGGTGCGCAACTGGACAGAGGAAGATCGCGATTATCTGCGCCGCGAAGTCCCCCGCCTCGGGCTCACCACGCCCTTCGACCGTTCGAGCATTTTCGACGCCGCCGCCCAGGCCGTCGGCATTGCCGAAGCCGGCCTCGTGCGCCGCAACCGCCTCAATGCCAAGGGCCAGGACGAAACCATCCACCTCGCCTGCCTCGAAGAAACGGTTCGCACCGGCAAATCCCAGGCCGGCCGCTGGCTCGACAAGTTCCGCAACGAGTGGAACGGCGATGTCACCCCGATCTTCAAAGCAGCCGAGATGTAATTTTGAGGCGTACCGAAGGGCAAATCATGCCAGTGGCATGATTTGAGCCAAAAAGGCCATGAGAGCTATGCTCGAATGGCGGCCATCTCCAACACCCCTTGCCCTTCCCCTCACTCTCGTGCATCACGCCCGCAACACGGCATGGAGGCATGAGATGCGGGTTCTGGTCATCGGTTCTGGTGGGCGCGAGCATGCTCTTGCCTGGAAAATCGCCCAGTCGCCAAAGCTGACCAAGCTCTTCGTCATGCCCGGCAATGGCGGCACCGAAGCCATTGCCGAAAACCTGCCGGTCGACATCACCGACCACGCTGCGGTCATCGCCGCTGCCAAGGCGCAAAACATCGACTTCGTCGTCGTCGGGCCCGATGCCCAGGTGGTTGCCGGTCTCGGCGACGATATGCGCGCTGCCGGTTTCACCTGCTTCTGCCCCTCGAAGGAAGCCGGCCAGCTCGAAGGCTCGAAAAGCTTCACCAAAGCGCTTTGCGACGAATTCGATATTCCCACCGCCAGCTATGCCCGATTTGAGGATGAAGCCTCCGCACTTGCCTATATCTACACCCAGGGCGCGCCCATCGTGATCAAGGCCGATGGCCTGGCCGCCGGCAAGGGCGTTACCGTTGCCATGAGCGTCGAGGAGGCCGAAGAAGCCATCATCGATTGTTTCTCCGGTGCATTCGGCGCATCCGGCGCCGCCGTCGTCATCGAGGAATTCATGGAGGGCGAGGAAGTCAGCCTCTTCGTCCTCTGCGACGGTAAAACCTTGCTGCCGCTCACCACCGCCCAGGACCACAAACGCGCCTTCGATGGCGATACCGGTCCCAATACCGGCGGCATGGGCGCCTATTCCCCCGCCCCGGTGATGACCGAAGAGCAATACGCGTTCGCGATGACCCATATCGTCGAACCCACCGCCAGGGGTCTCGCCCAGCGCGGCACGCCCTATCAGGGCGTGCTCTATGCCGGCCTTATGCTCACCGATCAGGGCCCGAAACTGGTCGAATACAATGCGCGCTTCGGCGATCCGGAGACGCAGGTGATGATGATGCGCATGGAAAGCGACCTCCTGCCCCTTCTCCACGCCACGGCCACCGGCACCTTAGGGGGTCACGATGTGGTCTGGAAGGACGCCTATGCGTTGACGGTTATCATGGCAACTAGGGGCTATCCGGGCGACTATGGCAAAGGCAGCGAGATCAACGGCGCCGATGGCCTCGATACGGATGATCTGACCGTGTTTCACGCCGGAACGAAGCGCGACGGGGGCCGTTTACTCGCCAATGGAGGGCGCGTGCTCAATATCACCGCGCTCGGTAATTCGGTGAGAGAGGCACAAAGCCGTGCTTATCGAGGCGTTGACGCAGTGGATTGGCCAGAAGGCTTCTCCCGAAGAGATATCGGCTGGCGTGAAATCGCCAGAGAGCGGACCTGAACCTTTCTTCAATCTTGCGGGCCTACACTTCCGCCGGACCGTCTTCGAAGAGACGCCGCCGGAACGCCAGCTGACCCCGCTGCAGATGCGGGGCAAGGCGCTGATCGACCGGCTGCGCTCCAAGGGAAGGGAGCGAAGCGGAATGAACATTGCGTCTGGCCCCAGGATCGGCATTGCCCTCGGCGGCGGGTCTGCCCGCGGCCTCACCCATATTCCCTATATCGAGGCGATGGACGAGCTTGGCATCAAGCCCGCGGTCATTTCCGGCACCTCGATCGGCGCACTGATCGGCTCGGGCTGGGCCGCGGGCATGACCGGCAAGGAATTGCGTGAGCATTCCTTCGAAGTGCTGGGCACGCTGCGCACTATTGCCACCAAACTCTGGTCGACCCAGGTCAAGGGCCTCGGCGGGCTGCTGCGCAATGGCATTTCCATGCAACTCGACGCCACCCATATCGTCGATGCCTTTACCCCGCCGAATTTTCCCAACAATTTCAGCGACCTGAAAATCCCGCTCTATGTCGTGGCGACCGATTTCCAGTCCTGGCATCAGGTCGTGTTCAATTCCGGGCCGCTGCGCCCGGCCATTGCCGGCTCGATTTCCATGCCGAGCATTTTCAAGCCCGTCGTCCATAACGGCCACATCCTCGTCGATGGCGCGGTGGTCAATCCGCTCCCGCTCGATCAGGCCGATATCGGCACCGATTTTCTCATCGGCATCGATGTCAATGGCGACCCCTCGGTCGGCATCAACAAGACCGATCATCGCCCGCTCGACATCTGGTTCGGCTCGGCCCAGATCATGATGCATTCGCTGATCGCCCATTCCATGGCCGCCTATCCGCCCGACATCTATATCCGGCCCCATGTCGCCAATTTCGGCGCCATGGAATTCTGGCGGGTGCGCGAAATCATCAGCCATGTGGATCAGGAAAAAGACCGCTTCAAGCACATGCTGACGCGCAAGATCGAAGACTATATCCAGAACAAGGTCGAGCCGATCCCAAGCAATCCGCGCCGGGGCTAAGCGCGCAGCTTCCTGAAAAAATCGGTCAGCATGGCCTGCGCCCGCGAGGCCGACACGCCCCCGATCACCTCGGGCTTGTGGTGACAGGTGGGCTGTTCGAAGAGCCGCACCCCATTTTCCACCGCGCCGGCCTTGGTGTCCTCGGCCGCAAAATAGACCCGCCGCAGCCGCGCATGGGCGATGGCCCCGGCACACATGGCGCAGGGCTCGAGCGTCACATAGAGATCGCAGCCATCGAGCCGCCCGGTTCCCCGCACTTTGAGCGCCTCGCGAATGGCCAGCATTTCCGCATGCGCCGTGGGATCGCCCAGCGCCTGCATCTGGTTGCGGGTGGCCGCGAGCACGCGATCTCCCTCCATCACCACCGCCCCTACCGGCGCCTCCCCGAGCGCCGCCGCCTCTTCGGCAAGGCGCAGGGCAAGATCCATGGGGGCGAGGGGCTGGGTCATCGCGGTGTCCTAGACGCACAAGGCCGGGCCGGCAAGGGTCAACTTCCGCGACGGCGCCCGGCTATGATTATGGCGACCGCAATGCCGCCAAGGATTATTGCCGAGGCGATGAGTAGGCGGGGTGTGACCGTTTCGCCGATAAAAACCACGGCGCCAAAACCGGCAATGACGGGGACGCTCAGTTGCACGACGGCAGCGCGCGTACGGCTGAGATGCGGTAGCGCGGCATACCAGATGGCATAACCGAGGCCCGACGCCGCGCCGCCCGAGGCCATCGCCAGGAACAGGCCATCGGGCCGAGGCGTTTCGGCCCAGACGCCAAGGGCGGTCAGCAAGATCGCCAGCGGCAGGCAGCGGATAAAATTGCCCGCAGTATCCGAAAGCGGCTGGCTCGATCCGCGTCCGAGGAGCGAATAGCCGGCCCAGCACAGCCCTGCCACGATCATCAGCACCGCCCCCAATGGATGGGGCGCCGCCAGCCCTGGCGAGACGAGATAGACGAAGGCGCAAGCTGCCGCCGACAGGCCGATCCATTCGAGAAGTGCCGGCCGGTCGCCAGCCCAAACGGCCCGCGCCACCATGCCGATCTGCACGCTGGCAAAAAGAATGAGTGCGCCGAGACTGGCCCCTAGCAGGGTGTAGGCAAAAGAGAAGCAGATGGCGTAGCCAAAGAGCGCCCCCGATTGTGCCCAGCTGCCCGCCAGCTTCGGCCCGACGCCCGATGCACGCCCCCTGAGCCAAAGCAAGATACCGAGTACGATGGCCCCGGACGCAAGGCGCACACCGGTAAAGGCGGCAGCATCGATGGTGGCCGATGAGAGAGCAAGGCGCGCCAATACCGAATTGGCCGCAAATGCCACCATGGCCAGAACTGTCAGCGCGACGACACGCATGATCCACCTCGGAGAGCCAGCCTACTCCCCGTGCCGAGCGCCGTCTCACCCGAAATCAACAGCAGGGCCTTTGCTGGGCACAAATTCCATTCCGGGTCGGAAAGCGGCGCCACCTCCCCTATATTGATGGCAAGGAGAATCGCCCTTGCCCATCCGCCAGCTTCCCGAAGACCTGATCAACCGCATCGCTGCCGGCGAAGTGGTCGAGCGGCCCGCCAGCGTCGTCAAGGAACTGGTCGAAAACTCCATCGATGCCGGCGCGCGCCGCATTGCCATCGCCACGGCCAATGGCGGCATGGATCTCATCCGCATCAGCGATGACGGCCACGGCATGGACCGCGACGACCTGATCCTCTCGGTCGAGCGCCACGCCACTTCCAAACTCGGCGCCGACGATCTCGACGATATCCGCACCCTCGGCTTCCGCGGCGAAGCCTTGGCCTCCATCGGCTCGGTCTCGCGCCTTTCCGTCGCCTCGCGCCCGGCCGATGCGGAAACCGGGCTCGTCGTGGTCATCGACAATGGCCGCCGTACCGGCCCCATGCCGCAGGCGATGAACCGCGGCACCGTCATCGAAGTGCGCGATCTCTTCGCCCAGGTCCCCGCCCGCCGCAAATTTCTCAAAAGCGTGCGTTCCGAAACCGCCGCCATCACCGATGTGGTCAGGCGCCTCGCCATGGCCAATCCCGAAATCCACTTCATCCTCGAAGGCTCGGACCGGATGATGTCCAACTGGCCCGCCATCACCGGAGAAGGCGCGCTCGCCGCCCGGCTGGGGCAGGTCATGGGCGCCGATTTCGTCGATAATGCCGTGCCCCTCGCCATGGCGCGCCATGGCGTCGTCGTCGCCGGCATGGCGGGCCTACCCACCTATACCCGCGCCAATTCCCTATCGCAGTTCTATTTCGTCAATGGCCGCTCGGTGCGCGATAAGGTTCTGGTCGGCGCCATCCGCGCCGCCTATGCCGACTATATCTTCCGCGACCGCTTCCCCGTCGTCGCCCTCTACGTCGCCATCGATCCCGCCGAGGTCGATGTCAACGTGCACCCGGCCAAGGCCGAATTACGCTTCCAGGATCAGGGCGCCATTCGCGGCGCCGTCATTCGCGCCATCGGCGTGGCCCTCGCCGCTGCCGGCTTCAAGGCCTCCAACAGCGTCGCCGAAGACATTCTGGGCGCCTTCACCGCCCCCGAAATGGCCCCGGTTCCCGAGCCCATCGGCTATACGCCCACCCTCGCTCCGCCGCGCCCGGCGAGTTATGGCTCTAGTCTAACCGCCGCCCCGCTCAATTTCGACCGCTCCCCCGGCCGCCTCAGCGGCTTTACCGAGCCCAGCGCCCGCGTCGAAGCCGTGTCCGAGGCGCCCGAGGTGGTCGACTATCCTCTCGGCACTGCCCGTGCCCAGATGTTCGACAATTACATCATCGCCCAGAGCGACAGAGGTCTTCTGCTGGTCGATCAGCATGCCGCCCATGAACGCCTCGTCTATGAGCGTTTCAAGGCCCAGCTCGCCTCCGGCCCGGTCGCGAGCCAGGCCCAGCTGATCCCCATCATCGTCGAACTGCCCGAGGAAGACTGTACCCTTCTCGAAGAGGCGGCGCCCGAGCTCGAAAAATTCGGCCTCTATCTCGACCGCTTCGGCCCACGCGCCGTCGCCGTGCGCGAAACGCCGGCAATCCTGGGCAATAGCGATGTGGAAGGCCTCGTCCGCGACGTCGCCGATGGCCTGGCCGAATGGGAAAGCGCCGCCGCGCTCACCGACCGCATGGAGGCCATTATCGGCCGCATGGCCTGCCATGGCTCCGTCCGCTCCGGCCGGCGTCTGCGCGTCGACGAGATGAACGCCCTCCTCCGGGACATGGAAGCCACGCCCCATTCGGGCCAATGCATCCATGGCCGTCCCACCTATGTGGAGTTGAAGAAGGGCGACATCGAGCGATTGTTTGGACGCAGCCGGTGAGTTTGCTCTTTGGAGCAACCCCATCCGACCGGGATCGTGAAACGATCTAAGCCGCCTTGGGCCCCACATAGCGCGATTGCGGGCGGATCAGCCGTCCGTTCGCCACCTGCTCATGCGCATGGGCGAGCCAGCCGCCGATGCGGCCGGCGGCGAAAACGCCGGTAAAGGCATCGCGCGGAAAGCCCAGAGCTTCGAGCAATAGGGCGGTGAAAAACTCGACATTGGTATCGAGCGCGCGATCGGGCTTCTTCGCGCGCAGCAGTGCCAGCGCTTCGCGTTCCACCGCCTCGGCCAATTGCATGCGCGCCGCATCCATATCGCCGGCATCGCCCAGACGCGCCAATGCGCCCTTCAGCGCATCCGCCCGCGGGTCGCGCACGCGATAGATGCGGTGCCCGAATCCCATCAGCCTTTCGCCGCGTGCCAGTTCGCCCGTCAACCAGGACTGCGCCCGCTCCGGCGTCCCCACCGCGTCGAGCATGTCGAGCACCGGC
>DATMSG010000027.1:0-10145 GCA_035565515.1 Devosia sp.
CACGCCTGCTCGAGGCGGGTCTGGCGCCCGATACCCCCGTTGTCTTTGCCACCAATGTCAGCCGCGCCCAGCAGACCATCGTGCATACCTGCCTGCGCGATGCCGGAAAACAGGCTGAAAACCTCGACCTCGATTGCCCGATAATCCTCGCCATCGGTTCGGCTTTGGGCATGCAGGCGCAAGCGCGGCTCCGCCAGACTGCCTGAGGCGGTTCACGATTCGACCGACAAAAGAGTGGCCCTCGTGGTGAGATGCTTTGCAGGGCAAAGCCCTCGCGCCGCGGGGCGTGAGACTACGTCATCGGGCGCCGTTCCGCGCTTCGCCATGAGGACCGCTACAGCAACCGCCTAAAATTCGAGCGTGATGCACATTTGATTGCCTTCTGCCTCGGACTGAATTAAACAAGCATATCCTTGGAAAATTGGAAGCATCATGTCGGATACAGTTGAGGGCCGTTGGGCCGAAATTTTCACACCGCGCTACGCGACAGTGACGCTGATCCTTTGTCTCGGCGTGGCACTGCTCGCCTTCAACGCCTTTTTGGCCTCGATTTCCCTGCCGACGGCGGTGCAGGAATTGGGCGGCGTAGCGCTGATTTCCTGGGCGCTCACGCTCTTCCTCGTCTTTGCCATCGTTGGTGGTTCGGGCGCCGCGCTTCTCAAGCAGCGCCTCGGCGCGCGCACCGCATTGCTGGCCTCGTCGGGGGTGTTTCTGCTGGGAACCGTGATCGCAGCGACCGCGACATCCATGCCGCAAGTGCTTGTCGGACGCGCCCTTCAGGGGCTCGGCGAGGGCGTGGTTTCGGCAATCTGTTTTGCGCTTATTCCCGAACTTTTCCCCTCGCGCCTGGTGCCGAAGGTTTTCGGGCTGCAAGCCATGATCTGGGCCATCGCCGCCTTTGGCGGACCGGCTGCGGCGGGTCTCTTGACCGAAATGGTGTCGTGGCGCGCCGCCTTCCTCGTCAATGTGCCGCTGGTGCTGCTCTTTGCCTCCATGGTGATCGTCAAGGTTCCCGCCCACTCGGCCGAAGACCGCGTCGTGGCGCGCTTTCCGGGCCTGCGGCTTCTCGCGATCGGCACGGCGATCATGTTCGTGGCCCTCGCCGCCGTCGCCGCGCCATTGCCGGCCGCAGCGCTATTGGTCGTGGCCGCAGCGCTCCTGGTCGCAGCGGTCTGGATCGATGGGCGGGCGCCAGAACGCCTGATGCCGCGCGATGCCTTCCGTCCGGTTTCGGTGGTGGGCACCGGGCTCTGGGTGGTCCTCTTGACCAATATCGCGGGGGCGGGCTCTGCGGTTTATCTCGTGCTCGTCCTGCAGGAAATGTGGGGCTACAAGCCCGCCACGGCCGGTGCAATCGCCGCCGTGCTCGCCGTCGCATGGAGTGCCTCGGCCATCATCGTGGCCAATGTGCGCAGCAAGGAAACCCGTAAGACCTTGATTCGACTGGGTCCGGGCATGATCGGCCTGGGTCTGCTGCTGGTGCTGGCGGGTCTGGAAGTGGATCAGGTTGGCCTGGTGATGGTCGGCCAATTGATCATCGGATCCGGCTTCGGCATGCACAATGGCTATCTCAGCCTCACCATGATGGAAGCCGCCAGCGATGCCGAACGCGACCGCACCTCGGCGCTGATACCGACAACGCAATCGGCCGGCAATGCCATCGGTGCCGCGCTGGCCGGTGTGGCCGCCAATTCGGGGGGTCTGGCGGCCGCGGCTTCGGCCAGTGCGGTCAAGTTCGCCATGGTTCCGGTCTATGCGCTGGGCGCGGTCACGGCCGCATTGGCGCTGATTGCGGCCTGGCACATGGTGAGCAAGGTCAGGCCGCAGGATGCCAGTTCGAGCTTTGCAGCGCATAATTAATAATACTGATTTTGCAAATTTCGGCCCAGAAAGGGTGAAGGCAGGATGACAAATCGGGGGTAACATGGCATGCCACAGGAGTCGCACTAAGCGGCTAAATGTCAGCAGACTGTTACCCTCGAGAATGCGAAAACCCCGAAATGGTTGAAATCGAAGCATTGCGTCTGACCGACCGGGTGAAAGACGGGCTGATCCGCCTGATCGCCGAGAGCGGACTCAAGCCGGGCGACAAACTGCCGCCTGGGGACAAGCTCTGCGAAACCTTCGATGTGAGCCGCACGGTGGTGCGCGAGGCCATTGCCAGTCTCAAGGCCGAGGGGCGGCTGCGCTCGCTGCGCGGCAGCGGCGTCTATGTCAGCGAACCGCCCAAACCGGCCGGCGGCTCCATGTTCATGGAAGCACCGCAGGACATTGCCGAGGTGCTCGACTTCATCGAATTTCGCATCAGCGTCGAGATCGAAGCGGCGGCGCTGGCGGCCGAGCGCCGGACCGAGACCAATCTCCTGCGCATGGAACAGGCGCTGGTCCAGTTTGCCCGGCGGCCGGTGGACCATACGCTGGCCACCGACGCCGACCGGGCTTTTCATCGCGCCATTGCCGATGCCACCAACAATGTCCGCTTCAGCCTTTTCGTCGATGAAATGGGCGAAAGGCTGATTCCGCGCCGGGCGCTGCGCGCCAGTTTCAGCGACGAGAATGACAGGGCGGAATTTCTCGACAATATCCAGGCCGAACATCGCCGGATTTTCGATGCCATTTCCGACCGCCAGCCCGACGCGGCCCGGCTTGCCATGCGCCAGCATCTCGAAGGCGGCCGGCGCCGCTATCGCGAATGGAGCCTGGCGCATGACCTCAGCCATTGAGGGCGCCATGACCGAGCAACAAATTACCTGGGTTGTCCGCGAGCATTTTGGCGTGGGCGAAAGTCCGGTCTGGGACGGCGCCAATGCGCGCCTCTTCTGGTGCGATATTCCGGCGGGGAGGATCCATGCGCTCGATGTCAGGACGGGCGAGCGGCGCCTGTGGGAATTTGGCGAGCCGGTACCCAGCCTTGGTCTGGCCCGCAATGGCAGGCTGGTGGTTGCCCTGCGCAACGATGTGATTGTCTTCGATCCCACGAGCGGCGCGCGGGAACGGATCGCCCGGATCGAGCACGAAAAGCCCGGCATGCGGCTCAATGACGGCAAAGTGGGGCCCGATGGCGCTTTCTGGGTCGGCAGCATGGATGGCGAGCCGGGAAAAAAACCGGCGGCAAAACTCTATCGCGTCGCGCCGGATGGCGCAGTGCGGGTGATCGCCGAAGGGATCGCCATTTCCAATGGTCTTGCCTGGAACGCCGAGGCGAGCCTCCTCTACCATTCGGATTCGCGCGGCAGCATGTGGATCGACTGCTGGGATTTCGACCGGGAAACGGGCGCCGTCAGCAATCGCCGCCGCCTGCGGGACAATGACGAGCCCAATGGCAGGCCGGATGGCGGGGCCTGCGATATGGCGGGAAACTATTGGTCCGCCGGTCCCTCGGCCAGCCGGGTCAATCGCTTCTCGGCGCAGGGCGAATTGCTCGGCTGGGTCGATGTGCCGCTGAAATTGCCGACCATGCCGTGCTTTGGCGGGGCGGATATGAAGACGGTGTTCGTCACCAGCCTCGGTTCGGGCGAAGCGGGGCGCGACGGGATCGTGCAGTTCCGGGTCGATGTGCCCGGAGTGCCGGTGGGAGTGTTCGCATACCCGGCTTGACTCGGCGCCCCGACTGGGATTGATGAAACATGACTACGATAGTCACAAAATGGATCGGTCATGATTTCCCGCCGTCTTTTCACGCTCCTTGGCGTGCCCCTTCTGCTTGCCCTCGCAAACCCCGCCTTTGCCCGCGACATTACCCATATCATGGGCGTCACCACCGTGCCCGACCAACCGCTGCGCGTGGTCGCGCTGACCAATGAGGCAACCGAGGACCTCCTGGCGCTCGGCATCGTGCCGGTCGGCGCCGTGCGCTCGGCCAATGCCGATCCCTGGTTCGACCACGTTGCGAAAGCGCTTGAGGACACGGTGCTCGTCGGCGAGGAACTGGCCCCCAATCTCGAAGTGATCCTCTCGCTCGAACCCGACCTGATCCTGGGCAACAAGAAGCGCCACGAGCAGATTTACGAACAGCTCTCGGCAATCGCTCCGACGGTTTTTGTCGAGAACATCACCGGCCAGTGGCGCGACAATCTCGCCTTTTACGCCGCAGCCGTGGGCAAGACCGCCGAAGGCCAGGCCGTGCTCAAGGGTTACGAGGACCGCGTGGCCGCGATCAAGACCGCGCTCGGCGACCGCGTGACCGAAAAGGTCGGGCTCGTGCGCTTCATCTCAGGCCAGAACTACGCCTACAACAATGACAGTTTTTCAGGCTCCATCCTTCGCGATATCGGCTTCGGCCGCCCTGCGGCGCAGGACAAGGCAGGCCTTGCTGAACCCATCACCCTCGAACGCATTCCCGATCTCGACGGCGACCGCCTGCTGCACTTCAGCTACGAAACTGGCGATGGCGGCGCGACCAAGGAAGCCGAAGCCTGGATGGCCTCGCCGCTCTGGCAGAACCTCGACGCGGTCAAGGCCGGGCATGTCTATGCTGTGTCGGACACCGTCTGGGCCACCGCCGGCGGCGTGATGGCGGCCCATCTCGCGCTCGACGATATCGAGAAGATCTACGAAATCCCATCCACTCGTTGAGCCAAACAACTGCCTCGGCCGGTGCCTCTGCACCGGCCGATTGACAGCCCCTTCCCGGTGGCTCACGACGGTGGCACGCAGCGCCACGGGGGAACTCAATGGGACACCGGCTTTCGAAGATTGTTACCCGCACCGGCGACGATGGCACGACCGGACTTTCGGACGGGTCGCGGCGGCGGAAAGACGACGCGCTCATCGAAGCCATCGGCACGGTGGACGAATTGAATAGCGTCATCGGCTTTGCCGAGAGCCAGCAGACGCTGCCGCATCTGCGCGAAGCGCTGGTGTCGATCCAGCACGACCTGTTCGATCTCGGCGGCGCCCTCTCCCTGCCCGGCCATGCGGTGCTTACGGAGGCGCATATCGAGGCGCTGGAGCAGGCTGTCAGCGCGTGGAACGCCGACCTGCCCCCGCTCAAGGAATTCATCCTGCCCGGCGGCTCGCCGGCCGTGGCCGCGCTTCATATGGCGCGAACCGTCTGCCGCCGCGCCGAGCGCCGGCTGCTTTCGCTCGATGATGCGCGCACGGCCAATGGGCGGGTCTATCTGAACCGCCTGTCGGATCTGTTGTTTGTCGGGGCGCGGCTCGCGGCCGAAGGCCAGGAGCGTTCCTGGAAGCCCCGACGATTCACGCCGTGAATCGTCCTAGTCCCTGGTTGCCGCCTTTCCCGAAACGCTTCAGCCGGCTGGCGTATAGTTGAGGATCGGCGCCAGCCAGCGCTCGACCTCGGCAATGTCCATGCCCTTGCGCTGGGCATAGTCGATCGCCTGATCGCGCTCGACCTTGGCGACGCCGAAATAATAGGCGTCGGGATGGCCGATATAGATGCCCGAGACCGATGAGCCCGGCCACATGGCCATGCTTTCGGTCAGCGTCACCCCGGTCGTGGCCTCGGCATCGAGCAGGCGGAACAGGGTTACCTTTTCGGTATGGTCGGGCTGGGCCGGATAGCCCGGCGCCGGGCGGATGCCGCGATAGGGTTCCCCGATCAGTTCATTGGGCGCAAACGTCTCGTCGGCCGCATAGCCCCAGAGTTCCTTGCGCACCCGCTGATGCAGCATTTCGGCCATGGCTTCGGCATAGCGATCGGCCAGCGCCTTGACCATGATCGAGCCGAAATCATCATTGGCGCGCTTGAAGCGCTCGGCGATCTCATTTTCTTCAGGGCCTGCCGTGACGACGAAGCCGCCGACATAGTCGGGCGTGCCGGCCGGCGCGACGAAATCGGCCAAGGCGACATTGGGGCGGTTCTCGCGCTTGGAGGTCTGCTGGCGCAATGTGTAGAGCGTTGCCAGCTCGTCCTTGCGGTCTTCCGCGGTGAAGAGCTTGATGTCGTCGCCCACCGCATTGGCGGGCCAGAAGCCAACCACGGCGCGCGGCCTGAACCACTTTTCGGCGATGACTTTCTTGAGCATGTCCTGCGCATCGGAAAAGAGCTGACGGGCCACTTCGCCCTGCTTCTCGTCTTCCAGAATGCGCGGATAGACGCCCTTCAATTCCCAGGTCTGGAAGAAGGGGGTCCAATCGATATAGCGGGCGATCTCGGCCAGGTCCCAATCCTCGATGACGCGGGTACCGAGGAATTGCGGGGCGTTGACGCTATAGGCCGGCCAATCGATTTTGAAGGCATTTTCGCGGGCGGCCGCCAGCGGCAGGCGCTGCTTGGCGCGTTCGGCACGCTCGTGCTTTTCGGCGACCTCGACATATTCGGCGCGAATGCCGGCGATATAATCGGGCTTCATGTCCGGGGAGAGAAGCTGGCCGACGACGCCCACGGCGCGGCTGGCATCGGTGACATAGATCGCCTGCCCGCGCGTATAGCGGGGCGCGATTTTCACCGCCGTGTGAACACGCGACGTCGTTGCCCCGCCGATTAGCAGCGGCAGGTCGAAACCCTCGCGCTCCATTTCGGCGGCCATATGGACCATTTCATCGAGTGAGGGGGTAATCAGGCCCGAAAGCCCGATAATATCGACCTGCTCGGCGCGGGCGACTTCCAGAATCTTCTGGGGCGGCACCATGACGCCGAGATCGACGATCTCGTAATTATTGCAGGCGAGCACGACGCCGACGATGTTCTTGCCGATGTCATGCACGTCGCCCTTGACGGTCGCCATCAGGATCTTGCCGGCAGACTGGCGTTCGGACCCGCCACCGGCGGCCTTTTCGGCCTCCATATAGGGAAGGAGAACGGCCACGGCCTGCTTCATCACGCGGGCGGATTTGACCACCTGCGGCAGGAACATCTTTCCCGCGCCAAAGAGATCGCCGACGACATTCATGCCGGCCATCAGCGGGCCTTCGATCACATGGAGCGGGCGCTCGGCGGAAAGGCGCGCCTCTTCGGTGTCGGCTTCGATAAATTCGGTAATGCCATTGACCAGGGCGTGTTCGATGCGCTTTTCCACGGTCCAGTCGCGCCAGACAAGATCGCGCACCTTTTCCTCGCGCATCCCGCCCTTGAAGCGCTCGGCGATGTCGAGCAGGCGCTCGGTGGCGGTGCCGCCGGCCTTGGGCTTGCGATTGAGAACCACGTCCTCGCAGGCTTCGCGCAGTTCGGGATCGATCTGGTCATAGACGGCGAGCTGGCCGGCATTGACGATGCCCATATCCATGCCCGCCTTGATGGCGTGGTAGAGGAACACCGCATGCATGGCTTCGCGCACGGGCTCATTGCCGCGGAAGCTGAAGGAGAGGTTGGAGACGCCGCCCGAAATATGGGCATAGGGCAGGTTCTGGCGAATCCAGCGCGTCGCCTCGATGAAATCGACGCCGTAATTGTCGTGCTCTTCGATGCCGGTAGCGACGGCAAAGACATTGGGATCGAAGATGATGTCTTCGGGCGGAAAGCCCATCTCGTCGACGAGGATCTTATAGGCGCGGGCGCAAATCTCGGTCTTGCGCTGATAGGTATCGGCCTGGCCCTGCTCGTCAAAGGCCATAACCACGACCGCGGCGCCATAGGCCATGCAGAGGCCGGCATAGTGGCGGAACTGCTCTTCGCCTTCCTTCAGGCTGATCGAATTGACGATCGGCTTGCCCTGCACGCATTTCAGGCCGGCTTCGATGACGTCCCATTTGGAACTGTCGATCATCACCGGCACGCGGGCGATTTCGGGCTCGGAGGCGATGAGGTTGAGGAACTCGACCATCGCCGCCTTGGAGTCGATCAGGCCCTCGTCCATGTTGATGTCGATGATCTGCGCGCCGTTTTCCACCTGGTCGCGCGCCACCGCCAGCGCGGCGGTATAGTCGCGCGCGGTGATCAGTTTACGGAAGCGGGCGCTGCCGGTGACATTGGTGCGTTCCCCGATATTGACGAAGACGATATCGGGCGTGAGGACGAAGGGTTCGAGGCCGGAGAGGCGCAGATAACGATTCAATTCACGACCCTCGGGGCGACGCCGGCGACGGCATCGGCAATGGCGCTTATATGCTCGGGCGTCGTGCCGCAGCAGCCGCCGACGACGTTGACGATGCCCTCGCGGGCAAATTCGGCGACCTGGCGGGCGGTGTCTTCCGGGCCTTCGTCATAGCCGCCAAAGGCATTGGGCAGGCCCGCATTGGGATAGGCGCAGGTGAACGTATCGGCCACCGCCGAGATTTCGGCCATGTGCGGGCGCATGGCCTCGGCGCCGAGGGCGCAATTGAGCCCGATGGTGAAGGGGCGCGAATGGCGCACCGAATGCCAGAAGGCGGTCGGGGTCTGGCCGGTCAGGGTCCGGCCCGATGCGTCGGTAATCGTCCCCGAAATCATCATCGGCAGGGCGACGCCCGTGCGCTCGAAGGCTTCCATGCAGGCAAAGATCGCGGCCTTGGCATTGAGCGTGTCGAAAATGGTTTCGATCAGGATGACATCGGCGCCGCCTTCGATAAGGCCGTTGACCTGTTGGGAATAGGCTTTCCGAAGGTCATCGAAACTGACGGCGCGGAAACCGGGATTGTTCACATCCGGGCTGATCGACGCCGTGCGGTTGGTGGGCCCGACGGCACCGGCGACGAAGCGCGGCTTGCCATCGATGGCGGTAGCGCGGTCAAGCGCCCGGCGCACGATGCGCGCGCCTTCGACATTGAGGTCGTGCACGGCGGCCTCAAGGCCGTAATCGGCTTGCGCAATGGTGGTCGCCGAAAAGGTATTGGTCTCGATGATGTCGGCGCCGGCCATGGCATATCTGAAGTGAATTTCTTCGATCGCCTCGGGCTGGGTGAGGATCAGCAGGTCGTTATTGCCCTTTTGGGGATGATCGGAATGGTGCGCGCAGGCATGGCCGGAGCCGTGGCCGACAAAATCGTCTTCGCTAAGGCCAAGCCCCTGGATCTGCGTCCCCATGGCGCCATCCAGAATCAGGATGCGCTCGCGCGCCAGGCGCTCCAGGATTTTGCGGCTGGGGGAAGCAACTGCCGACATGATGACCTCGCAAGTGTTGAGGGCCTTTTATCGAGTGATCTCCCGAAAAGAAAGCCAAGCGAGATATGGGGCAGGACGGCAGTGCCGTGAAGATGGCCGGGGCGCAGGTCCGGTATGAGCATTGGCGGATTTTGACGCCGCCAATGCTCTTTCGCCTCAGAACTTGGCGCGGGCGCCGGCGTAGAAGGTGCGGCCTTGGGTGTTGTAGCCGTAGACTTCCTGGTACCTGGTATCAAACAGGTTATGGACGCGGCCATAGACCTCCACCTGGTCGCTGACCTGATAATTGAGGCCGGCATTGACGAGGGTGTAGGCGGGAAGGGTAAAGCTCTGGGCTCCCAGCGCATCCCTGGTCTCGCTGCGTACGAGAATCTCGCCGTGCAGCGTCAGCGGGATCTCGGCAAGCGTATAGGCCAGGTTCAGGCTACCCGAATGCTGCGGGCGCCGAACTTCCAAAGCCCCGCTGGGGTCGCGGGCGTCGAGATAGGTATAGGTGACCCCGGCGCGCAGGCCCTCGAAGACATTGACCATTGCCGAGAGTTCGACGCCCTGGCGCGGGCTGGTGCCCGGCACGTTGACGGCCGTCGCGATCGGGAAAAAGACGTCCCTGATCTTGTTTTCCAGGGTCTGGTTGAAATAGGTCGCATCGAGCACCACCATCCCGTCCAGCAATGTCTGCTCGACCCCGATATCCCAGCCGAGGCTGGTTTCAGGCGTCAGGTTCGGATTGGGCGTGAAGCTGCCCGGACTATAGCCGAACTGTTCCCACATGGTTGGATTGGTCGAGCCCGTGCCGACCGAAGCATGCAGCCTGGTTCCGGTATTGGGAATCTGCCAGGCGCCGCTCACACTATAGGTCGTCGCGTCGGCAAAATTGGCGTTGAAATCGTGTCGAAGGGCCGCGGTCAGATAGAACTGATCGTAAAACGTGCCCCGATACTCGCCGACCACCGAATGGGCGGTGCGCGCCTGACGCTCTCCAACCGCGGGAACCAGATGCTGGAAGGTCTCATGGACGAGGTCATAGCCCAGCGTCACCGTATGGGTGGCATCGAGGATGCCGGGCGTGTCGAAATGCCGGCCAACCTGATAGGAAGCCTTGTAGAGGTCTCCGGCATAAACCGTATCGCCCCACATATTGGTCGAGCCGCGCTCGATCGTG
>DATMSG010000028.1:0-4872 GCA_035565515.1 Devosia sp.
GCGCGCTTGGGACGATCGCCGAAGGCCGGCTTGTCGCCAAGGGATTTTTTATCGCCATAGGGCTTTTTGTCGCCAAACGACTTCTTATCGCCGTAGGGCTTTTTGTCCCCGAAGGATTTCTTGTCACCAAACGGCTTTTTATCGCCGAAGGACTTCTTCTCGCCAAAGGCGGGCTTGGCGGGGCGTTCGGGACGCTTGCCGAAGGTGCGGGCGGGCTGATCGTCGGGATCGCGCCAGGCGGGCTTGTTGCCGCCGCGCTTGGCGACGAATTCCTCGGGGGCGCGGCCATCTTCGTCGAAATGAATATGACGGGGCGGCGCCATCTCTTCTTCGGCACGCGGATCGACACGCTTGGTCGGCTTGCGGCTGTCGAAGCGGCCGGGGCGATCCTGGCGCGGACGCTCGGCGCGGATTTCTTCCTCGGTCTTTTCGGCATGGTCGGTGAAGCGGAAGCGCTGGCGGGCGATTTCGACGGTATTGGTGCCGCGGCCGGTGAGGCGATCACGGGTGGGCTTGCCGACAAGCTGGTTGATTTCAGGCATTTCGCTGTCGAAATCGACATCGGCGGCCTCGGCCAGCTTCTTGCCGAGCTGCTCGCGCAGGGTGGCGGCCTTGACGGTTTCGATGGCGCCGACGGGGATATCGTTGAGCTGGAACGGGCCATAGGAGACGCGGATCAGGCGATTGACCTCGAGGCCAAGCGCGCCGAGCACGTTCTTGACTTCGCGGTTCTTGCCTTCGCGCAGGGCCATGACGATCCACACATTGGAGCCCTGGTCGCGCTCGAGCGTGGCTTCGATGGAGCCGTATTTGATGCCGTCGATCTCGATGCCATCCTTGAGGCGATCGAGCGCCGCCTGGGTGACACTGCCATGGGCGCGCACGCGATAGCGGCGCAGCCAGCCGGTGGCGGGCAATTCGAGGACGCGCTTGAGGCCGCCATCATTGGTGACCAGCAGCAGGCCTTCGGTATTGATATCGAGGCGGCCGACGGAAACGACGCGCGGCAGGCCGTGTTGTTCGAGCGCTTCGAAGACCGTTGGGCGGCCCTCGGGATCTTTCTCGGTGACCACCAGCCCTGCTGGCTTGTGATAGAGCCAGACGCGGGTGCCCTGGCGGGCGGCGAGCGGGGCGCCGTCAACCATGACCTTGTCGCGGCCGGTGACGTTGAAGGCTGGGGTCAGCACCTTCTTGCCGTTGACGCTGACGCGGCCGGTGGTGATCCAGGCTTCGGCGTCGCGGCGGGAACAGAGGCCGGAGCGGGCAATGACCTTGGCGAGGCGGTCGCCGGTGTCGGGAGTGGCGGGAGAATCGGTCATTGGCGAAGTGCCTTCATGTCATGCGGGACCCATTTGGGCGGCGCTGGTGGAGCAATGGGACATCCCATCGCACAAAAAGAACGCCCCGCACAGGGCGGGGCGCAGGGAAAGATGCCAGAAGAGCTGGCGATCAGTCCTTCATATCCTTGATTTCCTGATCGATCGAGCCGCCGATCATGCCCGAACCGGTGGGACCCTGCACGCGCAGGGCGCGGCGGATTTCCTCGGGGCAGCTCGGATCGCTGAGCGACACGATCTGGCCAGCCGGATTGCGGCAGACCATGTCGGCATTGCCGACGCGGGTGAAATATTCGTCCGGCGGCAGATAGAGTGGGCGCTTGCCATTGACGCCGACCGCCATATTGGCGGCCTGCATGCGGGAGGTCAGCGCGCGCGCTTCGGCTTCAGTCAGCGGGCGGCCGGACATGGAGCGCAGGTCGACGACCTTGGCATTGCGCAGGCGGGTCAGGTCGGCTTCGGTGAGGCCGGACGCGTCGATCCGCACCGCGTCGCTATTGGCGGGCAATTGGGCGACGGCAACAGCGGTGGTGGGGGCCGGCAGATTTTCGGCATTGCGGGGCAGCACCAGCGGGGCGCGGGCCTGGGTGGGCTCTTCCTTGGGCGCTTCGCCGGGGATCAGGCCAAAGCCACGGGCGGTGGAGCTCATCACCTCGCGCTCGAATGTACCGGGATCGGTGAGGGCATTGGTGCCCTCCACGGTCGTGCAGGCAGCCAGGGTGGCCGCAAGCAACAGGCCCAGTGACGCCATTGAGGCCTTGCGAGCAATCGCGCGCCCGATCAATCCAATACGCATGCAACGTCCTTCACGATTTCGGCCGCGCTTATATAGCATCCTGCCGCGTAAGGCCAGATTCTGGCAGTAAAGTGTTCGCCAATGAAATCACGCCTTGGCGGCGCGCGGGCGGCCGATGCCCAACATGTCTGCAATGAGCAGGATGACGCCCAGCGTGATGGCCACATCGGCGATGTTGAAGATGTAGAACGAATAGCTCTGCCAGTGGAAATGGAAGAAATCGGCCACCGCGCCATAGAGCAGGCGATCGAGCGCATTGGACAGCGCGCCGCCAATACAGAGGGCGAGACCCGTGCGGATCAGCCGCGAATCGGCGCGCCACCACCAGACCGACAATAGCGCGATGGCGACCAGCATGATGGCGCCCAGGCCCCAGACCGGCAGGCTATCGAACAGGCCGTAGGAAATGCCGGTATTCCAGACCAGGACATAGTCGAAGAAATCGGTGACTCGAACGACCTCGCCGCCGCGCCAATTGGTCATGGCGACGGGAATGTAGGAGGTGAAGACCTCAACGCAGGGCGCGGCGCCCAGCGCGATGCAATCGGCGGAGACCTGGAAGGCCTTGTGGGCGCGATCGATGCCGAAGGCGAGAATGGCTGCGGTGAGGGAGAAGTAGGTGGCGGGGTTGGTGAGTTTGGTGATGTTCATTCTTTTGGCCCGGCTCCTCTCTTCCCTTCTCCCCTTGAGGGAGAAGGTGCCCCGAAGGGGCGGATGAGGGGTATCTTCCCTCGGCATTGCAGCAATGGGTGGGCGCAGGACCCCTCACCCTGTCATTTCTGCTGAACGCAGAAATGTCGTCCCTCTCCCTCAAGGGGAGAGGGAAGGAAGTGGTTACAGCCCCAATTCGGCGCGTTCGCGCAGGGCTTGGGCGTCGCGCAGGGAGACGTCGGGATAGTCGGGGTCGGTGCCGACTTCGGGCAGGACTTTCCACGAGCGGGCGCAGCGATTGCCGACGGCCAAAGCCGGGACGACCGCAATGCCGGGGACGTCTTCGAGGCGGAAGCCGTCGGCCGGGCCTTCGCTGGTCGCCAGGGAAATGCCCGAGGTGATGGCGATTTCGGCGAGGTCCTGGCCTTCAAGCGCGGTGAGATAGCGCTGGTCGGCAATGAAGACCTGGGGGGCGGCTTCGAGCGAAGAGCCGATGCGCTTTTCGCGGCGCTCTATTTCGAGCGCGCCGGTGACCACGCGACGGACGGCGCGGATGAGCTGCCATTTATTGGCGAGATCATCATCGAGCCATTCGGCGGGAACTTCGGGCAGAAGACGCAGGTGGACCGAAGCGCCCTCCTCCGGATGCCGCTCCAGCCAGCATTCTTCCATGGTGAAGACCAGGATGGGTGCGAGCCAGGCCGTGAGGCAATCAAACAGATGATGCAGCACGGTGAGCGAGGCCTTGCGGCGGACCCAGGAGATCGGATCGCAATAAAGCGCGTCCTTGCGGATATCGAAGTAGAAGGCCGAGAGCTCGATATTCATGAAATTGCCGAGCAGGGTCACGACGCGGCGGAAATCATATTCCTTGAAGGCGGTGCGGACCTGACCGTCGAGCTGGGCCAGACGGTGCAGCATGAGCCGTTCGAGCTCGGGCATATCGGCAAAGGCGACCACGTCGGTGGGCTGGTAATGGGCGAGATTGCCCAGGAGCCAACGCAAAGTGTTGCGCAGCTTGCGATAGCTATCGACCGTGGTCTGGATGATTTCCTTGCCCAGGCGCAGGTCTTCCGAATAGTCGGAGGATGCCACCCAAAGGCGCAGGATATCGGCGCCATATTGCTTGATGATGTCCTGCGGGGCGACGGTATTGCCCAGCGACTTGCTCATCTTGCGGCCTTCGCCATCCATGGTGAAGCCGTGCGTAAGCACGCTGTCATAGGGGGCAAAGCCGTTGGTGGCGCAGCTTTCGAGCAGCGACGAATGGAACCAGCCGCGGTGCTGGTCGGAACCTTCGAGATACATCGAGGCCGGGAATTTCAGATGCGGCCATTTTTGCTTGTTGCGCAGCACGAAGGAGTGGGTCGAACCGGAGTCGAACCATACGTCGAGCACGTCGGTGACCATTTCATAGTCTTCGACTTTGTATTGCGAACCCAGATAGTGCTCGGCGGCGCCGGGCTTGTACCAGGCATCGGCGCCTTCTTCCTCGAAGGACTGGGCGATGCGGTGATTGACCACTTCGTCCTTGAGGATTTCGCCGGTTTGCTTGTTGACGAAAACCGTGATCGGCACGCCCCAGGCGCGCTGACGCGACAGGACCCAATCGGGGCGGTCGGCGATCATCGAGCGCAGACGGTTCTGGCCCGCGGCGGGATAGAACTTGGTCTGGTCGATGGCGCGCAAGGCGCGGGCGCGCAATGTGTCGCCGCCCTGGGCGCTGATGTCGCGGTCCATATAGACGAACCATTGCGGGGTATTGCGGAAGATCACCGGCTTTTTGGAGCGCCAGGAATGGGGATATTGGTGCTTGACGCGACCGCGGGCGACCATGGCGTGGCGCTCGGCCAAAGCCGTGATGACGCGCTGATTGGCGTCGCCCTTTTTGCCATTGTCATCGATGACGCGGGCGCCTTCGAGGCCAGGGGCATCCTTGGTGTAGAAGCCGTCATCGCCCACCACATAGGGGATGGCGCTGTCGATGCCCTTTTCGGCGAGCACGCGGCCCGAATTCATCCAGATCTCGAAGTCGTCGAGGCCATGGCCGGGGGCGGTGTGGACGAAGCCCGTGCCGGTATCGTCGGT
>DATMSG010000029.1:0-22334 GCA_035565515.1 Devosia sp.
GAGCCGCTGAATTTTGAAGCCAGTCTCGACAAAATCCTCCCCCTCTTTGCCCTGCTCAAAGAGGGTGAAATCAAGCTCGAGGGCGGCACCTGGCTCTTTTCCGGCACGCCCTTGACGGCCGCCGACGCTGAATCCATCCGCGCAACTTTCGCCCGCGATCGCCTGAGCGAAGCCGGCTGGAGCCTCGCTCTCGCCGCCCCGGCGCCTGCCGAGCTCCAACCGGCTCAGGTCGCAACGGTAGCAGTTGAGCCCGCCGCAAAAGAGCCGGCTCCCGCGGCAGTTGCCACCCAGCCCGAGCCGGTCGCCGCCCCTGCAGCGGAGCCCGCCCCACAAGTTCAGGCCGTACCCGCCGCGCCGTCCGAAACCCTCGAACTCTGTCGCGCCAACCTCTCGGCATTGTCTGCCCAAAACGGCATTCTCTTCCGCTCCGGCGCCGCCATTCTGGCCGAGGGCACGCAGACCATCCTCGCGTCCATCGCCGATGCGATCAGCCATTGTCCCGATGTCGCCATCGACGTTGCCGGCCATACCGATTCCGATGGCGATGCCGCGGCAAATCTGGCCCTGTCCGTCGCGCGGGCCGAGGCGGTGGTCGCGGCACTGATCAATCTCGGCGTCGGGCCGGAACGTCTCTATGCCATCGGCTATGGCGAGTCCCAGCCGGTGGCCGACAACGCCACCCCGGCCGGCAAAGCCCAAAACCGCCGCATCGTCGTCTCGGTGCGCGAGGGCGATTAAGGGTTCAGGCCGCCTTTCGCGCCTGCGTGCCAACCTTGAAAACGAAGCCGGCAACGGCTTCGATTTCGTCATGCTGGTCGAAAAGGGCAGGGGAGCCTTGCCCGGCAATGGTCAGCGCCAATGCGTCGGGCCGCCGCCGCACCATTTCTTCATAAGTCTCGCGCCGCAATTGATCGGTGAGTTGCGTGCGCAGGATCATCAGCGGCATGCCGCTCAATGCATCGAAAAGCGGCCATTGCGGCGTCAACACGTCATCGAAGCTGATTTCCTCCAGCGGCGCCAGCAGGCGCTGGTCAAAAAGCGGTCGCGCCCGCCCGCGTTTGTCGATGGCATGGCTGCGCTGCGCCAGGGCATCGAGGGTCTCCTCCGAAAGCTCGGGATAGTCCCCCGCCAGCATGCGGCGCAAACCGGCGGCAACGCGCTTTGTCCCCCGCAACGCATCGATATGCCTGAGATTGTTGCGCAATCGCACAATGCCGCGAGAATCGACCATGGGTCCGGCATCGAGCAGGATCGTGCCCGCCACCAGCAGCGGATGCGCCGCCGCCAACGCCATGGCAACCTGCCCGCCATGTCCTTGACCCAGAATAACCGCCTTTCCTATGCCCAAAGCGGTGAGAATATCGGCGACGTCGCGCGCATCGTTCAGCGAATTGTAGTCGCTCGCCTTCTTTCGATCGTCGGCGCGGCCCCGTCCCGGCAGGTCGATCAGAACCACCGGCCAGTTTCCCGGCCCCAAACGGCGGAAATAGCCGACGAAATCGGCAAAATCGCTCATATTCCGCTGCAGGCCCGCCAGGCATATAAGCGGTATTTTCCCCCGGCCCAGGGGCGCAGTGAGATGCACCGCCGCGCGCACGCCGGCATCCCGCGTTGCGATATACTCTACCGGAAAATCGGCAAAAGGCTTGTGATCGGGCGGAACGGCGCGCCGTGTGCGCAACATGAAATTTTCCTCGGGCCCTCGGGCTTTGCCCTGTTGTGCCTGTCCGACGCCATGGCGATCAAGTCCTGATGTTTTTGCGCCGCAGCTTTTTGCCCAGAGTTGCCCAAGCGCGCCATTCGTCTTGTGACGGATTGAACTTGAAAGTATGGTGCGCGTCTCCGAAGGCCCCTTCGGCGACAATCCAGACATGCGCAACCCGGTTTCTCCGGGCCAATTGAGGAATACCGACAAAATGCTGCGAGGTTCGATTACGGCACTCATCACTCCCATGCGCGATGGGGCAGTGGATGAGAAAGCCTTCGCCAGCTTTGTCGATTGGCAGATCGCGCAGGGTTCGCACGGCCTCGTGCCCGTCGGCACCACGGGCGAAAGCCCGACTGTGAGCCACGAGGAACATCGCCGTGTCGTCGAAATCTGCGTCGAAGTGACCAATAAGCGCGTGCCGATCATCGCCGGCGCCGGCTCCAATTCGACCGCCGAAGCCGTTTCGCTGGCCAAGTTCGCCGAAGAAACCGGCGCCGATGCCGTTCTCTCGGTCGTGCCCTATTACAACAAGCCGAACCAGGAAGGCCTCTTCCAGCATTTTTCGGCTGTCGCCAGGGCGATCGGCATTCCGGTCATTCTCTATTCCGTGCCCGGACGCACCGTGGTCGATCTGACCGTCGATACCATTGCGCGCCTTCGCGACGCCCATTCCAACATTATCGGCGTCAAGGATGCGACGGGCAATCTCGAACGCGCCACCATGCAGCGCGTCAAGCTCGGCAAGGATTTTATCCTGCTCTCGGGCGACGATAGCACCGCTCTCGGCTTCAACGCACATGGCGGCCACGGCTGCATTTCGGTGACGGCAAACGTTGCGCCGCGCCTATGTTCCGAGATGCAGGAGCTCTCGCTGGCCGGCGATTTCGCCGGTGCCCGCGAGATCAACGAAAAGCTCGCTTTCCTCCACAAGGACCTGTTCATGGAGCCCAATCCGGCTCCGGCCAAGTATGTGGCCAACCGGCTCAACCTCTGCGCGAATGAAATGCGCCTGCCGCTGACCCCGATCAGCAAGCCGACCCAGGACGCCATGGACTTTGCAATCGCCCATGCGGGTCTTATTTAAGCTTTATGGCTACACCCAAGAACGACAAGAACAAGAACGGATGGATCAGCCACGGTCTCGTGGCTGAAAACCGTCGCGCGCGCTTTGATTATGAAATCGGCGACACGCTCGAGGCCGGCATCGAACTGACCGGCACCGAAGTTAAATCGTTGCGTATGGGCAAGGCGCAGATCGCTGAATCCTATGCTTCCCCGGAAAGGGGCGAGCTCTGGCTGATCAATTCCCACGTTCAGGAATATCTACAGGGCAACCGCTTCAACCACCAGGAAAAGCGTCCGCGTAAACTCCTCGTGAGCAAAAAGCAGTTGGCCCGCCTCGACCAGGAAGTCGCCCGCGCTGGCAATACGATCGTGCCGCTGAAACTCTATTTCAACGACCAGGGCCGGGCCAAGCTTCTGATCGGTATCGGCAAGGGCAAGAAAAACTTCGACAAACGCGCCACCAGCCGCGACCGTGACTGGAACCGCGACAAGGCCCGCATCATGAAGGAAGGCGGGCGGGGCTGAGGGCCGATTGCTTAAGTAGACCTCATCCTGAGGTGCGTAGCGTAGCGTAGCCTCGAAGGGCGAGGTCGTGCCTGGATGGCGCCCCTCGCCCGCCCTCGTGGTTCGAGGCTTTGCTCTGCAAAGCACCTCACCATGAGGGCTACAGGAACACCGTGAAGCGCAGGAAGCCTCTCAGGCCTCCGCTGGCCTTTGCACCTGCGGCCGGCCAACCGTCTTTGCCAATTCCGCCACATCGAGGAAAAAGTCCGCCTGCCGCCGGAGATCGTCCGAGATCATCGGGGTCGAGGTCGTCAGCGTCGAAACCACCGTCACCCGCTTGCCCTTGCGCTGAAGCGCCGCCACGAGGGCCGTGAAGTCGCCGTCGCCGGAAAACAGAATGAGGTGATCGTAATAAGGTGAGAGCTCCAACGCATCGACGCAAAGCTCGATGTCCATATTGCCCTTCACCTTGCGCCGCCCGAGCGCATCGGTGAATTCTTTGGCCGGCTTGGTCACGACCGTGTAGCCATTGTAATCGAGCCAGTCGATCAGCGGCCGGATGGAGGAATATTCCTGGTCCTCGATCAGCGCGGTGTAATAATTGGCCCGCAAAAGATAGGCCTTGCTGCTGAATTCACTGAGCAGCTTGCGGTAGTCGATGTCGACGCCAATCGCCTTCGACGTGGCATAAAGATTGGCGCCATCGATGAAGAGGGCAATCTTCTCCCGTGGATCTACGGCCATGCTTTCAAAATTTCCCTAATGAAATGAGTGGGTTGCAATCACTATGCGCCCATCTGTCCCAAGGCGCGGCGAGGCAATCTCGCCCTGTTGCTTATCTTAACTTCGCTATCCGTATATTTTCTTGGGAAAGGCGGCGCAAGAGGAGTCGCTTTGGGGGTCAAGCTTGCCATCCCGGTTAACGTGGTGTATGCGGAGACTTTCTCCCCACAATTTTGGAGACGTTCGTGGCACGCGTCACCGTTGAAGACTGCATCGAAAAGGTCGACAATCGCTTCGACCTCGTGCTCATGGCCGCTCATCGTGCGCGCATGATTTCCTCCGGCGCTCAGATCACCGTATCGCGCGACAACGACAAGAATCCCGTCGTTGCCCTGCGTGAAATCGGCGATGGCACCATTTCGCCCGATGACCTGCATGAAGACCTGATCCACTCGCTGCAGAAATATGTCGAGGTCGATGAGCCCGAGAGCCATGCGGCTCCCCTCATCGAAAGCGCCGGCGACGACGACTCGATCAATTTCGATACGATCAGCGAAGAAGAACTGCTGCGCGGCATCGAGAGCCTGGCTCCGCCGGAACGTCGCGACGACTAACTTCGAGCCGTCCCGCAGGGGAAATCGCTCCAGTGGAGCGATTTGAGGCGAGAAGGCCGTGAGAGCTATGCTCGAATGGCCGGGTCAAGAGCGGTGAGCTTTCAAAACACCCCCTGCGAGCGCCGGGGGTGTTTTGTTTTGACGTCCAGGTAGAACTCATCCTCAGCTTGTCGAAGGACGAGGTGGCACCACGGCCTCCACTCTCTCGACCTCGTGGTTCGAGGCTGCGCTACGCTTCGCACCTCACCACGAGGTCTCTGAAGCAAAACACCAATCCCGCCCTTCCTATTTTCATTCAACGCGCTAAGTATGGAATCTTCCGAGAGCGGCGACTTCCATGATGCGTCAGTATGAGCTCGTCGAACGCGTTCAGGCCTATAACCCGAACGCCGACGAGCAGTTGTTGAATAAGGCCTATGTCTACGCCATGCAAAAGCATGGCTCGCAAAAGCGCGCCTCCGGCGACCCCTATTTCAACCATCCGCTCGAAGTCGCAGCCATTCTCACCGAATTGAAGCTCGACGACGCCTCGATTGCCGTTGGCCTTCTGCACGACACGGTGGAAGACACAGACGCAACCCGCGCCGAGATCGATCAGATTTTTGGTCCCGAGATCGCCACCATCGTCGATGGCCTGACCAAGATCGAGCGCCTCAATCTCGTCAGCCGCGAGGAAGCGCAGGCCGAAAACCTCAGAAAGCTTCTGCTCGCCATCAGCCAGGACGTTCGTGTTCTCCTGGTGAAGCTTGCCGACCGCCTGCACAATATGCGCACTCTGCAATATATGCGCGCCGACAAGCAGCAGCGCATCGCGCAGGAAACCATGGATATCTATGCCCCGCTCGCCGGCCGCATGGGTATGCAGGACATGCGCAGCGAGCTTGAAGACCTCTCTTTCCGTATTCTCCAGCCCGATCACTACAAGGCCATCACCGAGCGCCTTGAGCACCTGCAGGCCGAGAACAGGGAAACCATCGACACGATCACGCGCGAACTCACCGAGCGCCTGTCCGCCGAGGGCATTATCCCGCGCGTAAAGGCGCGGGTGAAGTCGCCCTATTCGATCTTCTCGAAAATCCAGCGCAAATCGATCGCGCTCGAACAGCTTTCCGACATGATCGGTTTCCGCGTCATCGTCGGTTCGACCGAGGAGTGCTACCGCACCGTCGGCTTCATCCACACCACCTGGAAAGTGGTGCCCGGCCGCTTCAAGGACTATATCTCGGTCCCCAAGCACAACGATTATCGCTCGATCCACACCACCATTGTCGGTCCCAGCCGCCAGCGCGTCGAATTGCAGATTCGCACCGAGGAAATGGATCGCGTAGCCGAATTCGGCATCGCCGCGCATGCGCTCTACAAGGATGGCTCTTCGGCCAATCTGGGTCGCATCGAATTGGAATCGCAGGCCTATGGCTCGCTTCGCCAGTCGATCAGCCATCTGACCTCGGGCATTTCGGCCGAAGATTTCCTCGAATATACCAAGCTCGAACTCTTCCAGGATCAGGTCTTCTGCTTCACCCCGCGCGGGCGCCTCATCGCCCTGCCGCGCGGCGCCACGCCCATCGATTTCGCCTATGCGCTCCACACCGACATCGGCGATACCTGTGTCGGTGCCAAGATCAATGGCCTGATCCTGCCGCTCGTCACCCAGCTGCGGTCCGGCGACGAAGTCGAAATTCTGCGCGATCAGAACCACCGTCCGCCCAGCAATTGGATCGGCATTGCCGCCACCGGCAAGGCTCGCGCCGCCATTCGCCGGGCCGTGCGCCAGTCCACCATGCAGCGCGCCTATGCTCTGGGCGAACACGTGCTCAACATGATGCTCGAGCGCGAAGGCGTCATGCTCGACGATAGCGAGAGCAAGATCCTCGCAGAAGAACTCGGCCAGCCCGGCAAGCGCGAATTCCTTATCGCGGTAGGGGAAGGCAAGATCGGCAGCGAAGACCTCGGCAACGCACTCGCCAAGGTCAAGGGCATCCGCAAGCGCCGCCGCAAGCTCGATCTGCCGGTCGCCGATATGGCCGATGGCTGGTTTGCCCTTCGCGCCACCGATCAGTTCAAGTTCCGCGTGCCCGGCGGCCAGCATGCGGGCCCCAATGCCAAGGCCGCGCTGGCGCAGCTCGATTTCCACACGCCCGTCGCCATGTCGGGGGAGGGCGTCGTGCCCGGCGATCGGCTCGTCGGCATTCTCGAGCCCAATGCCCCGCTCACCGTCTATCCGATCCACTCCGATGCGCTGATCGAAAAGCACAATGGCGATGTCGCCTGGGTCGATGTCCGCTGGGACATCACGGCCACCGAAGACAAGCTCTATGCGACGGTGATTTCGATGGAATCGGTCAACCGCCCCGGCTCGCTGGCGCAGATTTCTTCGGCCATCGCCTCGTGCGAGGCCAATATCAACAATCTGGTCATGCGAATGATTTCGCCCGACTTCCACCAGATGATTTTCGAAATCGAGGTCCGCGACCTTGCGCAATTGACCGATGTTCTGGCAACGCTCAAGCGCAGCCCGGGCCTTTCCGCCGTCCAGCGGGCTGGCCTGAGGGAAGCGGGCATGATCTCGACCCTCGAATGGGACGGCAAGATAGACAGGAGTGCGCGCCGTGAAGACTGAGGAAGTGCTGGATATTTTCCGCAAATGCGGAGCCCTGCTCGAAGGCCACTTCATTCTGTCCTCGGGCCTGCGCTCGCCGCTGTTCCTGCAAAAGGCAAAGGTCTTTCAATACGCCGCCGAGACCGAAAAGCTCTGCAAGGCGCTGGCCGACAAGATCAAGGCCGAAGTCCCCGGCGTCACCAAGGTTGTCTCCCCCGCCATCGGCGGCATCATCCCCGGCTATGAAACTGCCCGCCAGCTCGGCCTCCCGGCGCTTTATACCGAACGGGTGGACGGCCAGTTCGAACTGCGCCGCGGTTTTGAAATTTCGCCCGACGACAAGGTGATCGTCGTCGAGGACATCGTATCTACGGGCCTCTCCATCCGCGAATGCGTCGCCGCCCTTCGTGCCATCGGCGCCAATGTCGTGGCTGCCGCCTGCCTCATCGACCGTTCCGCCGGCGAAGCCGATGTCGGCGTGCCGCTGGTCTCGCTCATCGAATTCAAGGTTCCCGCCTATCCCGCCGACCAGTTGCCCGCCGAACTCGCCGCCATTCCTGCCGTCAAACCCGGCAGCCGCGGCATTCAAGGCGTGAAATAGGTGCTTGCCAACGCCCCCTCCCATCCTCCCCGATCAGGGGAAAGGTGTAAAATGGCGTTGGGGGCGCTATCCTGCCCGAGCCGCCGGCCCAACCGAATTCGCTGTCGCGAATTCGGTGGCGTCTTCCCCTCGATGGGGGAGGATGGGAGGAGATGGAGCGGCACACACGGAGTTCCCGCATGATCATCGGCCTCGGCTCCGACCTCATCGAGATCCACCGCGTCGCCCATGCGCTCGAGCGCCACGGCGAGCGCTTCACCCATCGCTGCTTCACCGAGCTGGAACGCGCCAAGTCCGACCGCCGCGCCCAGCGCGCCGCCTCCTATGCCAAGCGCTTCGCGGCCAAGGAGGCGTGTTCGAAGGCCCTCGGCACCGGCCTTAGTTCCGGCGTTTATTGGCGCGATATGGGCGTGGTGAACCTGCCCTCGGGCAAGCCCACGATGAAACTCACCAATGGCGCCCTGCGCGCCCTGGAGCGCCTTGTCCCGCCGGGCCACGAGCCCCATATCCACATCACCATTACCGACGACGCGGGCCTGGCGCAGGCTTTCGTCATCATCGAAGCGCTGCCGGTTGACCCTTTGCGGGCAAGCGTCTAACGCTCTCGTCAGCGCTGACCCTGGAATTGCAATGACCCAATCCGCCCCAAAGCCCGTCAAGAAGTCCGCCGCCAATGAGTGGTGGGATACTTTCGTGGTTATTGTCGAAGCGCTCTTGATCGCGATCGTTCTGCGCTTCTTCCTCTATCAGCCCTTTTCCATCCCCACCGCTTCCATGCAGCAGACCCTGATGATTGGCGATTACTTCGTCGCCAACAAGTTTGTCTGGGGCTACGGCAAGCATTCCTTCTCGCTCGGCCGCTACGGCGATTTCGCGCTTCTGGATTTCGAACTGCCGATTTCAAACCGCATCCTCGGCCGCGAGCCGAACCGCGGCGACATCGCTGTGTTCCGCCCGGTCCCGCAGGATATGGAATATATCAAGCGCATCGTCGGTCTGCCGGGCGACCGCATCCAGATGAAGGAAGGCCGCCTCTATATCAACGGCACCATGGTCGAGCGCGAAGCGGTCGGTACGGCAGTCGATACCGACAGCAATGGCGATTCCCGCGACGTGACCGTCTACCGCGAGACTTTCCCCGAGGGCACGACCCACATCATTCAGGAAATCTCCGACAACGCGCCGCTCGACAACACGCCCGAATATGTCGTGCCCGCCGGCCATTATTTCATGATGGGCGACAATCGCGACCGCTCGGCCGATAGCCGCGTGTTGTCCCAGGTCGGCTATGTCCCGGCCGTCAATCTGATCGCCAAGGCCGAGGCCCGCTTCTTCTCGATCAAGAACAATCTGCCGCCGTGGCAGGTCTGGCAGTGGCCGGCCAATGTCCGCTGGGACCGCATGTTCCAGTCCGTCTATGGCAACCCGCCCTACGACACGACGCCAACGCCGTGAGCCGGCGCGCCAAAACGCACGAACAGCTTCAGGTCCGGATCGGTTATCATTTTGCCGATCCGGACCTTCTTTCGCGCGCGCTGACCCATTCGAGCGCCATTTCGCCCGGCAAACGTGTCGAACGCTCCTATCAGCGGCTTGAATTTTTGGGTGATCGCGTCCTCGGCCTCGTCGTGGCCGACATGCTCTATCGGCGCTTCCCCAAGGCCAATGAGGGCGAAATGAGCCGCACGCTCAATACGCTCGTGCGCAAGGAGACCTGCGCCGTCATCGCCCGCCGCCTCGCCATCGGCCCGGAAATGATCCTCGGCGAGAGCGAAGCACGCACGGGCGGTGCGCAAAAGGAAGCTATTCTGGGCGACGTCACGGAAGCCATTATCGGCGCCATCTATCTCGATGGCGGCCTTGAAGAGGCGCGCAGCTTCATCGAGCGCCACTTCGAAGAATTCATCGCCGACGGTCAGACCCATCGCGCCGATGCCAAGACCACCCTGCAGGAATGGGCCCAGGCCCGCGGCCTCGAACCGCCGGTCTATGCGCTGGTCGAACGCACCGGCCCCGACCACGCCCCCGAATTCACCATCGCCATCGACCTCGCCGGTTTCGACCGTATCTCGGCGACTGGCCCCTCGAAAAAAATCGCCGAACACAAGGCTGCCGAGGACTTCCTCAGGCGCCAGAACGTTTGGAAGGAACGCTGATGACCGACCCCGCCGATCTCGCCAACACCTCCTGCGGCTTCATCGCCCTCGTGGGCGCGCCGAATGCCGGAAAATCGACGCTGCTCAATTCCCTCGTCGGCACCAAAGTATCCATCGTCACCCACAAGGCGCAGACCACACGCTCCCAGGTGCGCGGCGTTCTCACCTTGGATCAGGCCCAGCTCGTCTTCATCGACACCCCCGGCATCTTCGCGCCAAAACGCCGGCTCGAACGCGCCATGGTCGATAGCGCCTGGGGCGGGGCAGGGGATGCCGATCTCGTCGCCTTCATCATCGATGTCGATCGCGGCATCACCCCCGACATCGAGATCCTCCTTGAAGGCCTTGAAAACATCCGCCAGCCGCGCGTGCTGATCCTCAACAAGATCGATACGGTGAAGCACGAAAGCCTTCTTACCCTGTCGCAGAAGCTCAACGAGCGCCTCCGCTTCGAAGCCACCTTCATGCTCTCGGCCCTGAAAGGCCACGGCGTGCAGGATTTCATCGACTGGTGCGTCAAGCACATCCCGCCCGGCCCCTGGCATTTCCCGGAAGATCATCTCACCGATCTCACCATGGCCATCACCGCCGCCGAGATCACGCGCGAAAAACTGTTCCTCCGCGTCCACGACGAAATCCCCTATAATTCCACCGTGGAAACGGAAAGCTTCAAGATCCAGAAGGACGGCTCCTACAAGATCGATCAGGTGGTCTATGTCACCCGCGATAGCCACAAGAAGATCGTCCTCGGCGCCGGCGGCCAGACCATCAAGGCCATCGGAGCCGAAGCCCGCAAGGAACTGATGGCCATGTACGAGGTGCCGATCCACCTCTTCCTCTTCGTCAAGGTCCGCGAAAAATGGGCCGACGATCCCGAGCGCTATCAGGAAATGGGCCTCGAATTTCCGCAGAACAAGAAGTGAGCGTCCCGCAGGAGAGCTGAATGCAGTCCATGTTTGCGCGCCTCCTGGCCTTGGTGATCGCTCTCAGCGCCGGGATCGGGATTGCCATCCATGTCCAGGCGGAGTGGAGCCAATCCGGCTCGCTGCTCGACGCAACCTGGATATTGGCCCGCTATTTCACCATCCTCACCAATCTCATCGTCGCGGTGGTCTTCTCGATTGTCGCCCTGCGCGGCCCCGGCGCCGTCGGCCCGCGCCTGCTGGGCGGTGCGACTATCTGCATAACGCTTGTCGGCGTTATTTACGCACTCCTGCTTTACGGTCTCGCCGAACCGGCCGAGCGCGCCTCCCTTTCCAATGTGCTGCTCCATATGGTGACGCCGGCTTTGGGTCCCATCTATTGGCTTTTTTTCGTCCGGCGTGGTGCCCTGCGCTGGAGCGATCCACTGTTCTGGGCGATCTATCCCGCGACCTATCTTGGCTATGCTCTAGTTCGCGGCGCGGCCGATGGCCGCTTTGCCTATCCGTTCATCAACTATGTCGACAACGGTGTGCAGCAGGTTGCGGTGACCGTCGTGATCATCACCCTGGCCTTTCTTGCGGCGGGCTGGCTCATGGTCCTCCTCGACAAGCGTCTGGCCAGCTGATCGGTTCGCGCCATGGAATGGACCGGCGAGGCCCTTCTTATTGGCGTCCGCCGCCACGGCGAAACCAGCCTCATCGCCGAGGCCATGGTCGCCGGCCGTGGCCGCTGTCTGGGCCTGGTGCGCGGTGGCCGCTCCTCCAAGCTCGCGCCCGCCCTGCAGGTCGGCAATACCATACAGCTCACCTGGCGCGGCCGCCTCGAAGATCACCTGGGCACCTTCACCGTCGAACTCTTGCAGGGCCGTGCCGCCGATCTCATGGCCGATCGTACGCGCCTCTACCTGACCCAGCTCGTCTGCGACCATCTGCGTCTCCTGCCCGAGCGCGATCCCCATGACCGTTTGCTCGGTCAGGCGCTCTCCCTCATCGACCAACCGCCCGACGGCACGGCTCTCGCGCGCTTCGAACTGGCACTTCTCGAAGAACTCGGCTTCGGCCTCGATCTCTTCAGTTGCGGCGCCACGGGCGTGACGACCGGCCTGACGCATGTTTCCCCCAAGACCGGCCGCGCCGTCTCCCGCGCCGCCGCCGCCCCCTATCTCGATCGCCTCCTGCCGCTCCCCAGCTTCCTCCACGAGCGCGGAAATGCCTCGCCGGACGACATCCGCAACGCCTTCAAGCTGACCGGTCATTTTCTGGATCGGCACATCTGGTCCGCCCGCCAGATGGATCAGCCCTCGACCCGGGAATCTCTGATCGAACTTCTCAGCCAGGAGAGGCACTGACCCTCCCTCGCCCCGGCGCGAGAATGCCCCCGTCATCCACCGAAATCCCCAAGAAATCCGCGGCTTTCCTGTCGCTTTGCCGCCGCCCCGCTATACTGGCTTCCTGATTCGTTCTCTTGCAGATTGAGCCACGCATGTCCGACGCCGATACCTTGCCGCCCGCCGACGATCAGCGCATCGTTGATCTCAAGCAGGCGCTCGAAGAGCGGTATCTGAGCTATGCCCTCTCGACGATCACCCAGCGCGCTCTGCCCGACGCTCGCGATGGCCTGAAGCCGGTCCATCGCCGCATCATCCATGCCATGCGCTTGCTGCGTCTGGACCCCGGTCAGGGCTACAAGAAATCCGCCCGTATCGTGGGCGACGTGATCGGTAAGTTCCACCCGCATGGCGACCAGTCGATCTACGACGCCTTGGTCCGCCTCGCGCAGGATTTTGCCCTGCGCTATCCGCTCGTCGACGGCCAGGGCAATTTTGGCAATATCGACGGCGATAGTGCCGCGGCCATGCGATACACCGAATCGCGCATGACCGAAGTCTCGATGCGCCTTCTCGAAGGCATCGCCGAGAACGCCATCGACTTTCGCCCCACCTATGACGGCGAAGACGAAGAGCCGGTCGTGCTCCCGTCCAATTTCCCCAATCTGCTTGCCAATGGCTCGACCGGCATTGCCGTCGGCATGGCGACCTCGGTGCCGCCGCACAACATTGTCGAGCTGTGCAACGCCGCGCTTAAACTGATCTTCAATCCCGAGACGACCACCGAGGAGTTGATCCACGCCGATCTCTCCGCTCCCCCGAGCATGGACGATCTCGTCCGCGGCCCCGATTTTCCCACCGGCGGGCACCTCGTCGAATCCCGCTCCTCCATCGTCCAGTCCTACGAAACCGGCCGCGGCGCCTTCCGCCATCGCGCCGTCTGGACCAAGGAGGAAAAGGGCAGGGGGGTCTATCAGATCGTCGTCACCCAGATTCCCTACGGCGTGCAGAAATCGCGTTTGGTCGAAAAGATCGCCGAACTGCTCCTCGCCAAAAAACTGCCGCTTCTCAAGGACGTGCGCGACGAAAGCGCCGACGACATCCGCCTCGTCCTCGAGCCGCGCGCCGGCACCGTCGATGCCGTTATCCTCATGGAGCAGCTCTTCAAGCTCACCGAGCTTGAAGTCCGTTTCCCGCTCAATCTCAACGTTCTCGATCACGGCACGACGCCCCGCGTCATGAGCCTCAAGGATGCGCTGCGTGCCTGGCTCGATCACCGCAAGATCGTCCTCGTCCGCCGCAGCGAGCATCGCCTCGAACAGATCGCCAACCGCCTCGAAGTGCTCGAAGGCTATATCGTCGCCTATCTCAATCTCGACGAGGTGATCCGCATCATCCGCGAGGAAGATGATGCCAAGGCCAGCCTGATGGCGACCTTCGAGCTGACCGAGAATCAGGCCGAAGCCATCCTCAACATGCGCCTGCGGTCCCTCCGCAAGTTGGAAGAACTCGAACTGCGCAAGGAGCACGAGAACCTCACCGCCGAAAAGGGCAAGCTCGAAGCGCTCCTCGCATCGGACAAGAAACAGTGGGGCGAAATCTCGCGCCAGGTCGAGGCGCTGAAAAAAGCCTATCCGCTCTTCGAAGCCGATGGCACGACGCCCCATCCCCTCGGCGCGCGCCGCACTGTCCATTTCGACGCCCCGACGGCCGACGCCGCCGAAATCACCGAAGCCTTCATCGAGCGCGAACCGATCACCGTCATCCTCTCGGAGAAGGGCTGGATTCGCGCCCCCAAGGGCCACAATGCCCCGGTCGACGAAAAAGGTTTTAAGACGGGCGACCGCCTGAAGCTCGCCATCAATTGCGAGACCACCGACAAGCTCCTGATGCTCACCACCGGGGGCAAGGTCTATACGCTCGGCGCCGACAAGCTCCCCGGCGGGCGCGGCCAGGGCGAGCCCGTCCGCATCATGGTCGATATGGAAGAGGGGCAGGACATCGTCGCGCTCTTCGTCTATAAGCCGGGCGCCAAGCGCATCGTCGCCTCTTCGGCCGGCTATGGCTTCATCGTCCCCGAAGACGACCTCATCGCCAATACCCGCAAGGGCAAGCAGATCCTCAATGTCTCGCTACCCGAAGAGGCGCGCCTGATCGTCCCCTGCGATGGCGACCGTGTTGCCACCATCGGCGAAAATCGCAAATTGCTGGTCTTCCCCATCGCCCAGCTCGCCACCATGTCGCGCGGCAAGGGCGTCCGCCTGCAGCGCTACAAGGATGGCGGCATCTCCGACATCAAGACCTTCTACGCCGCCGACGGCCTGACCTGGACTGACAGCTCCGGCCGCACCTATTCCAAACCCACCGAGGAACTCACCGACTGGCTGGCCGACCGCGCCACCGCCGGCCGCCAACCCCCGACCGGCTTCCCCAAGAACAATAAATTCATAGGTTAAGGGCCGCGCGCGCAGTGCAAACCGCCCGGAACGCCGTATCCGAAAGGACGGCCCCCTTTTCACCTCTCCCTTGGGGAGAGGTCGGCGCGCAGCGCCGGGTGAGGGGGCCTTGCCTCGAAACCATAACGGCGCCCGACAGATTGCAGCGCCTGAACTCCCCGCGCCAACCTCTTCAAAGGACTCGACAAAATGATCCGCCACTGCGTCCTCGTCCGTTTCCGTCCTGAAGTAACGCCGCAAGATCGCGCGGCCATCTACGCTGAACTTGAATCATTGCGTGAAGTCGTCCCCGGCCTTCTCGCCATGTCTTCGGGCCCCAACATCTCCCCCGAGGGCCTCCACAAAGGCTTTGTCGACGGCTTCACCATGGACTTTGCCGACGAAGCCGCCCGCGACGCCTATCTCATCCACCCCGACCACAAAGCCGCCGGCGCAAAACTCGTCGCCGCCCTTGAAGGCGGTCGGGACGGGCTGATCGTGTTCGATATGGTGGTGTGAGGGTCAACGGCCGGAACGCCAGCTGCAGGGCTACCCACCAGCCCTCATGGCGAGGTGCACGTCAGAGGCTTCGCTTAAAGCCCCTCACTCCTCGACCCGGCACCACCCGGCATGCCCGCGCTGCACTTCGAGCGGCCGATATTGTGCCTTGTAGGCCATCTTGGGCGAGTCCTTCACCCAATAGCCCAGATAGACATAATTCATCCCTGCCGAGCGCACCTGCGCGATATGGTCGAGAATGAGAAAGGTCCCGAGGCTGCGCTGCGCCAATTCGGGATCGTAGAACGAATAAACCATGGAAAGCCCATCGGGCATCACATCGGTCAGCGCCACGGCCACCAGCGTCTGGTCGGGATGGTCGCGCAGGCGATATTCCACCAGCACCGACTGCACCGGCGTATCTTCGACCATATATTCATAGTCCTGATACGACATCTGCGTCATGCCCCCGCCGGCATGGCGGGAATCGAGATAGCGCTTGAACAGTTCATACTGTTCCACCGTCGCCGTCGTCGGCCGCACGGTGATGGAAATGTCGGTATTGGCGCGCAATACCCGCCGGAACCGCGACGAAGCCGCAAATTCCCCCGCCACGATTCGCACCGACTGGCACGCATTGCAGCCCTCGCAGGCCGGGCGATAGATCAGGTTCTGGCTGCGGCGGAAACCATTGTCGCTCAACACATGATGCAGCGCCGAAGCCCGGCGGCCGCTGAGATGCGTGAACAGCTTGCGCTCCATGTGGCCCGGCAAATAGGGGCACGGCATGGCCGCGGTAAGAAAGAGTTGGGTGGTTTCTGGCGACTGGTCGGTCATCTACGACCCATGGCTACAATTGCGCGAGTGTACCCCTCCCGTCTCTCACTCGCAATATTTCAATAATACGCACTGCGGCCGGCATTCTGCCAGTGCCGGATCATCGGCGAGCGCCGCACCATCAGCGTGCCGACGACGAAATCGTGGATCATCTGTCGGCGCGGCGTGAACAGGGCAAACAACAGCGAGATCGGCCAGCAAATCCAGAATGTCAGCCAAAATACCGCGGCGTGCAAAATGGCCATCCAGCCGTCGAGCGGCTGCCCGCGCGTCGGCGTCAAGACGATATCCATCATCTGCATGCCCACGGTGGCGCGCCGCGGCGAGCCCAGCGTCGCCGCATAGTAAAGCACGATCACCGCCGGCACGACGAAGACCAGCGCCGCCCATGCCAGCCCGAATGTCAGAAAGCCCAATATGCCCCCCACGATCGTGGCGGCCAGCACCAGCGCTCCCATGATGGCGAGATCGATGAAATAGGCCATGACCCGCCGCGTCAGGAGGCCTTCGAACAGCTCCGGCGCGCTGGCAGGGTCGGGCAGATAGGGGCGGGATGCAGCATAGTCCTGGGTCATGGGCCACAAATTGTCATCGTCCCGCGCCAATGCAAGTCCTTCAGCACAATTCTCCTGTGCTTCCGCCCACCTCCGGCCTATCCTGAGGCCAATCCCGCCCTCGCGACTCGCCCGTCCTGCCGCGCTCGCTCTTCGGAACATCACATGTCGACGACTTCTGCCCCCGCGCCGCTGACCGATCAGCCATTGCGCGGCCTTGCCCTTATCATTGGGGCAACTCTGCTCTTTGCCTATAACGACACGACCAACAAGCTGCTCATCACCGAATACAATGTGCCCATGGTGGCGGCCATCCGCTATATTGGTCATTGCCTGCTCATGCTGGCGATTGTTGCGCCGCTCCATGGTCGCGACATGGTTCGCACCCAGCGCACCGGCCTCGTGCTCATCCGCGCCGGCAGTCTCGCTATCGGCTCCCTGCTCGTCAGCCTGGCGCTCCAGCGCATGCCCGTCGCCGAAACCACGGCCATCGTCTATCTCTGCCCGGTTCTCGTCGTTTTGCTGTCCGGCCCGCTGCTCAAGGAAAAGGTCGGTCCCATGGCCTGGGTGGCGGCGGTCATCGGCTTTGCCGGCGTCCTGCTCATCGCTCGCCCCGGTGGCGGGCTCGATCCGCTGGGCGTGATCTTCGTGCTGGGCAACGTGGTCGTGTCTCTGACCTACAATCTGCTCTCGCGCGTCCTCGCCCGCACCGAACGCACCATTGCCATGCTTTTCTATTCCGCCCTGGTCGGCGCCATCGGCTTCGGTATCTTCCTGCCCTGGACCATGCACGGCGTCGCCCCCACGCCGCTGCAAGTGTTCCTTTTCATCGGCCTCGGCGTCTCCGCCTGGCTCGGGCACTACCTCTTCACCCAGTCCTACCGCTACGCCCCGGCGGCGCTCGTCGCCCCGATGACCTATATGCACCTGGTCTGGGCCGGCATTTTAGGCTGGCTGGTCTTCGGCCACGCCCCCGAGCCCATAGCCCTGGGCGGCATGGCGCTCGTGGCTCTCGCCGGCATCGTCAGCGCCTTCCGCCCGCGCCGCGGCGAACGTCCGGCCCAATTGGCCGCCGAAGACGGCACGACGGAACGGGCGGGGTAGATCGGCTTCAGCCGGAACTGAAACTCCAGTAGCCCTCATGGTGAGGTGCGGAGCAAAGCGTAGCCTCGAACCACGAGGGCGTGCCCGGATACCTCAGTGCCACGCCCCCGTGGTTCGAGGCCTTGCTTACGCAAAGCACCTCACCATGAGGGCTGCTCGGATATGCTTGTCTTAACGCCCCAGCTTGCGCGCCATTTCCAGCGCAAAATAGGTAAGAATTCCGTTCGCCCCGGCACGCTTGAAAGCCCAGAGGCTTTCGAGCACCGCTGCATCGCGATTGATCGCCCCGGCGGCACCCGCCAGCTCGATCATCGCGTATTCCCCGCTCACCTGATAGGCATAGATCGGCACGTTGAACGCGTCCTTCGCCCGCCGGATGATGTCGAGATAGGGCATGCCGGGCTTGACCATCACGCTATCCGCGCCTTCCTCGATGTCCTGCGCAATTTCGCGCAGCGCCTCGTCGGAATTGGCATAGTCCATCTGATAGGTGCGCTTGTCGCCCCTGAGCCTGCTGCCCGAACCGACCGCCTCGCGGAATGGCCCATAAAAGCACGAAGCATATTTGGCGGCATAAGACATGATTTGCACATGCTCAAAACCCTCGGCATCGAGCGCGGACCGAATGGCCGCCACGCGCCCATCCATCATGTCCGAAGGCGCGATAATGTCGGCGCCCGCCTTGGCCTGCACCAGCGCCGATTTGACCATCACCGCCACGGTCTCGTCGTTGAGGATTTCTCCGTCGCGCACGAGCCCGTCCTGGCCGTCGCTCGAATATTCGTCGAGCGCCACATCGGCAATCAAGCCAATATCGGGCACCGCCGACTTGATCGCCGAAAGCGCCCGGCACATCAGATTGTCGGGATTGTAGGCCTCGGCCCCGCTCTCCGAGCGCAGATGGTCCGGTGTATTGGGGAAAATCGCCAGCGCCGGAATGCCTGCGTCCCGCGCCGCCTTCGCCGCCTCGACCATCAGGTCAACCGACAGCCGCTCCACCCCCGGCATGGTCTTGATCGACGTCTTCTCGTTCTGCCCCTCGATCACGAAGAGCGGCCAGATCAGATCGCGCGGCAGCAGTTCGGTCTCCCTCACCATGTCCCGGCTCCACGCCGTCCGCCGCAACCGCCGCTGCCGCCGGCCTTCGAGGAAAGACATATCGTGCTTGGCCCAATTCTGCGTCATTCTTCTGTTCCTTGCCGCATTGGCCTGGCGTTCACCGGCGGGACGCCTTCCCCTCTGGCGGGGGAGGCAGGGTGGGGGTGGGGCCACGCGCACAATGCTATGAGGTTGCTGCTGCCACGCTCATACCAGCCACCGCCGGCGCCTCCAAGCCGCCGCTTGTCGCAGCCCCCCGGCCTCGCTACTAAAGAGCCATGTCCTTCAAATCACCCCAGCTCGGCCTATATATCCGCATCGTCGCTTTGCTGAGTCTCCTGCTCGGCCTGGGCGATGCCGGCCGCCTCCTCGGCGTCAATCTCGGCGCCGTCAGCCCCGTTGCCGTGCTCGGTCCCGCCGGTTTCGTGCTCCTCGGCATTTTCTCGCTCTCGCGTCTCTTTGCCGGCGTCGGCCTCTGGCTCAAGGCCAGCTGGGGCGCCGTTCTTCTCGTCGGCTCCACCGTGGCCGAACTGGCGCTCTATCTCGCCGGCAGCCCCGACATCCGCATGTCCGCCTTCGGCTTCGCGGTCCGCATCGTGCTGCTCGTGGCCATCTCGGTCATTTTCGCCCTCAGCTTCCGCTTCTCCCGCGCCCAGGCGGCGGATTGAGCTCTCCGGGCCGTTCCCGGCGCTGTGCAGGGTTTGAGACTCAGCTAGGGTGTCTGGGGATTCATGTCACATTTGGGTACGTAAGCACCGGAAGCGCGAAAATCCCGGTATCGCTGAAGCCCAACGCGCCCTGAATCAAACTCGTGTGCATCCCATCTGACCGAGCGCCATGGCAGAGACTGACCTCTATCTCCCGCTAAAAGCCTTCATGGAAAGCGCCGGTTATACCGTCAAAGGCGAGATCAACGATTGCGATCTGGTCGGCGTGAAGGACGGCGATCCGCCGGTCGTCATCGTTTGCGAAATGAAGCTGGCCTTCAATCTCGAACTCGTCATGCAAGGGGTCAATCGCGCCGCGATATGCGACGAAGTCTGGCTCGCCGCGCGCACCTCCAAGACCGGACGAGGACGCGAGCACGATGCCCGTTTTCGCAATCTCTGCCGGCGCCTGGGCTTCGGCCTGCTTGCGGTCTCGCCGACCGGCTTTGTCGATGTCATCGTCGCGCCCTTCGCCGCCACCCCTCGCCGGGACGCCAAAAGACGCTCCCGGCTTCTCGATGAGCACAAGCGGCGTGTGGGTGATCCTCAAAAGGGCGGCGGACGCGGCAAGCCGATCATGACCGCCTACCGGCAAGACTGCATCCTTTGCGCAACCGCGCTGCTGACCGGCCCCCAAAGCCCCAGGCAATTGAAGGCGGTGGTTGCTAGAGCGCCGACAATTCTGCGCAGCAATGTCTATGGATGGTTCGTGCGCGAGGCCAGAGGCATCTATGGACTGACCGAAATCGGAAAGGCCGCCGTCGCGCCGCCGCAGAACCAGGCGGCGGCCCCTCAAGCCGGGTGAAACTGCTCTATGGTGATTTCTTCGGCCAGCGCATCCTGCGGCGCGCCAAAACTCGTCACCGTGGTGAACCAGCGCGTTACCTGCCCACCCATCCGGAATTCAAGCGGCAAGAGCACCTGTCCAAGCGCGCCTTCCGGCCGCAAACTCAGTGCATCCGCACCCTCGTGTCGCCGTACCCGCATCAGCACCCGCGCCACCGGCGCACTCGGCCCATGCCTGCGCACGCCCTCACGCAGCCGATGCATCAGATAGGCCGCCACCTCCGCCCAGTTCACAATGGAACGTCGCACCTCGCCCGGCGCAAAAACAAGATCGGCCAGATTGAGCCTTGCCGCCGGCAGCGTCTCTACCCCGATCAGCGCCAACGCCGCCCCATTGGCTTCGAGAATGTCAAAAGCGGCATCGAGCACAATGGCGGGGTAGGGCCCATGCGCCCGGAGCAAGAGCTGCGCCGCCTGCCTCAACTCGCTCATCTGCGGACTGAGCCAATCATTATCCCCATAATGCGGCGCAAAGCCCGCCGCCACCAGCAGGCCATTGCGCTCACGCAATGGCAGATCGAGTGCTTCGGCCAGCCGCAACACCATGGCGGCGCTCGGCCGCGCCCGCGCGGATTCGAGGAAAGACAGGTGCCGCGGCGACACCTCCGCCGCCATGGCCAGCGCCATCTGGCTCATTCCCCGCTGATTGCGCCAGTCGCGCAAGGCCGTCTCGAACATGGTCTGTCTCCTTGCTCGCAATCTGCCGCAGGCGCCGCCGCAATTCCATTACCCCAGAGGTAATTGTCGTCATGACCTCCCCCGCGCCACCCTCGGCCCATCGACAACCACCCCTGGAGTTCAGCCATGGCAACCGCCCACACCCGCACCCTCCGCGATCCCCGGCTCATCTACCGTTTCGATGCCGCACTCTCTTTGTCCATGGGCATCGGCCTGCTCGTCCTCGCCGATCCCCTGGCCAATCTCGTCGGCTGGGCGCCCATGCACACCATCCTTCTCGGCGCCGGAATTTTTCTGCTCCCCTGGGCCCTCTTTAACTGGACGATTGGAGCTGCCACCGGACCAGACAGGCTGTCCCTCGCCGCCAATCTCGCCGGTGATGGTCTTTGGGTTCTGCTCAGTGTCGCACTTCTTGTGTTTTATTCGGCTCAAATGACAGCGATCGGAGTAACCTTCATCATCGCCCAGGCGCTGGCCGTATCGGTCGTTTTCGCCCTCAAGCGGACCGGTCTCAAGGCTCTCCAGGCCTGACACTGAAGAAGCGGGCGGTCGCGCCGGCCGCCCGCTGCCTTCTGGCTCCGGAGCCGTTTACGCCTTGTAATGGTTACAAGTTTATGCACCGGTGTGACGAAGCGTTAAGCCAAATTCTCATTGCTTTCCAGTAAGATGCCATTAAGCGTGCTGTTTAGGGCGATCTTAGTTCGGCCGTCGTAGTTTGGCCTCATGAGATGCGAAAAATCGCACGCAGAGAAAAACAGTGAGGCAAAAATGGCAACCAAGTCGAACGCAGCTGAGGCCCTGATCCCGAACCGTCCGGAAGGTCTCAAGCCCCTCTATCTCGAAGCCGTCTCCCGCGTGGAACGTCTCCACCGTCGTCTTCTCGACCTGATCAAGGACGAGTTCGACCGCATGGGCTGGGACGACATCAACCCGGTCCAGGCGCTGCTGATGTTCAACATCGGCGATAGCGAACTCACCGCCGGTGAGCTGCGCTCGCGCGGTTACTATCTTGGTTCGAACGTTTCTTACAATCTCAAGAAGCTGGTCGAAACCGGTTACATCTTCCAGGAGCGTTCGCGCACCGACCGCCGTTCGGTCCGCATTCGCCTCACCCCCAAGGGCGAGGAAGTCGCGGAAGTGATCGACGAACTCTATGATCGTCACCTCAAGTCCATCGACAAGGTCGGGGGCCTCGGGGACGAAGAGTTCGACAACCTGAACAAGGCTCTGGCCCGCCTCGAGCGTTTCTGGGTCGACCAGATCCTCTACAAGCTCTGATTGGGCTCGCGGCCCGGCCGCGACCAGTTGAACAGCATGCGGGTGTAGGCTGTGTTGCCTCCACGCCACACTCTCTGC